>NZ_JAWOVZ010000009.1:0-167064 GCF_033340175.1 Vibrio sp. 1557 | reverse complement strand
ATTCTTAAAGACATCTCTCTGAGCTTCTTCCCTGGTGCGAAAATCGGTGTTTTAGGTCTGAACGGTGCAGGTAAATCCACACTGCTACGTATCATGGCAGGTATCGACACGGATATCGACGGTGAAGCGCGTCCACAACCTGGTCTAAACGTAGGTTACCTACCTCAGGAACCAGTATTAGACGAATCAAAAACCGTTCGTGAAGTTGTTGAAGAAGCGGTTGCTGACGTTGCTGACGCTCTGAAACGTTTGGACGCAGTCTACGCAGCATACGCTGAACCAGATGCAGACTTCGACGCACTTGCAAAAGAGCAAGGCGAGCTAGAAGCCCTTATCCAAGCGAAAGATGGCCACAACCTAGAAAATGCGCTTGAGCGTGCGGCAAACGCACTTCGTTTACCTGAATGGGACCAAAAAATTGCGCACCTATCAGGTGGTGAACGCCGCCGTGTGGCTATTTGTCGCTTGCTACTTTCTAAGCCAGACATGCTATTGCTTGATGAACCTACCAACCACCTAGATGCAGAATCAGTTGCTTGGCTAGAGCGCTTCTTAGTGGATTACACAGGTACCGTAGTAGCCATCACCCACGACCGTTACTTCCTAGATAACGCTGCGGGCTGGATCTTAGAACTGGACCGTGGTGAAGGTATCCCATGGGAAGGCAACTACACCTCATGGCTGGAGCAAAAAGACGCTCGTCTACAACAAGAAGCCTCCCAAGAGAGTGCTCGCCAAAAGACTATCGAGAAAGAGCTTGAGTGGGTACGTAAAAACCCTAAAGGTCGTCAAGCGAAGTCAAAAGCACGTATGGCTCGCTTTGAAGAGCTACAAAGCTCTGATCACCAAAAACGTAATGAAACCAACGAACTGTTTATCCCACCTGGTGAGCGTCTAGGTGATAAGGTTATTGAAGTGAAGAACCTGACCAAGTCATTTGACGGTCGTGTTCTGATTGATGACCTGTCATTCAGCATCCCTAAAGGTGCGATTGTTGGTATCATCGGTGCGAACGGCGCAGGTAAATCGACGCTATTCAAGATGTTAAGTGGTACTGAACAACCAGACTCGGGCACAATTGAGATGGGCGATACAGTAAAACTAGCATCTGTCGATCAGTTCCGTGACAGCATGGACGATTCTAAAACCGTATTCCAAGAGATCTCTGAAGGTGCTGATATCATTAAGATCAACAACTTCGAAATCCCAGCTCGCGCATACTGTTCACGCTTTAACTTTAAAGGCAGTGACCAACAAAAGATTATTGGTGAACTATCGGGTGGTGAGCGTAACCGTGTCCACCTTGCGAAGCTGCTTAAAGCGGGCGGTAACGTGTTGCTACTCGACGAACCAACCAACGACCTTGACGTTGAAACACTGCGTGCTCTAGAAGAAGCGTTACTAGAGTTCCCTGGTTGTGCAATGGTTATCTCGCACGACCGTTGGTTCCTTGACCGTATCGCTACCCACATCATTGACTACCGTGACGAAGGCCAAGTTAACTTCTACGAAGGTAACTACACAGAGTACATGGATTGGTTGAAGAAAACATTGGGTCCTGAAGCCGCAGAACCACACCGTATCAAATACAAGCGTATTGCGAAGTAATCGCAACCCACAAAGTTTGATTGTAATTTGTACAAAGGCCGCTATCATAGCGGCCTTTGTTTTCTTTGTTATAAAAAGAGCTCATTAGCCCGTCTCGTTCGTTAAGAACATGACATAGCACTTACGTCACTCTGTAGCGACCTCGACACTTTTCAAACAACAATCGAACATTTTTTGTTCGTATTGATATACTATTCAATTCTGTTTGACGACCTGACGAGAATATTCATATGACAGAGAGACGACGCTTTTCACGTATTCTCCATCAAGCTCCAGCTAAGATAGAACAACGTGACTTGGCAATTGAAGCTAGGATTCAAGATCTTTCCTTGCATGGTTTACTCATGAAAGTGGAAGAGACTGAGGCTTTGGATCCAACCCTTCCGGTCCATGTGACTTTTTCATTTGATCAATCCGAACAAGTGATTACGTTAAAAGCGCAAATTGTGAATGTCTCTAAGTGTGAGATTAGGTTGAAGATCGCTAAGGTAGACATCGAAAGCATTAGCCAACTAAAACGATTTATAGAATTGAATGTAGGCAATAACGACCTTCTGAATCGAGAGTTAGAGCACCTCTCTGGTTTTTAGGAGAAAAATAAATGAACGCCTATTTAAGTAACAATAACTATGTCTAAAAAAATCATCATGCAGATCCCGACGAAAGGCGGCGATCAGCAGTTCTATTTGGGCCGCAGTTCGGTCCTAGCAGTATTTGCTTCAGTATTGGCATTACCCGCCGTCGTTGGTGGCGCGTGGTACCTTAATCAGCAGCAGATGCACAATAAAGACGAACTAACACAAATCATCGCCAAACTGGAAAGTGAAAAGGCCGAAGTGACGGCTCTTTACGAAGAACAGCTTGATACCAATCATTCGCTTTCCCAGTCTTTGACGGACAAAAACAATCAAATTCAGCTATTGGGCAAACGGGTATTCGACGTTGAATCGGTTTTAGGTCTCGCAGACGAAGAGTTGATGATCGATGAGAACAGCATGGGGTTAGAGGAGCGAATTGACGCAGCCGCTATCGATTCTGCTGTTCGCGCGACGATGTTCCGTTTGATACCAAATGACAGCCCAGTCACATACCAACGTATTTCTTCTTCTTACGGCAGTCGTATTAATCCGATTTCAGGTAAGAGGCATGTTCATACTGGTATCGATCTGACTTGTAAAAGAGGAGAAGAGATCCTGGCACCGGCTGACGGTGTGGTGGAAACCGTTCGCCCGAGCAATCGTGGTTATGGTAACTATGTCACCATTCGTCACTCATTTGGCTTTATGAGCTCCTTTGCTCATCTACAACGCTTCAAAGTGAAAAGCGGTCAGTTTGTTAGTAAAGGCGACATCATTGCTCAATGCGGTAACTCTGGCAACTCCACAGGGCCACACTTGCACTATGAAGTACGCTTCCTCGGACGAGCACTCAACCCTCAATACTTAATGGAGTGGACGCCAGAAAACTTCAATGACGTCTTTGAAAAAGAGAAAAAAGTGAAATGGGGACCTTTGGTTCAATTGATTGATAACGTTGTACGCCTACAAGTCAATTTAACCAATTCACCCTATCGCGATACCAGTATCAACACAGTATCAAGTGAAGATACGAGTAATACTGCGACGAACTGATTTGTCCATCAACACGAAAAAGAGCAGCTTACGCTGCTCTTTTTGTTTCGGACTCTGCACGGCTAAATGACCCGTGATTAGCCGCGATGAATATTATCATTCGCCTGTTTGAGTAAGTTTTGGCTCTCATTCATAAATTGTTGAGAATAAGTACCAAACCAATCACTCACCTGCTTAAAGCTTTCGATGAATCGCGCTTTGTCTCTGCTATCCAGAATCGCTACTGCATCACCTAAACGCTGATGGAATCGCTTGATCATATCGATATTCTCTTGAGAAGAGAAAATGATATCACCGTACAAGTTCGGATCCTGACCAAACAGTCGTCCCACCATCGCCAATTCAAGGCGGTAGATTGGCGAGCTTAACTTCAACAACTGATCGATGTTCGGATTCTCTTTGCTAAGGTGCATACCGTAAGCAAACGACGTGAAGTGGCGCAGCGCCTGAATCAACGTCATGCCATGATCGTGCTCTTGTGCATCGATTTGGCACAAGCTTACGCCCCAAATCCCAAACTGTTGCAATAGCCATTGGTAATGCTCGTGACCACGGCCATCACAGTACACAATAACCTGCTTGGCAAGGCTCGGAACATCTGGGCCAAACATTGGGTGCAAACCAACCACAGGACCTTGATGCACATTCAACATTGCTTGCAGAGGCTTCGATTTGATAGAAGTCAGGTCACACAGAATACAGTCTTGCGGCAAGTTCCCCAGTTTTTCGATCACCCCTTCCGTTAGATGAATCGGCACCGTGACCACGACTAAACCCGCGTTGTCTAGAATCTCATCCGCATGATCCCAGTCTTTACTACCGAGAACTTTGACCTGGTAGCCCGACAATTTGAACATACGCCCAAACAGGCCACCCAATTGACCATTACCACCAATAATAACAACTGAGCGTAAATCAGGGTTCAAACACTTAAAACCGGAATCTTTCTCGCTGGCATAAGACTCACGCATTGTTCGACGCAGAATATCTTCAATAAGCTGTGGAGGAATTCCCATTTTTTCAGCTTCAGCGCGACGAGAAGCTAACATCGCCGCTTCGCGGTCTGGAGCATAAATTGGCAAACCATGTTCGCTTTTTACTTCCCCAACTTTCTCTACGAGCGCTAAACGCTGAGCCAATAGCTCCAACATTTGCTTGTCGACTGCATCAATCTGATCGCGTAATGCGTTAAGTTCAACTGCCATTGATGTTCCTTAAATCCTGTATTAATTAGCCTTTAGACGATTTTCTAAGAAAGGCACTAGCTCTTCATGTGCATGACGTAATAGTGCCTCAGTTGAATCCCAATTGATACATGCGTCAGTGATAGATACACCGTATTTCATCTCTTCAAGAGCTAAGTCAGAAGATTGATTTCCTTCATTGATATGGCTTTCAATCATAAGACCGATAATAGATTTATTGCCTTCACGGATTTGATGAATCACATCCTCCGCGACTAATGGCTGGCGACGGTAATCTTTACGTGAGTTGGCGTGACTGCAATCCACCATTAATGAAGCATCAAGACCAGATTTCGCCATCTCCTGCTCACACTCAGTGACGGATACCGAATCGTAGTTAGTTTGCTTGCCGCCACGTAAGATCACATGTCCATTAGCATTGCCCTGGGTGGTCAACAGTGCGACTTGTCCCTCACGGTTAATTCCCATAAAACGGTGGCTAGAGGACGCAGCTTGCATCGCGTTAATTGCGGTTGCCAAACTGCCATCGGTGCCATTCTTAAAACCGATTGGCATAGACAGGCCGCTTGCCATTTCACGGTGAGTTTGTGACTCCGTCGTACGTGCGCCGATTGCAGCCCAGCTAAAAGTATCCGCCAGGTATTGTGGGCTAATTGGGTCTAGAGCCTCAGTCGCGAGCGGGATTTCCATTTCTGCCAACTCCACCAGAAGTTCGCGTCCAACATGCAGACCGTGTTCAATATCGAAACTGCCGTCTAGGTGTGGGTCATTGATCAGGCCTTTCCAGCCGACCGTGGTGCGCGGCTTCTCAAAGTAAACACGCATAACAATATACAGTTGGTCACTTAGTTGTTCAGAGAGTGCTTTAAGTCGCTTTGCGTAATCCTTCGCCGCTTCCACGTCGTGGATAGAACATGGACCGCATACAACAAGCAGGCGGTGATCCTTCTTGTGAATAATATTAGCGATAGTTTGACGAGACTCTTGAATAAAGCGACGTGCTTTTTCACTCAAAGGAAGCTTGGTTTTTAGTTCCTCCGGAGTAATAAGAACCTGTTCTTCGATAATATTAATATTGCTCAACTCACTTTTCTGCATAACTCTAACCTGTATATTTATTTTTACACCCAACCAAACCGTTGGTGAGACAACTAAGCTTTAACGACAAGATAACAGGCTAAAAAAGAAAAACAAGCGTACATAATAAAAAACATTTAGTGTAAATTAAAATTTACAGTCAAATAAAAAGCCAAAGCATAATTAACTTTGGCTTCTCATCGCTGTTTTGAATCTTTTACAAGAGGTTTAGCTAGTCAAGCGTTTCATCGCTTCACTCGCCGCTTTCCACTCTTGAGATAGCTTAAGTTCGCTTGGAGAAAATGACTGTTTTTTCAGTAATCCATCCGCGAGTGGCACGGTTGAAACCGGTAAGTTGTCTAATACCTCAACGTGCGCTTCTCGTTTATTACACATTAACAACATATCGCAACCAGCTCTCAATGCTTGAGCACCTCGCTCGGCTGGGCTGCCCATAATCGCAGCGCCTTCCATGGTCAAATCATCCGAAAAAACCAAACCTTTAAAACCCAATTGCTGACGCAGGACCTGTTTTAACCAGTATTCAGAACCGCTGGCTGGTTGAGCATCATAATGTGGGAAAATCACGTGAGCAGGCATCATGGCATCTAAAATACCGGCATCAATTTGCGCTTTGAAGATCGCCATATCTTGTTCAAAAATATCACTGCGCTCGTCGTATGGTGTTTCTAGATGTGAGTCTGCAATCACGCCACCATGTCCAGGGAAGTGCTTGCCTGTCGTTGCCATGCCAACACTCTTCATTCCCTGCATATATGCAGTGCTATAGCGAAGAATGGTGTCGGCATCTTCACCGAATGCGCGGTTACCGATCGCTTTACATTGATGGCCTTGGTCAAGTACCGGGGCAAAGCTTAAATCAATATCATGGGCAATCAGCTCTGCTGCCATTAACCAACCGCCCATACGAGCAAGCTCTTCACCATTTTGATGTTTAGCGTACTCATCAGCAGCAGGAATTAATGAGAAACCTTCACGAAAGCGCTGCACTCGGCCGCCTTCTTGATCCACACCGATCAAAAACGGGCGCTTAGCCGCCTTTCGGATGGATTGAGTAAGTACTTGAAGCTGTTCGCTATCATGATAGTTGCGAGCAAATAGAATTAAGCCACCAACCGTAGGATGCTCCAAGATTTCTTTGTCTTCAGCGGTCAGTTCATACCCCGCAACGTCAACCCATAACGGTCCCATGTTTTCTCCTCAAAATCGGCTGAATATCTCGTATTCGATGAGGTTATTCGCTTCAGATTTGCTTTACAATAAGTGAATGAAGAATTGACGAGATCGGCTATGAAATTTAACGAACTGTACATTGGTGTGATGTCTGGAACGAGTATGGATGGCGTTGATACCGCTCTAGTTGAAATAAGCGATGAGCATGTTCGTCTGATTGCGCACGACGACTACCCAATGCCCGCAGCGCTAAAAGACATGCTGTTATCTGTTTGTACCGGTCAAGCAACAAATTTAAAAACCATAGGTGAACTTGACCACCAGCTCGGCCACCTATTTGCAGATGCTGTGTTACAGCTACTCAATAAGTCTGGCTACGTCGCAGAGCAAATTCGTGCGATTGGTAATCACGGTCAAACAGTGTTCCATCAGCCTACCGGAAACTTGCCGTTTACCACTCAATTGGGCGATGCAAACATTATCGCAGTCAAGACAGGCATTGATACGGTAGCGGATTTTCGTCGTAAAGACATGGCGCTAGGTGGACAAGGTGCCCCACTCGTCCCTGCTTTCCATAAAAGCATTTTTGCGATGCAGGATTCCACAATTGTGGTGCTTAACATTGGAGGCATTGCCAATATCTCGGTACTGCATCCAGAACAACCAGTCATTGGCTATGACACAGGCCCGGGCAATATGTTGATGGACGCATGGTGTGCGCTGCATACTGGGCAAAGCTTCGACGAAGATGCACAATTTGCACTTAAAGGAACGGTAAACGCTACTTTGTTGACTCAATTACTCAAAGAAGCTTACCTCGCCATGCCTGCCCCTAAAAGTACCGGGCGAGAACTGTTCAATATTGACTGGCTGCATCAACAACTGGCCCATCACAATTTACCAATCGAAGACGTACAACGTACACTTTGCGAGTATTCTGCAATTACCATTGCCAACGAAGTCGACAAGTTTTCTCATGGCATCACACCTCAACTATTAGTCTGTGGCGGTGGAGCAAGAAACCCGCTTTTGATGCAGCGACTAGCTAAGTTATTGCCACAATGGAGCGTTGCGACAACGGCAGAAAAAGGTGTTGATGGCGATTACATGGAAGCAATGGCGTTTGCTTGGCTTGCGCAGCGCCATATTCACGGCCTCCCTAGCAACTTACCGGAAGTTACGGGGGCAAGTCGTCTCGCTTCACTGGGTGTACTCTATTCAAAAAATTAAGGGCAATATATCCTAAACAAAAAGGCTTAATTCATTATGACGAACGATGCACTTATCGCAGCTTTATCCCATCTGGTATCTGAAGGGCGAAACCCAGACACCATGGACATCGACTTGCTGCCTTCTCTCGATATTGTTCAACGCATCAACCAACAGGACAAACTCGTTCCTCTTGCCGTTGAAAAAGTGTTGCCTGAGATCGCTGAAGCCGTTGATAAGATCACGGAAGCATTTAAGGTCGGAGGTCGGTTGTTTTACATCGGTGCGGGTACCAGTGGTCGACTTGGCGTTTTGGACGCTTCAGAATGCCCACCAACTTTTGGCACAGATCCAGAGATGGTCGTTGGTATTATTGCCGGTGGAAAAGAGGCAATGTTCCGTGCAAAAGAAGGGGCGGAGGACGACCCTACATTAGGCGAGCAAGATCTTAAAGAGAATACGCTAACACAACGCGATGTCGTCGTTGGTATTGCGGCAAGTGGACGAACACCTTACGTGATTGGTGGCTTAGAGTATGCGAACGAGCTTGGTGCCACCACTGTAGCACTATCTTGTAACCCTGACTCTCCGATTGCAGATATTGCTGATATTGCGATTAGCCCCGTTGTTGGACCTGAAGCGTTAACGGGATCCACTCGCTTAAAATCAGGGACAGCACAAAAACTCGTACTGAACATGCTCACTACCGCAAGCATGATTCGCCTAGGCAAAAGTTATCAGAACTTAATGGTAGATGTGAAAGCGACGAATGCAAAGCTAGTTGCAAGAGCGGCTCGTATTGTTATGCAAGCAACAGATTGTACTAACCAAGAGGCTAAAACGGCGCTCAAAGAAACGGACTACGACGCCAAGTTAGCGATTTTGATGATTTTAACCGGGCTGGATAGAGAAAGCGCGACTGAGCAACTGAACGCCAAGCAAGGATATTTAAGAAAAGTCGTGATCGCGCAAACTAATCAATCTTAATCAATAAAGCGCCTCACTTATTTAAAAGTCAGGCGCCTTTTATGGCTTAATTTAGTAGTTCAATCGTTCAATGTGAGTAATACCGACTTTACCTTCAAGGTCACTGAACATATGAACCATTGCTGGGTATGGTTGTGCTCCAGGGTAGACAACTTCTGCATTACAGAAAAACGCATAGTTTTGTCCGGCTACGACTTGAGTAGCCACAACCAAAGGGGAGTATTTGACACCGACAAACCCCTCGATACCTTTAGCAAATACTTCTTTATTCTCTGCTGTGAGTTCATGAAATGGACTCCAGCCACCAGCCATTTGCGTTGACATAATGTGATTCCTTTTTTTCTGTGCTCACTATCAAGCAATATGAACATAGTTTAATAAGGAGGATTTTGCCACATTTATGTGATGCAGACAGTGTAACAACGGCTTTATTGACTATTAATTTGAGTATTCATTCCAACCACGTTGCCATTCCATGCGGAATTTTTGCGCTTGCTCAGTACCTTCACAAACCCCTTCGTAATACTGACCAGATAACCCCATTTGATACGCAAAAGCAGGATTACAGTACTCACGTAAACCTTCTAAATAACCTTGGTCGTAGTCACTTTGCTTAACACTACCCAACTCACGAAGCTCGCTCATCGTGCGCGATGTGTGTCCGGTTATGCCATCTTGATATCCGATCTGATGCCAATCTCCCGACTTGGCAAGATCTGCTGTCGTTGCTGTGCATCCTGCAAGTAAAGCCAGTGCCAGACCTACCGTTACCTTTTTCATGGTTCTTCCTTAAGTAATTGTTTTCAAAAATAAGCTTACCACTAATTATTGGCGCTTGCCGCTGAGCTTGCAGATTTAACCACTGATGACTCAAATCAGCCGCTCAAGACTGTCATCAACCTTTCGCCATTTTTAAAAACCGCTCAAGCAGCATATCGACCACTCAGTGCTCTATTCGACCACTCATCTACTAACCGAATGCATTTAACACAAGTGACGCATAACATGCATCCTGAGATTAAAAAATTACCCTACCCAACTAAGACCAAGGACAATTGCTATGATGTGGTTTCTAACCTGTGTCGCAGCCCTAATCGGCGGATACTTCATCTACGGCGCTTTCGTCGAGAAGATTTTCGGCATCAATGAAAAACGCCAAACGCCAGCTCACACCAAATCGGACGGTGTTGACTTCGTTCCAATGTCAACAAAGAAAGTTTACCTAGTTCAACTACTTAACATCGCAGGTGTTGGTCCAATTTTTGGCCCGATCATGGGGGCACTATACGGTCCTGCGGCGATGCTTTGGATTGTAGTCGGTTGTATTTTTGCTGGTGCAGTACACGATTACTTCTCAGGCATGCTTTCAGTGCGTAACGGCGGTGCATCTGTACCTACCATTACAGGTCGCTACCTAGGTAATGGCGCAAAACACTTTATGAATATTTTTGCCATTGTCCTATTGCTTCTAGTTGGCGTAGTGTTCGTTTCAGCCCCTGCTGGCATGATTACTAACCTCATCAATGATCAAACAAGCTTGAGCGTAAGCATGACTACAATGGTTATTGCTATTTTTGCTTACTACATCATTGCGACGATTGTTCCTGTCGATAAAATCATTGGTCGTTTCTACCCACTGTTTGGCGCCCTACTTATCTTTATGTCTGTTGGTCTAATGACAGCCGTTGCTTTCTCTAGCGAACACACAGTAATGGGTGACTTCCAAGTTTCGGACATGTTCTCTAACCTCAACCCAAATGACATGCCGTTATGGCCTGCATTGTTCATCACTATCGCATGTGGCGCTATCTCTGGCTTCCACGCAACTCAGTCTCCACTGATGGCGCGTTGTATGGAAAATGAGAAAAACGGTCGCTTCGTATTCTACGGTGCAATGATTGGTGAAGGTGTTATCGCGCTAATTTGGTGTGCTATCGCTCTGTCTTTCTTCGGCTCTCTAGACGCTCTATCAGAAGCTGTGAAAAACGGTGGCCCTGGTAACGTGGTATACAGCGCATCATTTGGTCTGCTAGGTGTGTTCGGTGGTATCCTTGCGTTCCTGGGTGTGGTTATCCTACCAATTACGTCTGGCGATACAGCGTTCCGTTCAAGCCGCTTGATCCTTGCTGAATACTTCAACATGGAACAAAAAACGCTACGTAACCGTCTACTGATGGCACTTCCACTGTTCGTTATCGGCGGTATCTTAACTCAAGTAGACTTCGGCATTATCTGGCGCTACTTCGGTTTTGCAAACCAAACAACAGCGGTAATGATGCTTTGGACTGCGTCCGCTTACCTACTGCGTCACAACAAGCTGCACTGGATTACCACTATCCCAGCTATCTTCATGACCACGGTATGTGTCACGTTCATCTTAAACAACAGCTCGCTAGGTTTTGGTCTGCCAATGCAACTTTCAACTATCGTAGGTATTGTGTTTGCCCTAGCTGTGACAGGTTACGTTATCAAAACCTCTAAGGGTAAAGGTGAAACTGAACTGGCTGACGAAGAGAAACCACAAGCCGTATCAGAAACAGCGTAATACTCGTCACATCTGAGTGACTAAGATAGGAGCCTGCCAATTGCAGGCTCTTTTTGTTTTATACCCAAGTCACTTTAAGGTTCAGAAAGCACAGCGCAGCATCATTTACTTAGCTGTTCTTATCTATCTGAGCCAAGCATCTTGAGGTTACTTAGGTATACAATAACAACATTGATTCTAGGTTAGGTTCACTATGGAACTGGTCATCTCCCTTTTACAACAGATGTGTGTGTACTTAGTTTTGGCTTACATGCTAAGTAAAACGCCAATCATCTTACCTTTGCTGAGTATTTCTTCGCGCTTAAGCCACCGCCTAATTTGTTACGTACTCTTCTCTGGCTTTTGTATTCTCGGCACCTATTTCGGTCTGCACATCAACGATGCTATTGCCAATACTCGTGCGATCGGCGCAGTTATGGGCGGGCTGTTTGGTGGACCTGTTGTAGGTTTCGCCGTCGGATTTACTGGTGGCATCCATCGATACTCTCTTGGTGGCTTTACTGACCTAGCCTGCGCAATTTCAACCACCGCCGAGGGCGTAATTGGTGGCTTGCTCCACGTTTACCTTATCAAGCGAAATAAAGGCGCATTGCTGTTTAATCCAAGCGTCGTATTCAGCGTCACGTTTGTTGCAGAAGTGGTGCAAATGATTTTGCTGCTCGCCGTCGCGAAACCTTTTGATCAAGCCTATGAACTGGTGTCCGCTATTGCAGCGCCTATGATCATCGCGAACTCATTTGGTGCGGCGTTGTTCATGAGTATCCTGCAAGACAGAAAAGCAATCTTTGAAAAGTTTTCTGCGACGTTTTCGCGTCGAGCGCTCACCATTGCTGATCGCTCAGTGGGAATTCTAAGCAACGGCTTCAACACCGAAAACGCAGAGAAAATCGCACGTATTATTTACGAAGAAACCAAAGTGGGCGCTGTCGCGATTACTGACCAAGAAAAGATCTTGGCGTTTGTGGGCATTGGCGATGATCACCATAAACCGAACACGCCGATTTCATCGCAAAGCACATTAGACTCCATGGAGAAAAACGACATCATTTATCTTGATGGTGCGGAGCGTCCATACCAATGCTCCATTGCAAAAGATTGCAAGCTCGGATCTGCGCTGATCATCCCACTGCGTGCAGGGAAAGAGGTCATTGGTACCATAAAGCTGTATGAACCGAAGCGTAAATTGTTCTCGACGGCCAACATGTCGATGGCGGAAGGAATAGCCCAGCTTCTATCTAGCCAAATCCTTTATGGCGATTACCAACAACAACAAGCCTTACTCGCCCAAGCAGAAATAAAATTGCTTCACGCTCAGGTGAATCCACACTTTTTGTTTAATGCCCTCAATACTATTAGTGCGATTACTCGTCGTGACCCTGACAAAGCGCGCGAGCTAATCCAAAATCTATCGCACTTCTTCCGCAGCAATTTAAAGCAGAACATTAATACCGTGACGTTAAAGGAAGAGCTTGCACATGTGAACTCGTACTTGAGCATCGAAAAAGCGCGTTTTACGGACCGCTTAGAGGTTGAAATCGATATTCAACCTGAATTGCTGGACATCAAATTACCAAGCTTTACACTCCAGCCTTTGGTTGAGAATGCCATTAAGCATGGCATTTCAAACATGCTTGAAGGTGGTAAAGTTCATATATACAGCGAAGCACACCCACAAGGTCACTTGATTACCGTCGAAGACAACGCAGGCAGTTTTGAGGCGCCAAAAGAAAACCACTCAGGGCTAGGTTTAGAAATTGTGGACAAGCGTCTCACTAATCAATTTGGACGTGATGCAGCGCTAAAAATTACGTGCGAGCCACATCAATTTACTAAAATGAGCTTTATCATTCCCCCAAAATCATAAAAGCACGCTGAAGCAATAAAGGTAATGTTGGATGTTAACCGCACTCGTCATTGATGATGAACAGTTTGCTCGTGAAGAGCTAGCAGAGTTACTGGATGAAACAGGCCAAGTTGAGGTCGTGGGCGATGCCTCAAACGCAATCCTCGGCCTAAAAAAAATCAATGAACTTAAGCCTGATGTGGTGTTTCTCGATATCCAAATGCCTCAAGTCACGGGGATTGAACTACTTGGGATGCTTGATCCAGAAACCATGCCTTATGTGGTTTTTGTCACGGCTTATGATCAGTATGCGATTCAAGCATTTGAAGACAATGCCTTTGATTACTTGCTCAAACCTGTCGACCCATGCCGGCTAACTAAAACGGTAAAACGACTAAACAAAGTCATTAGCCAATCCGCCCTAACGCAACAACTGTCTGCTATTACACCTGACACGTTGGATCAGATACCGTGCATCGGACACAACCGCATCGTTATCATGGCCACCGACACGGTGGAATGTGCTTACAGTGATATCAGCGGCGTGCATGTACGCTCCACCAGCCAAACCGCGAGCACCCAACTGACATTAAAAACGTTGGAAGAGAAAACCCCTCTAGTCCGCTGCCATCGTCAATACTTAGTCAGTATTAAAGCGATTAGCGAAATCAAGTTACTGGAAAATGGGTTAGCGGAAATCATCACCAAAACAGGCTTTGAGATACCAGTAAGCCGCCGCTACTTAAAGGTGCTCAAAGAGATGCTCGGCATTAGCCACTAACACAAAAACTTCACACATCATCGCTGAGTTTCCGCTAGCGTATAAATAGGACGCTCTGAAAAGACGAGGCGATGATGTATAAAGTTTTATTCATATGTAAGCACAACGCTGGACGAAGCGTCCTCGCGGAGTCAATCGCAACCAATATCCTGTCAGCGGATTTTAGTGTCACCAGTGGAGGCTCACATCCCACAGGCAAGGTGCACCCAGTGGTGCAAAAATATTTAGATGACCACCAACTCCCCATTCCGCATATCCACACACATTCATGGGAGGAGCGAACTCAGTTTCTTCCCGACATCGTTATTATTCTCTGTGATTCTTTACATCAAGAAACCGCTCCTCAGTGGCTTGCGGGGGGCGTTCGAGTAAACTGGCAAGTTGATGCTTTTCCGACCTATGGTTCTGATGAAGACATGTACGCACATTGCGAAAAGGTTGCTCAATCGCTTGAGCGAAGAATCACGAAGATGTCTGATATGATTATCGATGGTTTAGGAAAAGACCAAATTCGTGATTACCTAAATGAGTTAAGAGAGATGTAAAAAAGGCGACCCAAAGGTCGCCTTTTGAATATTCGATAAATGGAGACTAATCCACTTGCTTGATTTGCAATTCTTTAGGTACTTCAAAGAACATATTCTCTTCACGGCCAAGTACTTCATCAACCGCTTCGGCACCAACGAGTTCTTTGATTCGCTCTAGAATCTGATTAACGAGCTCTTCCGGAGCAGATGCTCCCGCAGTCACGCCGACCTTTGTTTTGCCTTCGAACCACTCAGGTTTGATATCTTCCGGACAGTCGGTTAAGTAGCCAGGTGTCCCTAGCTTTTCAGCTAGCTCTTTAAGACGTGTAGAGTTTGATGAGTTTTTAGAACCCACCACAACCATCACATCTACGTCACCAGCTAATTCACGTACGGCATCTTGGCGGTTTTGTGTCGCATAACAGATATCGTCTTTACGTGGACCTTGGATATCTGGGAACACGCGGCGTAGCTCTTCGATAACATCGGCAGTTTCATCGACAGAAAGCGTCGTTTGGCTTACGTAATGAAGATCGGATGGATCTTTCACAATCGCCTTCAGTTTCTCAACATCGGCTGGAGTTTCAACCAAGTACATACCACCGGTTTCACTGGCGTATTGCCCCATCGTACCTTCGACTTCAGGGTGACCTGCGTGACCAATCAGAACCACTTCCATATTACGACGGCTCGCACGCGCCACTTCCATATGCACCTTAGTTACTAAAGGACACGTTGCGTCAAATACGGTCAAATCACGCAGCTTGGCTTCCTGACGAACCGCCTGCGATACACCATGAGCAGAAAAAATCACAATGTTGTTGTCTGGCACTTCATGCAGCTCTTCAACGAAGATAGCACCACGTTGTTTTAGCCCTTCAACCACAAAACGGTTATGCACCACTTCATGACGCACATAAATCGGTGGCTGATACATCTCTAGCGCACGCTCTACGATGCTAATCGCACGGTCTACACCAGCACAAAAGCCGCGTGGGTTAGCTAATAGGATTTTCATTTCATTGCTCATGGAAATTATCTTTATTGGGTTCGCTATTCTACTGACAAAATTTCAACTTCGAAAGTCACGTCTTGTCCCGCTAGAGGATGGTTGAAGTCCACAGTGACTGAATCGCCTGCAATCTCTGTAATAATGCCCGGGATTTCCATGCCATCAGGGCCACTGAAGGCCATGATTGTACCAACTTCCACTTCTGCATCACCTACAAATTTAGTGCGATCCATATAGTGAATATGATCAGGGTTTGGCATACCAAACGCGTCTTCTGCCTTTAGCTCAATCGCTTTTTGTGCGCCTGTTTCGAGGCCTATCAAGCACTGCTCAAAGTTTTCACTCAAGCTGCCATCACCCATAACAAATTTCGCTGGTTTACCCATGTTATGAGTACTATCTGCAACCGATCCGTCTTTCATTTTAATCGTAAAGTGAAGGGTTACTACCGATTCATTGGTTATTGTTGTCACGTTAATGCTTCCTTGTTCTTGGGTTATTACGCTGTCAGCTTGGTCTTTTTATACATTGATATGCTGATTGGCGCTCCAACATAATAAAAAGCGTCGCTCGAATCAACGGACGACGCTTAGGGTTATTCGATATACCGCAAAAGATTACTTGTCAGCGTCTTTTTTACGGAAGCCATCCAGAATAATCATTGCCGCACCAATACAGATCGCCATGTCAGCAAGGTTGAATGCTGGCCAGTGGTAGTTACCCCAGAAGAAGTCTAGGTAATCAACAACAAAGCCATGAACGACGCGGTCAAACACGTTGCCCACTGCACCACCAATAATCAGTGCATAAGCAATGTTGTTCCATTTTTCTTTTGCTGGAAGCTTACTCATCCAGTAGGTCAAAAGACCCGTAACAACAAACGCGATACCTGTAAATAACCAGCGCTGCCAACCAGCTTGATCGCTCAAGAAGCTGAAAGCGGCACCGTAGTTATGAACGTAAAGTAGGTTGAAGAATGGCAACACCTCAATTCGGTTTGCCCATCCGTAGCCCATGTTGTCCATCACCACCAATTTGATGCCAATATCTGCAATAAATACCAGAATTGCTAACCACAGCCAGCGAACTCCAGATTGCTTTAACGTCAGTGCTTTTTCACTCATTACTTTACCTACAAACAGCCCCAGTAAATACTGGGGCTGTTAATTTAAAAAAAAGTTCAGTCGTTCTAGGCAATTACGCGAATTTACGTACTTCACCTTCGCCGTCTACGTTAGACACACAACGACCACAGATTTTCTCGTGACCTTCAATTGTGCCTACGTCTGGCGTGTGGTGCCAACAACGATCACACTTCTCGCCTTCAGCTGCTGCTACTTCAACAAATAAGCCTTCGATATCTGTGGCTTGTGCTGCATCCGTCTTCTCACCTAGAGGCTTAACTTTCGCCGCAGAGGTTAGTAGAACAAAGCGCAGTTCATCTTCAAGTTTGTTGATCTTCGCCGCTAGTGCGTCATCAGCAAATAGAGTCACTTCAGCTTGTAGTGCACCACCAATGGTTTTCTCTTTACGCGCATCTTCTAGAAGTTTGTTTACCGCACCACGAACCGCTTGGATCTCAGACCAGAATTCGTTGTTCAGCTCTTCACCTTCAGCAAGACCGAATAGACCGTCGAACCACTCACCAGTGAATACGAACTTGTCGCGTTGACCTGGCATTTCGTTCCAGATTTCATCTGCAGTGAACGACATGATTGGCGCCATCCAACGAACTAGCGCTTCTACGATGTAGTAAAGTGCAGTCTGACAGCTACGTTGAGCGTTGCCGCCACGTTTTGCTGTGTACTGACGGTCTTTAATTACGTCTAAGTAGAAAGAGCCCATTTCGATTGAACAGAATTGCATTAGACGCTGAGTCACACCGTGTGTGTTGTACTCTTCGTATGCTTTAACAATCTCTTCTTGTGCTGCTAGTGCACGACCAACCGCCCAGCGATCTAGCGCAACCATCTCTTCAACAGGAACGATGTCTGTTTCAGGGTTGAAGCCGCTCAAGTTAGCTAGGAAGAAACGCGCTGTGTTACGGATACGACGGTACGCATCTGCGCTGCGTTTTAGGATTTCATCAGAAACCGCAACTTCACCAGTGTAGTCTGTAGAAGCAACCCATAGACGAAGAATGTCAGCACCTAGCTTGTTGGTTACGTCTTTTGGCGCAACCACGTTACCGATAGATTTAGACATCTTACGACCCTGACCGTCAACCACGAAACCGTGTGTCAGTACTTGTTTGTAAGGTGCTTCGTCTTTCATCGCAATAGATGAAATTAAAGAAGATTGGAACCAACCGCGGTGTTGGTCAGAACCTTCTAGGTATAGGTCTGCACTGTTGCCGTTGTACTCTTCACGAGCATCAACAACAGAGAAGTGAGTGACACCTGAATCGAACCATACGTCTAGCGTATCTAGCACTTTTTCGTATTGGTCAGCGTCAGCACCTAGTAGTTCAGCGGCATCTACATCCCACCATGCTTGGATGCCTTTCTCTTCAACCAGCTTAGCGACTTTCTCGATCAGCTCTAGCGTGTTTGGATGAAGTTCTGCTGTTTCTTTATGAACAAACAGAGCAATTGGCACACCCCAAGTACGTTGACGAGAGATACACCACTCAGGGCGACCTTCGATCATACCTTCGATGCGGCTTTGACCCCACTCAGGCATCCACTCTACATTCTTGATTGACTCTAATGCTTTAGCACGTAGGCCAGCTTGGTCCATAGAAACGAACCATTGAGGTGTAGCACGGAAGATGATTGGGGTCTTATGACGCCAACAGTGTGGGTAGCTGTGCTCGTAAGCGTGGTGGTGTAGTAGTGCACCTTTTTCTTTTAGTACTTCTACTACTGCATCGTTCGCTTTAAATACGTGCTGACCAGCAAATAGCTCTGTATCTGGTAGGTAAACACCGTTTGAGCCAACTGGGTTTGCTACTTCTAGGTTGTACTTGTTACCAACCGCGAAGTCTTCTTGACCGTGACCAGGAGCAGTGTGAACAACACCAGTACCTGAATCAGTCGTAACGTGATCACCAAGGATCGCCGGTACAGTGAAATCGTAGAATGGGTGTTGGAATTGAGAAAGCTCTAGGTCCGCACCTTTAGCAAAGCCAAGGTTGTGGAAGTGCTCGATACCCGCACGGTCCATTACGTCTTTCGCTAGCTCAGCAGCAACGATGATACGCTCAGCGTTGTCGCCTTCTGTTTGGATAAGCACGTACTCTAGATCATCACGTAGACATACTGCGCGGTTTGCAGGCAGTGTCCAAGGTGTTGTTGTCCAGATAACGATAGATACGTCACCGTGACCTTCATGACCTTCTGTCAGTTCAAATTTAGATAGCAGTGCCGCTTCGTCAGCCGCTTTAAAACGAACGTCGATAGATGGCGATACTTTATCTTTGTATTCTACTTCCGCTTCAGCAAGAGCAGAACCACAGTCTGTACACCAGTGAACAGGTTTGAAACCTTTTAGCAGGTGACCATTGCTTGCGATCTTACCAAGAGCACGAATAATGTTCGCTTCAGTTGCGAAATCCATAGTGCGGTATGGCTTGTCCCACTCACCCATGATACCAAGGCGTTTGAAGCTCTCTTTCTGACCTTCAACCTGACCTGCTGCGTATTCACGACATTTCTCGCGGAATTCCGCTGCTGTCACTTTTTGGCCTGGCTTACCTACTTTCTTCTCTACCATTAATTCGATTGGTAGACCGTGGCAGTCCCAGCCTGGGATGTAAGGTGCGTCAAAACCTGAAAGTGTTTTGGATTTAATAATAATGTCTTTAAGAATCTTGTTTAGTGCGTGACCAATATGAATGTCACCATTTGCGTAAGGAGGGCCATCGTGCAATACGAATGACTTTTTGCCTTTCTTAGCTTTACGGATTTCACCGTAAAGATCTTCTTTGTACCAACGCTTAAGCATTTCTGGCTCACGATTGGCCAGGTTGCCGCGCATTGGAAACCCTGTTTCAGGTAAGTTCAGGGTATCTTTATACTCACTCATCGATTCTTAATTCCGTTATATTGGGCGAAAATTAGACATTATGTTGGACGGTGGAATAAACCGCTCAACGCTTAAGCTGACGCAGCCACACCCTTGCTGCTTCAGCATCCAATTCGATTTGTTGTTTAAGTGCTTCAAACGACTCAAACTTTTGCTCATCTCGAAGTTTATGCAAAAGTTCCACTTCTAGTTGCTTGCCATATAAATTGGCATGAAAGTCGAATAAGTGCACTTCTAACTGTTGGCGAACACCATTGACGGTTGGTCTTTGACCAATATTAGCAACACCACCAACTGGCTTATTTCCTAAGCCAAGCGCTTGAACAACATAGACTCCGGAAACCGGAGAAACACAGCGTTTCAAAGGAATATTTGCAGTAGGGAACCCAATGGTTCGACCTAGCTTTCTTCCGTGAGAAACACGACCGCTGATGCTGTAGTTTCTTCCCAGCATCTGTTGCGCGGAATGCAAATCGTCACGCGCCAGCGCTTGCCGGATAGCCGTACTGCTGACACGTAATTGTTGTAAACAAAAGCTCTGGGTACTTACGACATCAAAGCCGTATTTTTCCCCTGCTTCCTGCAGCATTGCAAAGTTACCTGTACGGCCTTTGCCAAAGCAGAAATCATCACCAACGACAAGAAACTTAACACCCAAACGCTCGACCAACAAGTCACGGATAAACTCTTCCGCGGTTAAACTTGCAAAATGGCGATTGAAATTGACACACAGTAAGCGGTCAATATCGAGCTTACTCAATTGCACGAACTTATCGCGTAATCGCGTCAACCTTGCAGGTGCCTTGTCTTTGGCAAACAGCTCCATCGGCTGAGGTTCAAAGGTCATCACAACAGAAGGCAAGGATAGCCTGTCCGCTTGCTCAGACACTTGCTGCAATACTTGTTGATGGCCTTTATGGACACCATCGAAATTGCCAATAGTCAGCACACAACCATGATGTCGCGGGTTGATATTGTGAATGCCTCTAATCAGTTCCATTGGATACTGCTTTCTGCCTCTGTTTTACTTTACACTGTGTGAAACTGACGGATTATATACTAATCACCCTCAGTCTGTCCCAGCTTTTAGGTCTTTTAAACGCGCACCAGTTAAAAATAGAACCATTAGGTAAACCACGGCTCCTAAACCGATCAACATCCCTAGCACCGCGCTTCGGTGAGCAAAGCTCCAGCCCAGCCATACTGACATATCTTCCAGTTGCCATAAGATTGCCGCCACCATCGCCGCGCCAGCAATAGCTAAACGTATAATAAAGAAGACGGTTCGCTTAGTGATTTGGTATACCTCTGCGATGTGCAGGCCACGATACAGCAGTGCCATATTCACAAATGCCGATAGTGCCGTCGCGATAGCCAAGCCAACGTAGCCATAGAAGTACGCAAAAATTGCATTAAATACCATGTTGGTCACCATCGCAATGATGCCGTATTTCACTGGCGTTTTAGTGTCTTGACGCGAGTAATAACCCGGAGCGAGCACTTTAATCAGCATAAAGTTCAACAAGCCTGAAGCGTAAGCAAAGAGTGACAATGATGCTTGATGTACGTCTTGTGGCGAAAACTCACCTCGCATGAATAACACCATCAACATAGGTTTTGCCAGTACCATCAAACCAAGCATTGCAGGAAGGCCAAGTAAGATCACCATGCGCACCCCCCAGTCCATGGTTTGTGCGAATCCTTCATTTTGTGCGTCAACATGTTTGCGTGATAATGCTGGTAAAATCACCGTTGCAATAGCAATACCAAACAGACCTAACGGGAATTCCAACAAGCGATCTGAATAGTACAACCAACTGATCGAACCGGTTTGCAGAAAGCTGGCAATAAAAGTATCAAACAACAAGTTGATTTGGCTTACCGACACACCGAACAAAGCAGGAATCATTAAGGTTCGGATCTTCACCACGCCCGGATCGCGCCAGCCCCATTTCGGCTTAACCATAACCCCCGCTTTAATAAGGAAAGGGATTTGAAATAAGAACTGAACCAAACCACCAAGGAAAACACCGATGGCAAGACCAATCTCTGGCTGTGACATCTGCGGCGAGATAAACCATGCTGCCAAAATGATCATTACGTTGAGGAAGACGGGAGTAAACGAAGAAACCGCAAACTTACCTAGTGTATTGAGAATGGCTCCCGATAGGGCAACAAAAGTGATGAACCATAAATAAGGAAAGGTAATCTTGAGCATCACGCTAGCAAGTTCGAACTTCTCAGCCGCGGGACCACCATGCATCCAGTCTAGGAACCAACCAAAACCAAACAGTGCAGTCACCACACCGGAACCTAGAACACCTAAGATGGTAACAATTGAGACTATCACCCCCAATGTGCCCGCTGCACGAGCAATGAGCTCCCGAGTTTTATCCATGTCGCCTTGAGCATGGCTTTCCGTTAAAACAGGTACAAACGCTTGGGAAAAAGCACCTTCAGCAAACAAACGTCGTAAAAAATTAGGAATTTTATTGGCGAAGAAAAAAACGTCTGCGCTTGCTCCTGCCCCCATTAAATTTGCCACTACAACATCACGAACTAGGCCAAGAACGCGGGAAATAAATGTCATAGCACTGACGATCATGCCAGACTTGAGTAGTCGTTTACTCACTGTAACCTCGGAATATCACCATAAGACAGCTAACCCTATACTGTTTCTCTGACAGGTGCTGCAAATAGACGTCAAAAATCTATCCGCGGGTTGTAAGGAATAAGTGTGCCTTTCGCGGATAATTATTAGCATTGGTATAAAAATGCTGTTAGAATCCCCGCCATCTTAACCGCGATAACCTCTCTTACCAAAATTTGTTTTGGCTTAGATCGGTTTTTGCACAAATCATTTGACATTTAAGCGCAAATGAGGGATATTCCTCGCCCTTAAATTGTCACAGAACTAAGTTTTTGGGAGTTAGACCCTTGGCAAATAGTAAATCTGCTAAGAAGCGCGCTATCCAAGCTGAGAAACGTCGTCAGCACAATGCTAGCCGTCGCTCAATGATGCGTACTTACATGAAGAAAACTGTTGCTGCTATCGAAGCAGGCGACAAAGAAGCTGCAACTGCTGCATTCGCTGTAGTTACACCTATCCTAGACCGCATGGCAACTAAAGGCCTTATTCACAAGAATAAAGCAGCTCGCCATAAGTCTCGTTTCGCTGCACAAATCAAAGCTCTTTAATAGAGTCCTGATTTTACAGTGAAGAAAAAACCGACCTTGTGTCGGTTTTTTTATATCTACAAAATTTTCTTAATAAAAAAAGCTGGCAATGCCAGCTTTTCTTTTTCTGAATGTCCCATTTAAAGACATCAGCTTATTCATTACCCATATAACGCTCAAACTAGAAAGCACTAATAAAACACTTGAGAACAAAGCAAATTGGTCGATGAGTAGTACCCTATCATCAAAAGTTTAACGCCACTCTCAAATATTCCAACAAGTTAGATTCACACTCTAAGATGAGCAGTATATTAGGACTATTTAATTAATGTTGAGCACTCTCAGCACAATAAAGACTATGCAGTGTTTTTATTAACGCTTTCACTTCATCACTATTTAATGTGTAGTACACCGTTTGTGCTTCTTTCCTTGTCGTGACTAACTCATCACGGCGAAGCCAAGCAAGATGCTGAGATAATGCCGACTGGCTTAGCTCTAACTTTGCACACAGCTCTCCCACGGACAGCTCTTGGTTATGCAGCATACAAAGGATTTGTAGGCGTCTCTCGTTTGCCATCGCTTTGAGCAACACGACGGCTTTTGCGGAGTTCTGCTCCATTTCTTGTAGATTCATGTGTTGGACCTCTAGCTACAACTTACTTATTCCAACCCTGGCCAGCTTGTTGTGTTGCACTGATTTATATATCTAAGAAAATCAAGATACACTTCCAGAGTCTTCATTATTAGAACCTCTAATTTAGTTGTTAGTGATACACCAATATTATCCACCAAGGATTTTAATTGGTGCGCCATCAATAATTAATAGTTTTGCTCACTAAAACAAGTATCTTGCTTACTTAGATATTATTTAGAATTATATTTTTATTGATAGTAATCTATTTATTTACGCAACGATACGGGTTTACTCAAACATTTGACTGAAATCAGCATCACAAACATTTTTTACCGCGGGGTGTTGGATCATTCGTTCCGCAAAAATCACGTAGTACTCTTCTTTTAGCCCATCGACATGGCCAATTAGCTGTAAATTTCGGTCGTCTTCAATCTCCGACATGTATACGGTCGGTGCCAAGAAAATCACATCATCGTGGTACCGAGCAAAAGCTTTCATCAACGCAACATCATCAAACTCCCCCAGCACATTGGGTTGAAGACCTTGACGATCAAACCATTGAATAACTTTACGCCCCATAGCCGTTCGGCTCGCGGGAATCAGAAGTTTTTTTTGTTCCAAGATCTCAGGGAATCGCACATTTTCAATTTCAGAAGAAGCAAAAAAGCTCATGCTACTTTCACCTAACTTTTTGCTATAAAGGCCAGGACTTTGAGTAGAATCAACGGGACAATCCGAAAGGATCATATCTAGCTTGTGCTGAGAAAGGCGTTCAAGTAGCAGTTCGTGGGTCGATTCATAACAGCGTAAATGAATACTGTTATCTTCCGGGACGGTCGTCATCAGTACTTTACTGACCAAGCGTTTAGATAATGCATCGGCTACACCAACTTCAAATAGAATGTTCGAGTGCTGGCTGTAATTGACGATATCTAACATCTCATAGCTCAAACCGAACATCCGGTCGGCGTACTTAAACACAAGCTGACCTAACTCAGTGGGCTCAACTGTACGACCATTGCGCTTGGTTAACTTTCCTTTCATGCGCTCTTCAAGCGCTTTAATCTGTCCTGTCACGGTTTGCGGTGTCAGGAAGAGCGCGTCAGCCGCCTTAGTTACAGAGCCCTGTTTGCACACCATCCAGAAATAATAGAGATGGTTGTAGTTTAGATGTGACATGATCGAGTCCCGAAAAGAAAGTGATACTTTTTATACCAAATGTGACAGAGACAAACAATAAACTCGACAAAACCATACAATACCTTACAAAAGCATAAGTTTTACCGAAAGTATAAAGTCAACACTGTCATAAAAGTTGAACTGAGGCGCATTTTCTCTACAAAAAAAACGCAAAAACCAAACAAAACTAAATCAAAATTTAACCATTAAAATCAACAAGTTAAAAATTAATTTTCTTCCTCTTTTACGCCATTATCAAAAAGAACAATAAAAATCTCTCACAGCAAGAAATCTGTAATATTACTGAAATATTTGTTCTCTAACATCGCCCGCAGATTCAACTACAGACCGAAAAATGAACTGAAAGGTCAACGGAGAAAATTATGATGAACCAAGCTACTTCAACAGTGGCACCAATTTCGAGCACAGCTCGTTGGTTACGCTGGGCTAACTTGGCATTCATGTTATATCTGCTTCTTCTAGCAGTATCTATGGTTGGTAGTGGCTTTAAATGGGCAACTGGCGATCAAGCTAAGGTGCTATTTGAATTTGCCGCACACCCAGTTGCAGGTCTAATGATCGGCTTGGTGGCAACAGCCTTAATTCAGTCTTCAAGTACTGTAACGTCTATTATTGTAGGCTTGGTTGCAGGTGGCTTACCTGTAGAAACCGCTATCCCTATGGTGATGGGTGCTAACATTGGTACCACAGTGACCAATACGCTTGTGTCTCTTGGCCACGTGCGCTGTAAAGAAGAGTTCAAACGTGCATTTGCAAGTGCAACCATTCATGACTTCTTCAACTTGCTTGCTGTCGCTATTTTCCTTCCGTTGGAAATGATGTTCGGCATTTTAGAGAAAGTTTCTCACTGGCTTGTTTCTCCACTGCTTGCTACTGGTGATATGAGCATTAAAGGCTTCAACTTTATTAAACCAATTACAAAGCCAGTCGTAGGCGCAATTAAAGAGCCACTTTCTACCTTCGGTGATACTGTTGGCGGCGTCATGCTTATTGCTTTGGGTATTGCGACTATCTTCATTGCAATCACAGTGATGGGTAAATTGATGAAGAGCCTAATGGTTGGTCGCGCACGTGAAATTTTGAAAAACGCCATCGGTCGTGGTCCTATTCACGGCATCGTATCAGGCTCAATCGTGACCGTTCTAGTACAATCTTCCTCAACCACGACAAGTTTAATGGTTCCGTTGGTTGGTACTGGCGTGTTGAAAGTACGAGATATCTACCCTTTCACTCTGGGTGCTAACATTGGTACTTGTATTACGGCACTACTAGCAGCGACAGCGGTATCTGGAGAGTTCGCAGTATTCGCACTACAAATCGCTCTAGTCCACTTAGTATTTAACATCATGGCGACGCTGTTTATCTTTGGAATTCCATTCCTACGTGAGATTCCGGTTAAAGGCGCTGAGATGATTTCTGAAATGGCTATTAAGAATAAAGCAGTTGTTGGTGGTTACCTAATGTCAGTATTCGTTATTCTACCAGGTGCAATTCTAGCCCTAACAACGTAACAACAACGACATACCATCGCTTATTGTTTAGGCTCCACATCGTGGAGCCTTTTTTATGATAATTAAACTGTTCAAATCGATTGTCCGGTGATAATTTGAGCCACATCAGCATGCTTATGCTGAGCTATCTCATTTGGAGTCGACAACATGACGCAGCTTAATGACGCTATTTCTGATCAGCTACTCGCAATAGACGAAAACCTAACCCAACTGGTTGCTGATATTGATATCCTCAGTAGCGTGAATCCTCTTAATTATGCTCAAGAAAGAGAACGTTTCATTAAAAACAAATATTCTCAAGAGCCTAATTTTCAATATTCAATTACTAACGTAGATACCCACAGCGCAAAGCGACGTCTATATGAGCTACCTCTAGAAAACATTCAAGACACCCAACTGCAGAGGCTGTACGCGGATGTAATTCAGTCTTATGCAGATAAACTGGATCAAGTGAATACCATAGGTACGCAAGAGTTTCTTTATAACTCCTTACGCTATTATGGGGAACCGAGCGCCAAAGATATTGCCAACGCCCATTTCATATTGCACCTTCCTACAGAAGAAGAAAAAGAACCTCAGCACGATAGCCGTGCAATAGCACGTTTCATGCAAAATTTTGCTCAACGCAATGGGTATGAATGTGAAATACAGGTGTTGGACGGGATGTTAGCAAACGCACTAGTTTCAGGATCTAGAGTCAAAATTAACCACGCGGCGTACATCACCACTGATGAGCTGGAGGCTCTTGCACATCATGAAATGGGAGTACATCTCCTAACTACGCTTAACGGTCGTCAACAACCGCTAAAAGTCCTGAGCTTAGGTTGTCCTGCCAATACCAACACTCAAGAAGGGCTGGCTATATTATGTGAGTATCTGTCAGGACATTTCAGTATCAAGCGCCTAAGAACCTTAGCCTTACGAGTTCTGGCAGTAGAGTCGATGATCAAGGATCGCGATTTCCGCCATACGTTCATGCTATTAAAAGAACAGTATAAAGCTTCTGATCTTCAAGCATTTACAACGACTGCCCGAGTCTATCGAGGTGGAGGTTTAACGAAGGATTACTTGTATCTTAGAGGATTCCGAGAGGTGCTCAATGCCTATGATAGATTGGGCGATGACTTTTCACTATTGTTGTGCGGGAAAACAGAGCTGAAGTACTTTGAGCTTATCCGTTCATTAGTGAGTAAAGAAATATTCACTCAACCTAAGTTTATTAGCCCGGCACTGTCCACACCGATGCAGACCAACCCAATTCACCGTTATATTGTCAGTGCACTAAAATAATACCTTCTAAGTACAAAAAAGAAAAAAGCTCCATTCGGAGCTTTTTCTATATCTTGAAGAACGATACTCGTTACACTGAGAATGGGTAACGAATAGGATCGTGATGCTCGTACCCTTCAACCCAAAAGTCATCCAGTGTGACCCATGTTTCCAAATCTTCTAGAGATTTAATCTCTGGGTTGATATGGAACGTCGGCGCTTTTAATGGCTCACGTTTCAACTGAACATCGCGCATCAGTTCAAGCTGATCTTCATAAATGTGAGCATTCACAATCTTATGAAATGCCTGACCAGGTTTCTTGCCCGTAATTTGCGCCATAATCACCAAGAACACGTAAACTTGAACCATATTGAAGTTTAAGCCAAGCGGTACATCACACGAACGCTGAGTACTATTCAGGTAAAGCGTATCATCCAGCAATGAAAAATGGTGACTGTACATACAAGGACGCAAGCACCCCATGTGGAACTCACCCGGGTTGTAGAAGTTCAAGATTTCACCGCGGTCATCAACGCCACGCGTTAAGTCATCCACTATCTTACGTAGCTGGTCAACATGACCACCATCAGGTTTCGCCCAGGCGCGCCCTTGAACCCCATAGACACGGCCCATGTCGTCTTCACCTTTACGGTATGGGTTATTCAACCAGGCATCATTTAGGTTGGCATTGGCATCCCAGGTTTTCGTGCCCAGCTTACGAAAATCTTCCGCATTATCGTAACCACGAATATACCCTAATAGCTCTGCAACGGCCGCTTTCCAAAAACTTTTACGTGTGGTGACCAACGGAAATTGATTGTTCGCAACATCGTAGGTTAAATCCGCGTTGATTACGGTCAGGCAGCGCTTGCCTGTACGCTCATTTTCAACCCAAACACCTTGGTCAACGATGCGTTGACACAAATCTAAATACTGTTTCACACCAATACCTTACTTCGTCTTTTGTGGTAATTCGTCTTTGTAATGACCACGTTTGTATGCCCAAACCATCATGAGGACACCGATAACCACCATTGGCAGGGATAAAATCTGTCCCATGGAAATAAAGCCACCGAATAACCCCAAATGAGCGTCTGGTTCGCGCACGTATTCTACTAGGAAACGGAAGGTTCCGTAACCCGCAAGAAAGAGTCCTGAAACAGAACCTAAAGGACGAGGTTTCTTGATGAACCAATTCAAAATGAAGAAAAGGACGATACCTTCAAGCGCCATTTCATAAAGCTGTGATGGATGACGTGGCAGTGGACCGCCATTTGGGAAAACGATCGCCCAAGGCACATCCGTTACTCGGCCCCACAACTCGCTGTTCATGAAGTTACCTAAACGCCCCATACCCAAACCAAATGGCACAAGCGGCGCGATAAAGTCAGCAACACCGAAGAAAGTTCGCCCGTTTTTGTGTGCATACCAGAACATCGCAGTAATCACACCCAGTAAGCCCCCGTGGAAAGACATACCACCGGTCCACACTTTAAATAGATACAAAGGGTCAGCCAGGAAGAGCTCAAAATTGTAGAAAAGCACGTAGCCTACACGGCCACCAATCACCACGCCAAGGAAGCCTGCGAACAACAAATCAGAAACCTGCTCTCGTGTCCAACCACTTCCAGGCTTATCCGCGCGTCGGTTCGCTAACCATAGAGCAAACATAAAGCCCACAAGGTACATCAAACCGTACCAACGAACCGAAACAGGACCAATAGAGATTAAAACCGGATCAATATTGGGAAATTCAATATATCCCTGAGACATAAATCATTCTCTTCTTATCACAACAAAATAAATATACCCAAGTAACCTCTAGATGCTTGGTTCAGCGAGAATGACTTGGGTACAAACTTAGAGCAGCATGGTCGCTGCAACAAACATTAAGAACACCGCGAATATCTTTTTTAATACCGCAGTTGGAAGGTTAGTTGCCAGCTTCGCACCCACTTTTGTTGTGAGCATCGAGGCCATAGCAATCGCTAATAAAGCGGGAAGATAAACATAGCCAATACTGTATGAAGGTAAGCCTTCCACTTTATAGCCATGTAAGATGAAGCCGATCATACCAGAAATAGCAATCACGCAACCACAAACGGAGGATGAGCCCACCGCTTTACGCATCTCTATCCCATGTTTATTTAAAAATGGTACCGACAGTGAGCCACCACCAATACCAGCAAGGCTTGATACGACACCAATTCCCGTGCCGTAAACTACAGTCACAGGGCTGCTCGGCATAGGTTTACTGCTCGTAACTTTAATGGAACGAAACATTTGTACTGACAGGCAAAGAACAATGACACCAAACACTTTCGGCAAATAGTGTGTAGGGATCCACTCAGCAATATTGGCACCAACAAAGCCACCAATGACCACACCAGGCATCAACCATTTTACGACAAACATATCGACATTGCCGAGCTTAAGGTGATTCATCGCCGATGAGCCAGACGTGACAATAATACTCGCTAACGAAGTGGCTAAGGCCATGTGCATACTCATTTCTGGAGAGATCCCAGCAAGAGGAAGCAAATACAACAAGGCAGGAACAACAATCAAACCACCACCGATACCGAGTAACCCCGCCATCACACCCACAAAGGCGCCTAGCGCCAACAATAACAAAAATAAAGAGACGGTCACGATTTCCTACTTTTTACCTGCACGGATAAAGCCCGCAAAGCCCTGTTGAATGAAGAAGTCATGCATCATTTGATGAATGTCCTCCCCATAGGACTTTGTCATTGCTTGCTCCGCTAATTTTTCTAATTCTTCTTGTTGGCTATGACGAATCAAATATTTCACCTTAGCCACATTGGAGGTGTTCATACTCAAACTGGTATACCCTAACCCAAGTAAGAGAAGAGCGCCAAATGGATCACCCGCTAGCTCACCACAAATACACACGGGCACCTGATATTTATCACACACCTCATGGATTTGCTTAAGCGCTAACAGTACCGCAGGATGCATAGATTCATAGACATCCGCTACGCGCGAATTGTTCCTATCTACCGCTAATAAATACTGAGTTAAATCGTTTGTCCCGACAGAAACAAAATCAACACGGTGAGCAATCGTTGGCAACAGATACACCATCGATGGTACTTCAATCATGACCCCAATTTGTGGGAATTGAATTCTATCATCAAGCAAAACGGCTTCGCTGTGAGCTTGATTAATCAAGCTAATGGCATCGTCTAGCTCTTTTACCCCTGACACCATTGGCAATAAGATACTTAAGTTTCCGCTTTCTGCACTCGCTCTTAACATTGCACGCAGCTGGATCAAGAAAATGTCTGGATGATCCAATGTAAAACGAATGCCACGCCAGCCTAGAAACGGATTATCTTCTTCGATGGGCAAATACGGCAAAGGTTTGTCACCACCAATATCCAAAGTACGCATCACTACTCGTTGATTCGGATAGCTGTTAAGTATTGCTTGGTATTGATGATACTGCTCATCTTCCGAAGGAAAGTGATGCTGAAGTAAAAATGCAATCTCAGTTCGGTACAACCCAACACCATCAACACCTGTGTTGATGGCAATATTACTGTCTGCACTGAGTCCCGCATTCAGCATAATTTCGATATGGTGATTATCTTGCGTAACCGCAGGGAGTGCGAGGTCCTTGTTTACCATGGCAAACAGTTCAGACTCTTCGCTTACTAAGCTGCGATACTCTCGCAACAACTGGCGGTTTGGCTCTAAGAAGATCTCACCCGTATAGCCGTCGACTATCCCGAGTTTGCCATTCACCACATCCGGATTAATGTTGGCGCCCATGACTGCAGGGACCCCAAGAGCTCGAGATAAAATGGCAGCGTGAGAGTTTGCGCCTCCCTCTAATGATACGACGGCTAACAAAAACTCTTTAGGTACAGAAGCGAGCAAGGTGGCAGTGAGTTCGTTCGCCACCAAAATAATGGGACGATCAATTGCAGAATTTTCTTGCTCACTGTTGTGCAGAAAATAGAGCAGCCTTTGCCCTAACTCTCGGATATCTTGCGCTCTTTCACGCATGTATACATCCGACATTCTTGCAAATCGATTCGAGTATGACTCTACAACTTGGCGTAACGCCCAGTCTGCCCTATCTCCTTTTTCAATCTGCTTCTTCAAATCACCGCGAAGCATCGGATCATTCAGTAAGTGAGTAAACAGATCGAAGATCGCCAGCGCATCTTTGTTGATTTCACTGTCCAGCTTTTTCCGCATACGGCGAAAGTCATTTAACGCTCGCTCTATGGCCACCAGTAATGTCTCGTGCTCGCGTTCCTTATCTAACGTGGACGAAGGGAAAACATCCGATAAACTCGGCTGGGTATTGTCGAACCAAAACTCTCCAATCGCTACACCAGTAGACGCAGGCAAACCTTTTAATACCGTGGGTTTAGATGCTAACTGCCAGTGCCCAAGATTCTGCGCATGTGCAATGAGCACCGCTAACTGAGCGGATAAGGTAACAAGAAACGATTCTTCCATTTCACTAAACAAGCGCGGTGTTTTTTGTTGGATCACCAACACACCTAAAACTTGTTTACGATGAATGATTGGAGTAGCTAAAAAAGAGTGGTAAATCTGTTCGCCGAGTTGAGGAAAGAATTTGAACTCGGGGTGTTTTGAGGCTTCGGCAAGGTTAAGGGGTTCAGCGCTTCGTTTTACCAACCCAACCAAGCCTTCATTGAAGTTGATATGAATACTATCACCTTCAAAAATAAGGCCTTGAGTTGCCATTAACTCAAGGCGCTGCATTTCTTCATTAGCAAGATAGATAGTACAGCACTCAGTACTAAGGGCAGCACAAGTCTCTTTCACCAATATATCGAGTGCCAGATGCACATCATCGACCCTGGAGACTTTCTCAACTATTTCCCTTAGCTGACTGAGCATGATTATCCTCTACGTTGCTTTTTTCTTTTCCCTTTCGCTTTTCTCTCTCGAAAAGGCATGGCTAAGGATGCAAATTCTTTCATCGCTCGTCGATAAACATCTCGCTTGAAAGAAACAACTTGCCTAACTGGATACCAGTAACTTACCCAGCGCCAACCATCAAATTCAGGGGATTTTCCGCGTTGCATATTAATGCGAGACTCATCGCATTCTAATCTCAGCAGAAACCATTTCTGTTTTTGGCCGATACAAACAGGCTTGGAGTCCCAACGCACCAATCGCTTTGGTAGCTTATATCTTAACCAATGACGACTTGTTGCAATGATCTTAACGTCTTTTTTCGTTAAACCGACTTCTTCGTATAACTCCCTGAACATGGCTTGTTCAGGGGTTTCACCTTCGTCAATCCCACCTTGTGGAAATTGCCATGAGTGTTGCCCGTATCGTTTAGCCCAGAAGACCTGACCATGGTTATTACATATCACAATACCAACATTAAGTCGGTAACCATCGCCATCTATCACTGGCTAACCTCTATGAATAAATTTTTTATTACCGTGATTTTTCCACATATCCCCATTACTAGCAAACTTACTGATGTGATATGAGCAAGATTTATTACCTTTTCAGCATTTTTGGATATCTTTTAATCAAACCATACCTTATCAACACAAGAGTGAGACATTGCCCACATTTATTCACCTTTTCTGTGAATAACTTTGTGAAGAATTCAATTCAAATGAGTAATTCAGTTCAATCCCATCAAAAGCAAAACAAATAAAGAAACAAAAAAATAAACATAAAACATTGATAAAAAAGTATTTCTTTTTAAAAATAACGATAATTCGATCTTCAGTTTCTTGATGATCTTTTCACCAAACTCAGATCGGTCAAAGATCCACCAACAGGCTATTTATCCACACTTACCTGCTATTCGTTTAGATGATTACAACAAAATCAACCCCAAAAATGCATTTTAACCCCTGTTTATTCATACAGACCCCGTCAGGATCTTATCAATACCTCCTCCACCTGTGGATAAGTTATGAATTGATCGTTCTTACACCGCCTCGGTGAAATCTTAAACAGTAGATTTGGTCGGAGTTTGATAAACTATATTTTTTGTAATACCACCTTGTAACTATGAAACCAGAACCACAAACAGAAGCAGAGCTATTGGAACGAGCGCATGATATGGCAGGACTCAGTTTTGCTGAGTTGGCCGCCGAGGCGAATATGATTGTTCCTGAAAACTTAAAACGTGATAAAGGTTGGGTGGGTCAATTACTCGAATGGCACTTGGGCGCTCCAGCTGGCAGTAAACCTCAACAAGATTTCGCAAAACTAGGGATCGAGTTGAAAAGTATTCCAATCAGTTATTCTGGCAAACCTTTAGAAACAACCTTTGTTTCTGTGGCTCCCCTCACTGGTGTTCATGGTCTTACATGGGAAACAAGTCATGTTCGAAACAAGCTATCTCGTGTGCTTTGGGTACCCGTAGAAGGAGAACGAGAAATCCCACTCGCTGAAAGACGTGTGGGCAGTCCACTCATTTGGTCACCAGATGAAGAAGAAGAACGGATTTTGCGAAATGACTGGGAAGAGTTAATGGAAATGATCGTCTTGGGAAGATTTGATCAAATTTCCGCCAGACACGGAGAAGCGCTGCATCTTCGCCCTAAAGCCGCAAATGCAAAAGCGCTCACCGAAGCATACAACTCAAATGGTAAGCCGATGAAAACTCTGCCCCGAGGCTTTTACCTTAGAACACAGTTTACTGAACAGATCTTACTCAAGCACTACATTAACACTCAACCAAAATAAAACCATATCAGCTATTTAGTGCGTCACGAGCGATAACTCAATATCGCAGTACGAGGCTGCCTCGTCAGTGCCACATTCGTCATACGCATTGCGCAGCCTTAAATACGCTTTATCGACCCCTAGCCTCAATAGTTCTTCTTTTACTAAGTCTAGAGAGCCAAAATGTATCGGGTCTTCACCGTCTTTAATCGGCTCAAGTTGATGCTTGTACTCCACAGCTAAAAGATAGTCAGAGACATCAGAACACCCAATCACAAATACTTTGGGAGTTTTATAAGTATCTTTATGTGGACCATGTAGCCACATGTCCAATTGATGCTTCTGCATAACATACCTCCTTCACACGATCATTTAAGTGTAGTTAGGCCAACTGTAGCTTTCGAGTTTGCTCTTCCTTTATACGTAAATCATTTGCGATTGCGGCTAAAAATCCCCTATATTGGAGTCACTTATTTAGTCGGTAACTCTTCAAGGACGTGATATGCAATACACAAAACTACCGCACTCATCACTTGAGATTAGTAAAATCTGCCTCGGCACTATGACGTTTGGCGAGCAAAACACAGAAAAGGACGCCTTTGAACAGCTCGACTTTGCCCTCGATCATGGGGTGAACTTCATCGATACCGCAGAGATGTACCCTGTACCGCCAAACTCGGAAACACAAGGGCTCACCGAGCAATACATCGGTAATTGGTTAGCAAAAAGCGGCAAAAGAGAGAAAGTAGTACTGGCAACAAAAGTGGCTGGCCCTCGCAATGTTCCTCACATTAGAGACAACATGAGCCTTAATCGTCGCCACATCCATACAGCAATTGATGACAGCCTTAATCGTCTACAAACCGATTATGTCGATTTGTACCAACTACATTGGCCGCAGCGTCAAACCAACTGCTTTGGTCAACTCAACTACCCATACCCTGACAAACAAGAAGAAGTCACGTTAATTGAAACGTTGGAAGCGCTTACTGAATTAGTGAATGCAGGTAAAGTGCGCTATATCGGCGTATCTAACGAGACGCCGTGGGGTGTGATGTCGCTATTGCGTTTGGCAGAAAAACACGATTTGCCAAGAATTGTCTCCATTCAAAACCCATATAACTTATTGAACCGCAGCTTCGAAGTTGGCTTGTCTGAAATCAGCCATTACGAAGGCGTTCAGTTACTTGCCTACTCTCCTTTGGCATTTGGCTGCCTGAGTGGTAAATACCTAAACGGGGCAAAACCTGAAGGCGCTCGATGCACTAAGTGGGAGCGTTTTGCGCGCTACTTCACTCCGCAAGGTGTTAAAGCGACCGAAGCTTACGTCAATTTAGCTCAAGAGCATGGTCTAAACCCTGCACAAATGGCGCTCGCGTTTGTCAATCAGCGTCCATTTGTTGCTTCTAACATTATCGGAGCAACAAACCTAGACCAATTAAAAGCCAATATCGACAGTATTGATTTGCAACTTAGCGACGAACTACTTACTGAAATTCAAGCAATAGGTACAACTTACTCGAATCCTTGCCCTTAACAGTACCACCTTCAAACGAAAACAGCTGATCTTGAAGATCAGCTGTTTATCCAATGAAGTCATACTTCATATAAAAAGTTAAGCGTGTTGAATGACTCGTTAGCAACTCAGTCAGCCCAACACGCTAACGATTACGTCATTATTCGCGACGTTAAGACTCGACGAAGGTGACGAACTCGACGTTCAACTTTTACTGCATCCGGAACATTGGCACGTGTAGAACGACCATCGCGATCTAAACCAATATCTCTCAATAGATGAACATTCGTCCATGGAATATCATGAGCAGTTCGGCGTATGGTGCGCTGCCATTGCTTTTCTTCGCGTTTAAGGTCTGCTTTCAATAGCAAAGTGGCCAATTGTAGGTAAATAGAGTGACGCATAATATTTTCTCCGATTATCGATGTATTCGACTGGGAAAAATAATGCGTAAAATGAACAGAAATATTCTGTTGATACTAAGCCGCTACTTTTCCGCAGCCTAGTAATAAATATGATAGGTTACGGATTAATTTTTATCTTGTGAGCCAGTGGTATTGGTATCATCCGATTTAAGGGTTATCGGAGCGATAGGCATACGATCAGCGCAAGCAGTGGTGTTAACAACGTAATGTTTCATCTTGCGCCTCCTAGCTAAAAATTAATCCGTTTATGAAAGGTATAACTCATTGAGTTACGGTTAAATTGTAAGCTTTGATGAATATATATCAAACATTTTTTGCCTTTTTGATTAAAAACAAATCAATACACCGCAATTTAGTTTCATATACTTTTATGTATAACATATTCACCTGAGGAATATATAAATTTGCGGATTTTATAAATCAAACCAAACAAAAATAAAAAGAGCGGCTCTGTGGCCACTCTCTTTTATTGTATTTATTCGCCTATTTAACACAGGGAAAGGCCAACTACATGGCTTGTTCGGAAATCAAGTTATGTTTATTAAGTAGTCGATACATGGTTGCACGCGAAACTCCGAGCTCTTTCGCCGCATTTGAAACTTGACCAGAATGAGATTCCAAAACAACCAGCAACGCATCACGTTCACTCTTCTCTCGGATTGATTTCAAGCTGCGCTTTGAGTCATTACGTTGAGGTAAATCTAAGTGATGATCTTCAATCATTACGCTGTCGGACATTAATACCGCTCGCTTCACTTGGTTCATCAGCTCACGCACATTTCCAGGCCAGAAATAACGTGTCAGTGCCTTGAATGCATCCTCAGAAAAGCTTTTTGCTTGCGAGTTGTACTCTTTTGAGAACTCTTGTAAGTAGAAACGAGCCAGCAATGCGATGTCACTCGCACGTTCTTTCAAGCTAGGGACATTGATGCGCAGAACGTTGATGTAATGGTAAAGCTCTTCATTGAAGTCACCGTCAATCAAAGCTTTTTCAACATCCGACGAGTTAGCAGCAAGAATACGCACGTTAACCGCTTTTACGCCATCTTTGGTATCAATGGTGCCTTCTTGCAAGAATCTCAGCAGATTCATTTGCTGCTCTTTTGAAATGGTAAGAATGTCATTAAACAACACGGTGCCACCATCTGCTTGTTCAAGCAGGCATGCTTCCATATCTTCATCGGCGTTAATACCAAATACTTCAGCTTGGAAACGTTGTTCATTGAGTGCGCGACAGTTAATTGCCATAAACGGTTTATGAGAGCGTGAAGAGACTTTATGGATGGCCCTAGCAACCGCCTCTTTACCAGTCCCACTTTCCCCAGAAATCAGAATGCTGACGTCCGTTGGACCAATGCGCTTCACTTGATCGCGTAAACGTTTCATCGGGATAGATTCACCGATCAAACCCATATCTAAACTGCTACCAAAACTAGGCCAAACTTTTTTCTCCAATTTAAGCATGCCAAGCTGGTGACCTATTGTGCTTAATAACTGTGCATCTGGGATCGGCGCTGTGAAAAAATCGATACAAAAGTTAACAATGAACTGGCATATGGTGTCAGTGCCAAGCTGAGATTCACGAATAAACGCTAACCAACGTACGTGTTTGTGAGAGCTGACTAAGTTCGCCAAACCATTCAAGCTGAACTCGTCATGGCTGAGATCAACAATACCGATACATGGACCAATATCTTCTAACAGCGTATTAGCTTTGCGTAAGTCACCTACTTGATGACACTTCCAGCCCACTTGCTCCAGTACCGATAACCAAGGCTCATAAGTACCGCCAACTACCACAAGCGATCCCGGGATGGAATCCATCTTAAACTGCCCAGCCATTCTCTAACCCTTTTTCATTGTTAATAGAAATTTTGTGCCACAAACTTATCTTTGCGAGCGGGTAACATTATCGAGACTCCGCCCCCTCACGTCTGTCTCAGTATTAAGACTATGCAATAGATTGAGATTTGGCGAATGTTTATTTGCATATCCCATTAAAAGGCAAGTGCAACAACTTGAATTACCTTAACTAAAAGGCAAAAAAAAACCACCCGAAGGTGGTTTTTTTACTCATCCTATCGAATTACGCTTGCGGGCGCATTGCAGGGAATAAGATCACGTCACGGATAGTGTGCGTGTTAGTCAGTAGCATAACCAAACGGTCGATACCGATACCTTGGCCTGCTGTTGGCGGTAGGCCGTGCTCTAGAGCAGTGATGTAGTCTGCATCGTAGAACATTGCTTCGTCGTCACCAGACTCTTTCGCTTCAACCTGTGCTTTAAAGCGTGCATCTTGGTCTTCAGCATCGTTAAGCTCTGAGAAACCGTTCGCTACTTCACGGCCACCGATAAAGAACTCAAAGCGGTCTGTAAAGAACGGGTTATCATCGCTACGACGAGCCAACGGAGAAATATCTGCTGGGTAACCAGTGATGAACGTAGGCTGCATTAGCTTAGGTTCTGCTGTTTCACCAAAGATCTCTTCAAGAAGCTGACCGCATGTCCAGAAAGGTTCTACTTCAACGTGAACAGATTTCGCGATAGAAACCATTAGATCACGGTTTTGTAGGTCTTCTTCTGTTAGCGCTTGGATTTGCGCGTGGTCTGGGTTGTAGTGCTTGATTGCTTCGAACATGCTCATACGAGTGTAAGTACCACCAAACTCAACCGTTTCATCACCGTAAGGCATTGACGTTGAACCTAGAACTTCTTGCGCCACTGAGCTTAGTAGTTCTTCAGTTAGGTCCATCAGATCTTTGTAGTCTGCGTACGCCATGTAGAATTCCATCATTGTGAATTCTGGGTTGTGGCGTGGAGAAAGGCCTTCGTTACGGAAGTTACGGTTGATTTCGAATACGCGATCAAAACCACCAACAACTAGACGCTTCAGGTATAGCTCTGGCGCGATACGTAGGTACATTGGCATGTCTAGTGCGTTGTGGTGCGTGATGAATGGACGCGCACTCGCACCGCCAGGGATAACGTGCATCATTGGCGTTTCAACTTCCATGAACTGCTTAGAGATCATGAAGTTGCGGATTGCAGACATTACTTTAGAACGTACTACGAACGCTTGACGAGAGTCTTCGTTAACGATCAGGTCAACGTAACGTTGGCGGTAACGCATCTCTTGGTCAGTTAGACCGTGGAACTTTTCTGGAAGTGGACGTAGTGCTTTGGTTAGCAACTCGTACTCTTCCATGTTCACGTATAGGTCACCCTTACCAGACTTATGAAGTGCACCTTTAACACCGATGATGTCACCGATATCTAGACCTTGGTATTTTTCTTTAAGTACTTTTTGAACCGCTTTGTCAGCATAAGCTTGGATACGGCCAGAAGTTTCTTGAATTACCAAGAATGGACCACGTTTAGCCATGATACGGCCAGCGATTGCTACTACGTGGTTAAGCTCTTCTAGCTCTTCCTTCGTCTTTTCACCGAACTCTTTCTGAAGGTCGCCCGCTAGTGCGTCACGACGGAAGTCGTTTGGATGGCCGTTCGCTTTGCAGCTCTTTCGGATTGCATCCAGTTTAGCGCGGCGTTCAGCAATCAGCTTATTTTCTTCTAGTACAGTTTCGTTTTGAACAGCATCAGTCATTTTCGATGTATCCTGTTTTTGTCGGTGAAAAGCTTTATAGACCTGATTTCAGGCTAGCTTCAATAAATTTGTCCAGATCGCCATCAAGAACCGCTTGAGTATTACGGTTCTCAATGCCCGTACGGAGGTCCTTAATACGTGAGTCATCCAATACGTAAGAACGGATCTGGCTACCCCAGCCAATGTCAGACTTAGCGTCTTCATTAGCTTGTTTTTCCGCATTTTGCTTTTGCAATTCAAGCTCAAATAGCTTCGCTCGAAGCTGTTTCATTGCCTGATCTTTGTTCTTATGTTGAGAACGGTCATTCTGACACTGAACCACTGTGTTCGTAGGTACGTGCGTAATACGTACCGCAGATTCTGTGGTGTTTACGTGCTGACCACCTGCGCCTGACGCACGGTAAACGTCAATACGTAGGTCGGAAGGATTAATGTCGATGTCGATGTTTTCATCAATCTCTGGATAGATGAACGCAGAAGCAAATGACGTATGGCGACGACCGCCTGAATCGAACGGAGATTTACGAACAAGACGATGAACGCCCGTTTCAGTGCGTAACCAACCGTACGCATACTCACCAGAGATGCGAACTGTTGCCGACTTAAGACCCGCGACTTCACCTTCAGAGACTTCAATCACTTCAGCTTTGAAGCCCTTCGCTTCTGCCCAACGTAGGTACATACGCAGCAGCATGTTAGTCCAGTCTTGTGCTTCTGTACCACCAGAGCCAGCTTGCAAATCGATGTAACAATCAGAGCTATCGTGGTCGCCAGAGAACATACGACGGAATTCAAGCTTTTCTAACTTCTCTTCCAACTCAGCAAGTTCTGGTTCAATTTCGTCAAATGTTTCTTGATCTTCTTCTTCTACAGCCAGCTCAAGAAGACCTTCTACATCTTCCACACCTTGCTCTAGTTGATCAATGGTTTCAACAACCGCTTCTAGTGATGCACGCTCTTTACCCAGTGCTTGCGCACGCTCAGGTTCGTTCCATACATCTGGTTGTTCAAGTTCTGCGTTGACTTCTTCTAGACGCTCTTTCTTCGCGTCATAGTCAAAGATACCCCCTCAGGACATTTGTGCGCTGAGACACGTCCTGCAGACGGTTTTTAATTGGATTGATTTCAAACATGTTTACTCAACATTTTAGAATAGAATTTAACCGAGAAATTCTACTGAAAAATGTGACCGAGATACAGGAAAATTTCGGATGAGAAATCAGATTGCGGTGAGAGAGAGCACGGTCATAAAATTTTACGCCCACTTAGGGGCAACCGTACTCTATAAGAAAGGTTAATCTAGGTATTACTTAGCTTCGATATGGTCGATCATCAATTGCAATGATTGATTACCACGAAATTCATTCACATCCAGCTTATACGCGAGACGTACTGTTTTAACCGATGCATCTGGCCATCGGCGTAGATCAACATTGAATGCAATGCCGTCGATCATCACATTGGTAGGGTGACCTTTATAAAGCGGCTCTAACATCAATTTAAGATGCTTCTCACCCACCAGCTTTTGATGCAGTACTTTAAACTCACCATCAAAGATTGGTTCAGGGAAGGCTTGTCCAAAAGGGCCACCCGATCGCAGCTGTTCAGCAACATGCATAGAGAACTCTTCCGGCTTAAGTTCACCATCTGACATGATCACGCCTTTTAGCGCCGCTTCATCGAGTTCCTTTTTTACCACTTCATCAAACAAACGACTGAAACGCTCAAAATCCTGCTCTTTAATCGTTAAGCCTGCTGCCATGGCGTGTCCACCAAACTTGATGATCAAACCCGGGTTTTGTGTGTCGATGAAATCCAACGCATCGCGCATGTGTAGCCCCGGAATAGAACGACACGAGCCTTTAATCGTCCCTTCTCCGCCATCAGCAAATGCAATGACTGGACGGTGAAACTTCTCTTTAATGCGCGAAGCCAAAATACCAATCACACCTTGGTGCCAATCACGCTGGAATAAGGCTAAGCCATAAGGAAGCTCATTGCCTTCACCAAACTGAAGGCGCTCACAGAAAGCCATCGCTTCTTGCTTCATGCCTTCTTCAATCTCTTTACGAGTTTGGTTCAAGCCATCCAATTCACTTGCCATGCGACGAGCAGCGTGGATGTTGTTACACATCAATAGTTCAACACCGAAAGACATGTCATCAAGACGACCTGCAGCGTTAATACGTGGACCTAAAGCAAAGCCAAAGTCAGACGCAACTAAACGACGCGCATCGCGCTTCGCGACCTCAATTAATGCTTGGATGCCGGGACGCGCTTTGCCAGCACGAATACGTTGCAAGCCTTGGTGTACAAGAATGCGGTTGTTTTCATCCAATGGAACGACGTCGGCGACGGTACCCAGTGCAACAAGGTCAATCAGTTCCATCAATTTGGGCTCTTGCATCCCCTGTTCTGCAAACCAATTGTGTTTTCGCATATGAACGCATAGTGCCATCATGAGATAAAACGCGACCCCTACACCCGCAAGCGCTTTAGATGGAAAGCTACAGCTCTCAAGGTTTGGGTTCACCATTGCATCCACATCAGGCAACACTTGTCCTGGCAAGTGGTGATCGGTAACAAGCACAGTAATGCCATTTTCTTTTGCGTAACGCACGCCTTCGATTGATGAGACGCCGTTATCCACCGTCATGATCATCTCAGCGCCAAGCTCTAAGGCTTGGTCAACGACTTCTGGGCTTAACCCATAACCGTCTTCAAAACGATTTGGCACTAGGTAATCCACATTGTGACTACCAAGCATACGTAGCGCGAGCACTGATAATGCTGAGCTTGTCGCGCCATCAGCGTCAAAATCACCGACAACGATGATGCGTTTTTGTTCTTTTATCGCCTGAAACAAAAGATCGACAGCTTGCTCAATCCCCCCGAGTTTTTGATATGAATGCAACCCACGGGCCGACGTTTCTAATTGTGAAAGATCCGTTATCCCACGGTTGATGTAGATACGTTTAAGAATCGGAGGAATGGAATCAGGAAGAAGGGAAAGATCAGGTTCAGGACGTCGTTGAATTTCTATCATGCTTAAAAGAGCCGACAACTTTGCCGGCTCTGCTCCTAATGGATTATAGTTGCTTTAAACGTTTCAATAGCTCTGCAGGTGGTAGGTAGCCACCAACCATTTCGCCATTCGGTAAGAAGATTGCTGGCGTACCAGAAATACCCAATTGGCGACCTAGATTGTAATGCGCCTGGATGGTTTCTTTACACTGTTTCAAGTCTTTCGCAGGGTTATCAAATGTACGATTCACTTTCGCGTTGTGCATTGCCGACGCCGGATCTTCAGCACACCAAATCGTTGCCATTTGCTCTGCCACAGGGCCAGTTGCACCTTGGCGAGGGTAAGCCATGTAACGCACTGTAATACCTAGATCATTATAGCCTTGCATTTGGCTATGCAGACGCACACAGTAACCACAGGTGATATCAGTGAATACGGTCACAACATACTTTTCATCGTCGGCTTTGTATTCGATCATGCTATCGGAGAACTGAACAATTTTCTCGGCGTTAAGCGGCGCTTGACGCTCTGCTATGACATCTTTGTAACTGCCATCATCATTAATGGCATAAAGCGTACCGGCGATAAAATGGCTACCATCATTTGAAGCAAACAGGATCCCGCCATTGGTTTGAATTTCCAATAAGCCAGCGACGTCTGATGGTTGAATATCAACGATAGATAAACCAAGCTTTGAGAACTTAGTTTTTAATGCTGCTTCATCAAAGCCGCTTTGTGCAGCTGGCGCCACTTGTTGCGCAGGAGTCTCCGTTTGAGCCTGACTTTCTTCTGCACCACAAGCGGTAACAAAAAATGGCAAAGTCAGCAGAGTTAGTCGGCGTAATACGCTCATGAAATTCACCTTAATGTAAAATCGTTTTTCCAAGAAGACATGGATGAATCTAACCATTGTTATGCTCTTGGGTGGTGTTGACTGTGGATCTGCTTCAATCGTTCAGTCGCCACGTGAGTATAAATTTGCGTGGTCGATAAGTCACTATGTCCTAAAAGCATCTGTACGACCCTGAGATCTGCGCCATAGTTCAATAAATGCGTGGCAAAGGCATGACGCAGTACGTGCGGCGACAGCTGATCAGTATCAATCCCTGCTATCAAAGCATAGTACTTAATACGGTGCCAAAACGTCTGACGAGTCATCTGTCTTGCGCGTTTACTAGGAAAAACAATATCAGATGATGTATCACCAAGTAACGCAGGACGCCCTTGTTGAATGAACGTCTCGATCCAATCGACCGCGTTTTCCCCCATAGGAACCAGGCGTTCTTTACCACCTTTACCAGTCACGCGCACCACCCCTTGGCGCAAGCTAACATTTTCCATGGTCAAACTGACGAGCTCTGTCACACGCAACCCTGTCGCGTAGAGTAGCTCTAGCATCGCTTTATCGCGCAATTCTATAGGGTCGTTCGGGTCTGGCGCCTCGAGCAACGCGTCCACTTGCTCTTCACTAATATCTTTGGGTAAACGTTGTGGCAGTTTAGGACTAACCAAGAGCGCACTCGGGTCATCAGCGCGCACCTTCTCACGATGCAGGTATTGGAATAAACGGCGAATCGCCGACAACATACGCGCACGAGACGTCTGTTTGTAATCTAAATCTACAAGGTGGCTTTGATATTCTTGCAAGCCAGACAAACTGATAAAATCAAGACGGTATCGATGTTTTTCCATCCACACGAGCAGCTTCATTAAATCGTTTCGGTAGGAAGCCAACGTGTTCTCTGATAGACCACGCTCCATCCACATCGCATCTAAGAATTGCTCAACAAGCGAAAAATCTTGTTGATTGACAGGCTGTTGTGCCGTCATGAATGCTTCCTTATCTGTTTATATTTACAGTATTTAGATTAAAGCACCTGCCAATCCAATACCATAAAAAATCATCCCACATAGGATATTCGCTGCAATCTTCCTCAATTTATGGTTAGAATCTTCCACAACAGCAACACAAATAACGACGAATATAATGAAAATCGGACTCTTTTACGGCTCAACGACCTGCTACACAGAAATGGCAGCAGAGAAAATTCGTACCCTTATTGGTGAAGACCTTGTCGACATTCACAATGTGAAAGAGACACCGTTATCACTAATGGCGGACTACGACTTATTACTCCTTGGCATCTCAACTTGGGATTTTGGTGAAATTCAAGAAGATTGGAACGCGATTTGGCAAGACATCGCGACCACACCACTGAAAGGCAAAGTTGTAGCGCTGTTTGGTCTGGGTGACCAAGAAGGTTACGGAGAGTGGTATTTAGATGCGATGGGCTTACTTCACGATGAATTACAAGCCACAGGCGCAACCTTTATCGGTTACTGGCCAAATGAAGGCTACGAATTTGAAGCATCGAAAGCATTGATCGAAGATGGCAGCAAGTTTGTTGGACTTGCGTTAGATGAAGACTCACAGTACGAACTGAGTGATGAACGCATCGAAAAATGGTGTGAACAAGTTCTTGTGGAATTCCACGACACGCTTTAATAGCGCAAACACGTCATCATTAAAAAGTAAAAAGCCCGATGAAGTAATTCATCGGGCTTTTTATTATCTTGATAACGCGAAGTGATTACGCGGTTTCTTGTGCTAGCTCTGGGCGAGGTTTCGCGATGAAGAACATGCACACGATAGCCGCAAATGTTGGAAGCACCCAACCCATGCCGACTTCGAATAGTGGCAACATGTTAAACGCAGAAACATCAATACCCGATACTTTTGCCGCATCAACCAACGCAAACAGCAGAGATACAAGCAGTACTGCACGGTAAGCAAAGCGTGGATTCGGCAGTTTGCTGCGCACAAATGTTAGTGCAACCAACGCAATCGCCACAGGGTACAGCGCAAACAATACTGGCACTGACAGAGAAATCAGCTGCGCAAGACCAACGTTTGCAACCAATGCACAAACAGAACCATTAATCAGTACCCATTGCTTGTATGACAGTGGTGTTTTCGAGCTGAAGAAATCTGAACACGCAGAAATCAAGCCAATCGCGGTTGTCAGACACGCTAGCAATACGATGACAGACAGAACGATTTGACCGTATGGACCAAACAACGCTTGAACGTATTGGCTAAGCACTAGGCCACCATTATCAGCACCAGCAGCAACAGTTGCACTCGTCGCACCTAAGTAAAATAGTGAGATGTAAACAAACGCAAGACCAGCAGCAGCAATACAACCTGCATAGATCAGATATTTAGTAGTTGCAGAGCGCTCAGTAATGCCTTTGCCGCGCAGTGCATCAACCATCAGCATACCAAACATCAATGACGCGAACGTATCCATTGTGTTGTAGCCTTCTAAGAAGCCTTTGGTCAGAGGCTGCGTTAGGTATTCACCGTGCGCGCCAATCATATCGCCCTGAGGATCAAGGAAGACAGCGACAGCAAGAATGATCAAACCAACAAACAATGCTGGTGTCAGTACTTTACCGATAAGATCGATCAAACGGCCTTGGAACCATGAGAACATCATCGCTGCGATAAAGAAGATCACTGAGAACGCTGTCAGATGCGTTTGTGACGCCTCAAGGAAGAAAGGTTTCACCGCCATCTCGTAAGCCACTAGGCCAGTACGAGGCGCTGCAAACGCAGGACCAATGATGATGAAAATCAGTGCAGCCATAAGAACTGCCGCTTTTTTCGGAAGATCTTGCGTCAAGTGATCCCAAGAACCCCCAGCAACAGCAATAGCAACGATAGTAATAAGAGGTAGACCTACCGCTGTTAGCAAGAAACCAAACATAGCTGGCATTAAGTTTTCACCCGCTAACTGACCCGCTAGAGGTGGAAAGATAATATTGCCCGCACCTAAAAAGAACGCAAATAGCATAAAGCCTACTGCGATAATATCTGTTAGTTTTAACGTCTGCTTCACAGATAACCCTTGTCTTTTAATTAATGAATGTTGTGTATGCTTAGACCACTTTTTGTATACCTAAAGTCAATAAGTACACGTGGTTCAATCTATAAAATTTTCGCCGCATAATGACGAAAGACTCATCATTTGGCAACCTTTAAGAAAAAAACACCATATTAATTTAGTTTTCAAACTTAAAAGCAGTGGATATAACCAGATCCAAATAACAGACCAGTTCTTTATCTCGATCAATTAACAATACAATTTAATAACCAACAAAACAACAATCTATACAATTAATAAACAATAGAGCAATCCACTTAATTATTGAGCAAATATAAAACAATCATGAAGAACAAAAAACTGAAAACTAAAGGCTTCAATTTTAAGCAATTTTGTATTGAGGGCGGCGAGAGTGGTATGCCAGTCAGCACAGATGGGGTAATGCTTGGTGCTTGGATTCAAAGCCCTAACGACGCTAAAATTCTCGATATTGGCACTGGCACTGGCCTGCTTGCCCTGATGTGTGCTCAACGCTTTACAGAAGCTCAAATAACCGCGGTCGATATCGAATTAACAGCCGTTGCTGCCGCGCAAAAAAATATGGCCCAGTCTCCTTGGTCAGATCGTGTAAGTGTGCATCACACCGACATACTGCACTTTACGCCGACACATCCATTTCAACGCATCATTTGTAATCCGCCCTACTTCAACAGCGGCGAACAATCGAAACACAGTCAACGTGCAACCGCGAGGCACACTGATACGCTAGGCCATAACACATTGCTACAGCGTTGCTATCATTTGCTTGATGACGAAGGGAGGGCTAGTTTTGTGTTGCCAATCACCGAAGGCGAGCAGTTCATTGAGCTAGCATTAAACCAAGGTTGGTATCTATCGCGGATCTGTCGTGTGCAACCATCAGAAAAGAAACCAGTACACCGACTGTTATTTGAACTATCAAAACGACCTTGCGATTCTCAAACGTCACATTTAATTATCCGTTCAAATGACGGCTATAGTGATGATTTCATCCAGTTAACTCGCGAGTTTTATCTTAAGATGTGAAATAACATGTGATCCTTATCACCAATCACTTTATAATGTGCGACCTTTTTGTATTCTATGCTGTTGTGGCGAACCATTAACCAAGCTTTGCTTGTGGAGAACTCATTGTGATCAGAACCTTTGCTGAACTTGATCTAGACCAAAACCTACTTGAAGCCATTGAAGAGATGGGTTACGAACGCCCAACAAAAATTCAGGCAGAAGCGATTCCACAAGCGTTGGACGGTCGTGACATTCTAGCGTCAGCGCCAACAGGAACTGGTAAAACGGCCGCCTTCGTCCTGCCAGCATTGCAATACTTGCAAGACTTCCCTCGTCGTAAGCCTGGGCCTGCGCGTATTTTGATCCTAACGCCTACTCGCGAACTGGCGATGCAAATTGCCGATCAAGCACGTGCTTTGGCAAAAAATACCAAACTCAACATTTTCACCATCACTGGTGGTGTTCAGTACCAAGAGCACGCCGACATCCTTGCAACAACGCAAGACATTGTGGTTGCGACACCTGGCCGTTTAAAAGAATACATTGATGCAGAACGTTTTGATTGTCGTGCAATCGAATGGTTAATCCTTGATGAAGCAGACCGTATGCTAGATATGGGTTTTGCTCCTACTGTCGATCGCCTATCTAACGAATGTCGCTGGCGTAAGCAAACCCTTCTGTTTTCAGCAACGTTAGAAGGGAAAGGCGTAGAAGGCTTTACCGCTGATCTGTTGAATGACCCAGCAGAGATCGACGCAAAATCGCCGCTGCGTGAGCGTAAGAAAATTGCTCAGTGGTACCACCGAGCTGATGATGCTGAACACAAACTGGAATTACTAAAACACATTATTACTCAGCAAGCTGAGCGCACTATCGTCTTTTTAAAGACTCGTGAGCGTTTGGCTGAGCTACGAGCGCAGCTTGAAAGCGCACAGATTCCATGTTCTTGGATTCAAGGTGAAATGCCGCAAGATCGTCGTAACAATGCGATTTCTCGCTTCCGCGATGGAACTGTGAACGTTCTGCTCGCGACGGACGTTGCTGCGCGTGGTATCGATCTTCCGGATGTATCACACGTTATCAACTACGACATGCCGCGCACGGCTGATGTTTACCTTCACCGTATCGGCCGTACGGCTCGCGCAGGTAAGAAAGGTAACGCTATCTCAATCGTAGAAGCACACGACCAACCAATGATGGATCGCGTTGCACGTTATGTGAAAGAAGACATCAAAGAGCGTTTCGTGAAAGAGATGCGTCCTAAACACAAAAAGCCTGTGTTTAAGAAGAAAAAGAAAAAAGACGACAAGAAAAAAGTAGCGAAAAAGAAAACCGCTAAGAAGAAGTAATCTTGTTGGGGCCAAGTAGCTCAAGCTAGAAAATAACAAAGGGTTGGCAATGCCAACCCTTTTTCGTTTGTGCTGATAGAGATTAACGTAGACTACGTCTCAATTAGCTTTATTTTTGCTCTTCGCGTTTAAATACTAACTCTGTTGGCGTGGATTCATCTTCCACAAAGTAGTAACCCGCCGTATCAAACTTAGTCAGGTCTGCCACGCTCTCAACACGGTTTTCAATGATGTAACGCGCCATCATACCGCGCGCTTTCTTCGCGTAAAAACTGATGACCTTGTATTGACCATTCTTACAATCTTTGAATACTGGCGTGATCACTTGCGCATCTAAATTCTTTGGCTTAACCGCTTTAAAGTATTCATTTGATGCAAGGTTGATAAGGACATTATCGCCTTGAGCAGAAATCGCTTCGTTAAGCTTGTCCGTAATAACATTGCCCCAAAACTGGTACAAGTTCGTACCCTTGTCGTTTGCAAGCTTGGTACCCATTTCAAGGCGGTATGGCTGCATCAAATCAAGTGGTTTTAGTAAACCATAAAGACCCGATAGCATACGCAGATGATCTTGAGCATATTCGAAGTCCGCTTCAGATAAACTTTCGGCGTCTAGCCCTGTGTAAACGTCACCTTTAAATGCAAGAATGGCTTGTCGTGAGTTTTCCGTGGTAAACGTTTCACTCCACTCTTGGAATCGGCCCACATTTAAATCGGCAATCTTGTCGCTCACTTTCATTAAAGAGGCAACATCAGCAGGAGTCAGTTTGCGGCAAACATCGATAAGCTCTTTTGAGTATTCGACCAACTCAGGTTGAGTAAATTTTTCTGTCGCTAACGGAGACTCGTAATCAAGAGTCTTCGCTGGAGAAACTACGATAAGCATGACTTTCCCTTCTCTAATTTTGTTTTTAATAGGGTACAAAAAAAGCCATGCATTGTCTGCATGGCTTTTTACATCGTACTAATAGCTTTCAACTATGAGTGATAGCTCACTTAGTCTTTTTTATCGTTGTACCAAATGCCTTCTTCAAGCTGAGATTTCAGCTCCGGGAAGTCATTCGCATCAAATGTTGGCACTTTTCCTTCACCAAGCTGGCGGTTGTAATCTTTGGCCAGTTTAATCACGATGCCAGATAGCAAGATGATCGCCACCAAGTTGACTATCGCCATCAGACCCATAGAGACGTCAGCAAGCGACCATACGACTGGTAACGAAGCTAGTGCACCAAACATCACCATACCAAGAACAATAACGCGGAAAATGCTTAAGCCCGCTTTATGATTGTGCTCTAGGAAGATTAAGTTCGTTTCAGCATACGAGTAGTTTGCAATGATTGAAGTAAACGCAAAGAAGAAGATTGCCACAGCAACAAAGATGCCGCCCCAATCGCCAACTTGTGAGCTCAATGCACGCTGAGTTAGCTCGATACCCGTCACTTCTGTTGCTTGACCGACATACTCACCAGACATCAGGATGATAGCCACTGTCGCAGAACAGATAACGATCGTATCCATGAACACGCCTAGCATCTGTACGTAACCTTGAGACGCTGGGTGTGGTGGGTAAGGTGTTGCTGAAGCTGCCGCGTTAGGTGCAGAACCCATACCTGCTTCATTCGAGAATAGACCGCGCTTGATACCGTTAATCATTGCCTGTGCAATTGCGTAGCCAAGACCACCTGCTGCTGCTTCTTGCAGACCAAATGCACTCTTAAAGATAAGCATCAATACATCAGGTAATTTCTCTAGGTTAGAGAACATGATGAACAGCGCTAGGGCTAGATAAAGTAGTGCCATGATCGGAACGATCATCTCAGCAACTCTTGCGATACGCTTGATGCCACCGAAAATAACAATTGCAGACAGTAAAACAACGGCAATACCGACATACAGGTTATTCCAACCAAATGCGTTGCTCATTGCATTGGCAATTGAGTTAGCTTGTACGGCGTTGAATACCAAACCAAAAGCGATGATTAGGAAAACTGAGAACAACACGCCCATCCAACGCATGCCCAGGCCTTTTTCCATGTAGTAGGCAGGACCACCACGGTAGTTGCCATCATCATCTTTGGTTTTGTATAGCTGCGCCAGTGTGCTCTCAGCAAACGATGTTGCCATACCAAGCATTGCAATCAGCCACATCCAGAAGATCGCACCAGGACCACCCGCAGTCAATGCAACTGCAACGCCCGCCATGTTACCTGTACCAACACGTGCAGCAAGACTAGTACAAAGCGCTTGGAAAGAGGAAATACCAGCTTTGTCTGCTTTACGGCTGTTCTTAAGAACAGAGAACATGTGGCCGAAATGGCGGAACTGAATGAACCCTAATCGAACGGTGAAGTAAATACCAACACCAACAAGAAGATAAACCAGAATCGAGCCCCAGAGGAGATCGTTCATCAAATTGATTAAGTCTGTCATGTGTACCTCAAAGTGAGTTGCGCCAGTCTATGCGTCCTAGCCATCCACCAAATTGCCTGCTAAGTGTCAAAGTGTGCTTAGCTTTTTAAGTAATGTTTATGGGCAATCTAGAATCGTAAACGTCGCTTCATGCATCCATTTTACGTACCAGCGTATTTTTTGACGGGCGGATAATGCAACCTAGGAGCGCAAAAATCAATATGCAACAACAAGAATAATGTTGTTATTTTTCACTATAAAGTCACCAAAAAATAACATAAATAGAAGACTTAACACTCAAACTGCGCAACATTTCAATTACCAAACACCAACATAAATAATTATTCTTCATTAAATGGAATGGCAAACCGTATAAACAAGAACAAGCTAGTATTCACAAGGTGTTACATAAATTTACGCTAGTGACTTACCATCTAATTGAACACTATTCCATCAAACTGATTTTATGCAACTTTAACCTTTGCGCAGTGCACCCATTCATCAAATCGAATTAACATAGAAAATCTCTCTATTTAATCGTTTTCTTGAGATCGTTTGTGCATTTTTTATCCACATCGTTGCAATAAAAAGTGTGATTTTGAGAATATTTTTGCACGAAAATGTCATGCTACCGACACAAATGCGAAATATATCATGGTTATTCTCACGGCTATTGTGGTACTTAAAAAACTCCACAAGGACTGGTTACAACAGTTTAGCTTAAGAAAGGTAAAGGTGGCTTATGGAAGGCTTTCAACTAGATGACATTTTTAATCTGGATACTACCTCAACAACCAAATCTCGTGCCAAACCAGTAAAGCGAAAGTGGCGTGAAATAGAAGAGATGAACGACAGACGCAATTTGCTTAAAGAGCTGCGCGAACTTGATGTCTGTACCGATTATAACTTGGAAGACATTAAACTCTAATTCAAACAAAAGGCACCTTACAGGTGCCTTTTGTTTTTTGTTTACAGTGACCGTAAACACCGTGAGTTTATGTACCAAGGTTTAAGTATGAATACCATTATTACTCAATGAGAATCTTCCGTACTTTTTGCCGAGAAATATGCACACTAAATTTTCGGTTGATTCCCAATAAATAAGAAATGTATCTCACAAACCCGAGAGACGGCTTTCGCTCGCTCAGGTTTCATCACTCAGGCTTAAACATACTCAGTATCACTTTGACGAACACGTTCGGCCAACTGCTTATAACGATCAGCAATCGTGTCACCAAACACAGGATCATCCTCACTGACGCTCCATAAGCTCTCGACGTGCTGCCAATCTTCTGTGGTAAATAACTCTTCAATGAGAGGCAAAATTTTTCGCTCTTCTAGCTCCAAGTGGTGCCTTTGCGATTCTATGAAATCTTCTAGGTGAGCGACAAACATGTCTTGTGGCACAACAGCATCCTGAAGGATCATCTCTATCACGGATGAAAACTCTCTGGTTTTACTCGCTAACTCTAGATGTTCTTTCTCTAAATTTTCCATGGTTTGTTGCTTACCATAGTGTTCAAGAAAGTGGTGATAGAGGATATCTTCTTTCGGGTGGTGTACTTTCTCCGAATGATTAGAGAGGTAATCAACAATCTCGCTTACTAACGCATAGTTGATTACACGTTCTTTTTTTATCTCATTAAGCTTATGGCGCAGTATCGCCAACAGACGAACCATATAACCATGTTCGCGTCGAATTCTTTCGATCATCATAGCGTCTCTCCTTAACACCTACTTTTAGTAAGTGTACATGAGAAATTTACTATCAGCCTCGAGCGTGCTCAAAAAAACAGCGATCATACCACCCATGATCGCTGTCTCTTCATTTATACCGTTAATGGCAAATGCCAGTTAATTGGTGCTTTTTCTTGTGATGTAAGCAACTGGTTTGCTTGAGAGAAATGCTTACAACCGAAAAAGCCTCGATGTGCAGAAAGTGGCGATGGGTGTGGGGCAGCTAACACATGGTGCTTATTGCGATCGATAAAACGACCTTTCTTCTGTGCATGTGAACCCCACAGCAAGAACACTACACCTTCTTGATGCTGATTAATGGCTTCAATCACTCGATCAGTAAACGTTTCCCAACCTGTCTTTGAATGTGAATGCGCTTTACCTTGCTCCACCGTTAATACCGTATTGAGTAACAATACGCCTTGTTCAGCCCAGCTTTGCAAAAAACCATGCTGAGGGATTTGGAAACCTTCAATATCTTGCGCCAGCTCTTTATACATATTAACCAGTGACGGTGGCGTTTTAATGCCAGGAAGTACAGAGAAACACAGGCCATGCGCCTGATTTGGGCCGTGGTATGGGTCTTGTCCTAGAATCACGACCTTAACGTCTTTGAACTCGGTAAAACGAAACGCGTTAAAGACATCTTTTGCGGGAGGAAAAATAGCTTTGCCTGCGGCGCGTTCGGCTTCAACAAAATTCAAGGTGTCTACAAAGTAGATCTGCTTTTTCTCTTCGCCGATCACATCGTGCCAAGTGGGTGACTGATTCATGGAAAGTTCCTGTCCTAAATTTTGCTTCTATTCTAACGAGCGAAACTCAAACAAACAAAAACTTACCACGAACTTGAGACAAGTAATAAAAGACTAATGCTTCTGTGGCGTTCGAAAGTGCCCCTGTCCGGTAATGTGACGATTAGGCATCGGTAAGCGAAGCACGCGACGAGTGTAAGCATAAGGAGTAAAAGAGAGTGGTCGAGACATGTTGGCATCCTTCTTTGCTAATTCAGAGATTGATGTTCAATGACTAAGAAAGAAAGGTGCCAACTTTGTGGTTACGCCATTAACTGTCAATGGCCGCTAAATGGAATTGACGCAACGTGTTGATCTCTTGCTGCCAAATATCTGGATCAATTGTTTCTAAAATCAGAGGGATACCATCAAAACGAGGGTCTTTCGCGATGTACTCAAAGCAATCCCACCCGATCTCTCCTTTACCAAGAGAATGGTGGCGATCTACTTTGCTGGCAAACTCTACTTTTGAATCATTTAGATGCATTGCTCTTAAATAGTGCATACCTACGATACGGTCGAACTCTGCAAAGGTGCGCTCGCAATCTTCTTTTGTACGTAAGTCATAACCAGCCGTAAAGGTATGGCAGGTATCAATACAAACGCCGACACGATCTTTATCTTCCACTTGCTCGATGATTTCAGCAAGGTGCTCAAACTTCCAGCCTAAGTTAGTGCCTTGACCTGCCGTATTCTCGATAACAGCGATCACATTCGGCACCGCTTTATGCGCAAGATTGATCGACTCGGCGATCGTTGCGAGGCACTCCTGTTCAGAGACTTTCTTTAGGTGACTACCCGGGTGGAAGTTAAGCAAAGTCAGCCCTAACTGATTACAACGCTCCATTTCATCAATAAATGCCGCGCGGGATTTATTCAGCTTTTCTTCTTCCGGCGCACCCAAGTTAATCAGATAAGAATCATGGGGAAGAATATGTTCTGCTCCGAAACCCAGCATTTTACAGTTCGCTTTAAACGCACTGATGGTTTTTGCTTCTAAAGGCTTCGCCACCCACTGGCGTTGGTTTTTTGTAAATAGTGCGAATGCATTCGCGCCAATTTCACGAGCTCTCAACGGAGCTTGATCGACCCCACCAGCAGCAGAGACATGTGCACCAATGAGTTTATTCCCAAGCTTGTTTTTCATGTTTGTCATTTAATCACTTTAGACTTTCAGTATTGCTACCTAAATACAGATAGTTGCGTTAACCAGTTTAAACTTTAATCTCAATTTGTAGTAAATTTACAACAAAACCAGTTATTAAATATTTTTTATATTATCAAATAAATTGTAATTAGTTTGTTTTCAAAGGTTTTATTGATTTAACTCAATAAAATTACCTTAATAAAAATGATGTTTTTGGTTGTTTTTTGACTTAAATCAATATTAAAATAGTGGATATTAGCTATATAATACTCAGCTCAACGAAAATTCGAAAATTAACACCAATAATCACCACGTAAGTGGTCTAGGAGATAGTGATGATCCAAGGTATCCAAATTACAAAAGCGGCAAACGACGACCTACTAAACTCTATCTGGCTATTAGATAGCGAAAAAAATGAAGCTCGTTGTGTTGCTGCAACTGCTGGCTACGAAGCAGACCAAGTTATCGCAATCAGCGACCTAGGTGAATACGAAAGCCGTGAAGTTGCAATCGAAACTGCTCCTCGTATCGAAGGCGGCCAACACCTAAACGTGAACGTGCTTAAACGCGAAACACTAGAAGATGCAGTTGCACACCCAGAGAAATACCCACAACTAACTATTCGTGTTTCTGGTTACGCAGTACGTTTTAACTCGCTAACTCCAGAGCAACAACGTGATGTAATCGCTCGTACTTTTACTGAGACTCTATAATCTCTCAGTAAACTAGCTCGCTAGAATTTAAAAAGCTTGGTCTGCAATGACCAAGCTTTTTTTGTTTCAGAATCCTTCTAAACCCTTTCTATAATGGAAAGCAACTCGCCTCTAAGGTGCATTTCTTTGCGAAGGATCTTTCTGAAACGCTTGCGCTAAAGAGGTTGGATCAAGCCTATCTCTTTGCAGTGACGCCCCTTCTGCCCACCAAATCATTTGATGCATAGTGCGATTCATATAGTTGTCCCACTGCGTCTGCTCCGACTCATCCGCAGCAACGCCCTGTTCATCAAAGACTTCTTGCGCTTTCGGAATGTGGATCATCGCAGAGACAGGTAGACATCCAAGTTCAGATAAGAAGGTACGCATAGAAACAGCAGCTCTAACACCACCCCATTGTCCGGCAGAATAGGTCACGATAGCACTCGGCTTGTAAGAAAACAGCGAACTGCCGAAATGGTTAAGCATGTTCGCCAAAGCAGGACTCATCGAATGGTTATATTCCGGGCTAACCATCACATACCCATCGGCCTGTTTGATTTTGTCTGCCAGCTCACTTAGGTGCTGCGGAACTTTAGAGCGGCGATAAGCAAACTCGGGCTTAAACACATCGCCAAAGTCGTAATTCAAAGGGTCGATGATTTCGACCGTATGTTGCGAATGTTGACTCGCGATGAGTTTTTCACACGCTTTACTGACTCGCATTCCTAAACGGGCTGGTCGTGGTGGCGTGCTGTTTCTCACTGAGCCAAGAAAAATCAAAAAATGCATGCTTCTCTTTTCATCTCATTTAGTTAAGTTCGTTTCTCAATAATAAAGAGAGTCAAAACTTACCGACAATAAAAAAGGTGAATGATTACTCATTCACCTCTCGTTATTTCTGTTTTTGATACTTACTATACTTTGAAGCTTACTGCACGCGGCGCAGTACTTGTTTCAATGCGTCAAAGTCTGCGTCGAGCTCTTCCGATAGCAGCTCCATCGCAGCGTGCTTCGCTAGTGGCGCAGGAAGCTCGATATCGGATTCTAGAATATCATCCACGACTTCTTTGAACTTCGCAGGGTGAGCAGTACATAGGAACAGACCGGTTTCACCGTCTTGCAATTGTTCTTCAAGAACGCGGTAAGCAATCGCACCGTGCGGTTCGCATAGATAGCCTAGAGCATGTAAGTCTTTCACTGACTGTGCGCTTTGCTCATCAGATACTGCACCTTTACCTAACGTCTCCAAGCCCCACTCTTTCACACGGCACAGCTCTTCGATACGAGGCCAGTTGTTTGGTTGGCTCACGTCCATCGCGTTCGATGTTGTTGCGACTGTTGGTTTTGGCTCCCACTTACCTGTTTCTAGGTAGCGAGGAACCGTGTCATTGGCATTAGTTGCAGCGATAAAGCGTTTGATAGGCAAGCCCAACGCTTTTGCCAATAGACCAGCAGTTAGGTTACCGAAGTTACCGCTTGGTACTGATACCACTAGGTTTTCACGCTCTTGCTTGCTCATTTGCGCAGCTGCTTCAAAGTAGTAACAGATTTGCGCCATCAAACGGCTGATGTTGATTGAGTTTGCAGAGTTCAGACCGATCTCTTCACGCAGTGCAGAATCATCAAAAGCTTGCTTAACCAGTGCCTGACACGCATCGAAGTCGCCATCGATCGCGACAGTGTGAATGTTTTTACCAAGCGTACAGAATAACTTCTCTTGCAGTGGGCTGATTTTTCCTTTCGGGTAAAGAATCACAACATTGATGTCTTCCATACCGTAGAAAGCATGCGCAACGGCTGCGCCAGTATCGCCAGACGTTGCCGTCAGAATGGTGATCTTGCCGCCGTCCGAAACCGCAGCAAGAGATTGCGCCATAAAGCGACCACCAAAGTCTTTAAACGCAAGCGTTGGACCATGGAACAGTTCCAGTGCATAAACACCGTCTTTTACTTGGTTGATAGGCGCAGGGAATTGAAACGCAGCATCAACAAGGGCATTCACTTGCTCCTCTGTAAGTTCATCTCCAATTAACGCCGATAGAATCTTAGTGCTACGAGAGACAAAGTCTTCTGCAAGCAGCGCATCGATATCTTCAAATTTTGGTAATTCCGATGGAAAAAATAGACCTTGGTTACGGCCTAACCCTTGGCGAACGGCTTGGCCAAAGGAAACTTGTTCATCATTTTCTTTTATATTGTAAAGCTTCATAGCTCACTTCCTGTTACTTTCGAACCCTGCTTATCTAGACGACAAACGTGGACGAATCCTTCTTCGTTTTGTACGTAGTTTTGTTCTAACCAGCGAGCAACTCGCTCAGCGACATCTTTCTCTTTGCAAATACTGAACAGTGTCGGACCACTGCCAGAAATACCGGTTGCCAATGCACCCGCAGACGCTGCGTATTGACGTGCATTCGCAAAACCTGGAAGCAGTTTCTCACGATACGGTTCTGCGATCACGTCTTTGATCATTTTTGCAGCAAGTTCTGGCTGACCAGAATGACACGCATGAATAAAGCCCGCAAGGTGGCGACCATGAGCAATGATATCTTGTCGGCGGTATTGAGATGGTAGGATCTCACGCGCTTCCGCCGTTGATACCTTGATACCCGGATACGCCATCACCCAGTACCAATCATCAAAGCAAGGTACTTCTTGACTGATGATACCCAACTCTTCAAGCATCAGTTGCACACCACCAAGGTAACATGGCGCAACGTTGTCGTAGTGAATACCACCAGAGATCTTGCCTTCCATCTCTCCCATCAGCGCTAGTAATTCTGTCTCGTTAAGTGGCTGTCCATGGAATCGGTTCAATGCATCTAATGCAGCAACGATAGAACATGCACTTGAGCCTAAACCAGAGCCAATTGGCATGTTCTTTTCTAGCGTCATCTCAAGTGGTTTTAGCTCAACGCCTTTTTTGTCTAACTCACGAGCAAACACAAGCCAACAGTCGTAGACGATGTTCTCTTTTGGTTCAGTTGGCAATTTCTCAACAAAATCACCCGCCGTTTTAAGGCTGAACGGGTCAGCCCCAGATTTCACCAATACACGGTCACCCAATAGTGTGCCATCCACTGGAGACACGGCAGCCCCCAGCACATCAAAGCCAACGCTTACATTACCAATTGATGCTGGGGCATAAACCACTACATCCATATCACTTGAACTCATTATTGTTATACCCCTAGTTTCCAACCTAAAGTACGCATCACGTCAGAAAATACACCCGCAGCCGTTACTTCGGTGCCTGCACCATAGCCACGTAACACTAGTGGGATTGGCTGATAGTAACGGCTGTAAAATGCCAGTGCGTTTTCACCGTCCTTGATTTTATACATTGGATCGTTTTCATCCACCGCAGCGATGCTTACTGTGCACTTGCCCTCATTAATCTCACCAACGTAGCGCAGTACTTTGCCTTCTTCCGCTGCCTTTGCAGATAATTCTTTAAAGTAGGCGTCTGCTTCAGGTAAACGCGCCATAAATTCATCAACGCTACCAGAATCATCAAAACCTGGTGGCAGTGCTTGATCAACCACAACGTCTTCTAGTTCTAGAGACATGCCTGCTTCACGAGCTAGGATCAGAAGCTTACGCGCGACATCCATACCAGAAAGGTCATCACGAGGATCCGGTTCAGTAAAACCATTTTCTTTTGCGATATTAGTTGCTTCACTTAGGCTCATACCTTCATCTAACTTACCGAAGATGTATGACAGAGAGCCAGAAAGAATACCGCTGAAGCGCTCTAGCTCATCACCCGCTGAGATTAGGTTTTGCAGGTTTTCGATTACCGGTAGACCCGCCCCCACAGTTGTTTCGTACATCAGCTTGCGACGAGAGCTGCGCGCAACATCGCGAAGCTGATGGTAGTAAGCCATGCTTGCTGTATTTGCTTTTTTGTTTGGTGTAACGACATGGAAACCAGCAGCTAGGAAATCAGCGTATTGATTCGCAATATCTTCACTTGATGTACAGTCAACCAATACTGGGTTGATGATGTGGTTACGTTGAACCAAAGAAATCAAACGCGCTAGGCTGAACTCTTCTGTCGCTGCCGACATACGATCACGCCAATGATCGAGTGGCAGACCTTCACTATCAAGCAGAAGACCTTTGCTGTTTGCCAAGCCACACACGCGAATAACGATGCCTTTTTCCGCAAGCTTCGCCTGTTGACGCTCGATCTGATCCACCAGCTCACCACCAACGCCACCAATACCAACCACGAATACGTCTAAGAAGTGCTTAGAGTTGAATAGGTTTTCGTGACACGCTTTGATCGCTTCAGAGATTTTATCTTCAGGAATCACGGCTGAGATAGCACGCTCAGATGAGCCCTGTGCGATGGCTACAATGTTTACGTTCACTTCAGCAAGAGATGAGAAGAAGCGAGATGCAACACCGCGCGATGTACGCATGCCGTCACCAACCAACGTTATGATTGAAACATTATCAATAAACTCGACCGGCTCTAATAAGCTATCTTTCAGTTCCAACTCAAACGCATCGGCCAGTACTTGTTGCGCTTTTGCTTTATCTTCTGCCTCAATACAGAAGCTAATGCTGTACTCAGAAGAAGACTGAGTAATAAGAACAATAGACACACCAGCGGAAGACATTGCGCCAAATACGCGGCTTGCCATGCCAACCATACCCTTCATACCTGGGCCGGAGACGTTAACCATAGTTAGGTCGTTTAGCGTCGTGATACCTTTGATCGCCAGATTGTCTTCACCAGTGTCTTGCCCAATCAAAGTTCCTGCACCTTGTGGGTTAAAGCTGTTTTTGATCAGACATGGGATGTGGAACTGTGCGATTGGGGCGATGGTTTTCGGGTGCAGAACGGAAGCACCGAAGTAAGAAAGCTCCATCGCTTCTTGATAGCTAAGAGATTTAAGTAGGCGAGCATCTTCGACTAAGCGAGGGTCACAGTTGTACACACCATCTACGTCTGTCCAGATCTCACAGCAATCTGCGCGCAGACACGCCGCAAGAACCGCCGCCGAATAATCAGAGCCATTGCGACCAAGTGTTACCAATTCACCTTTCTCGTTACCTGCGGTAAAGCCAGGCATGATGTTCACATGACCTTGAGGAAGAGGATTCTGGCGGAAGTTCTGAGTCGAAACTTCAACATCGACCATGGCTTCAAGGTGATCACCTTTTGCGTATAGGTATTCAACTGGGTCGATAAGATGTGCAGGCTGGCCTTTGGCTTCTAACACCGCTTTCATCAATTGAATCGAAACGCGTTCGCCTTTGCTAATAATACGTGCATTAACATTGTTTGGGCACATGCCAAGAAGATTGATGCCATGAACGAATTGGCGTAATTGAGAGAGAGAAGTTTTCACTTGGTTATCGAAAGCTGAACCATCGATATTGGGTAGTACTGCTTGGACTTGAGTGAAGAGCGTTTTAAACGACTCCTCCAACTCTTTGATTTGTAGTTCTGCTTCACCATTGCGCAATGCGCCTTCAATGACCGCAACCAATTTGTTTGTTGTTTTACCAGGAGCGGAAAGAACAACCGCCACTTCTTCTTGTTGAGCGTTATTGGCAATAATGTCTGCCGCTCTCAAAAAGCGATCTGCATCAGCTAGTGATGATCCGCCAAACTTCAATACTCGCATCCCTTCCTCCGGTATATCTTCTTAAATTTGTCTAAATTCTGGATAAAAAAGCATAAAAAAAGGCCTGTATCTTGTTGGATACAGGCCTTTTTTGTGAATTTCTTTCGCTCAGCAGCCTGCCCCAACATGTGTCGTGTCGGTAATAATAATGGTCGTGGTCATTACTACTAGGCTGTTAGATGGCATAAATAAATATTCAACGTTAATTGTGTTTGCTTAACTCTACGTTTACCGAGTTTCTGATACATAGTCAACAAAAAATTGTTTGTTTTTCCATCTTTCAGAGAATTCTGCTAAGCAATGTCATTGATATTTATAGTTAATTACACATTATTGATCATTTAAAAATCTACAGTTAGTTTTTGTAAAGGACTTAACCATCATCACCAGTTCGGTTTTTTATCTAATAACTAGTCTGATCTTTGCCATAAAACGTACGATCAAATAATTCGAGAGGGTTGTGACACATAACAACAACTTAACTGTGACTTATGTTCATAGGATCGAATTATTTAGAAAATAGGTGAGCTAGCTTTCATATTCTATGCTTTAATAGTGAGAAGCTTTGGGCGCATACTAATAAAAAAGTTGACACAAGGAGTGGTGAACATGAAAAGAGGGCTTTTTCTGTTGCTGTTTTTTGTGCCTGGTGTTTGTCTAGCAAACGAGCTTCCGCCGCTTCCAGGTAAAATATCCCCTTCTCCTCATAAACTATTCATTTCCAGCGACAGTTATCAGTCTGACAGTTTTGATGTTTGGAATATCGATACGGGTTACGCTTACGAACTTTTTGATTCGGTAGACGTTTATGTCGGTGCGCGAGTCAATAACTCTCCTACCAAAAATCAAAGTGGTTTTTTGAGTGGGATCAGCTATCACTTTAATGATCGTGTCACGCTGAAAAGTACAGTTCGCTCTTACAAGAATGAAACAGCGGAAGGTATTCGCCAAGACGACAGTAGCCTCGCGGCTGAAGTATCAAGTCGCGTAAAAATTACCGATAAACTGGATCTTCACGCGACTCTTGATTACCAAGATTGGCAACAAGGCTTTGAGGTTGGTTTAGGCTTTCGTTTTTAGAAGTCCAGCTTTTGCTTAGAAATCAACACACCGTTCCAGTCCGCGTAAACGTAGTGCTTAGGTTGAACGATTTGGTTTTGCATCGTTAAGGTTACGTTTACCTCTCCTATCCCGCGTTTCTCTGTTTTAAACGGGTTAGTTCCAAGAGCTTGAACGCCAATGTCCATTTGAGATATTTGTGCTACGTCGCGTATTGCACCATAGACAATGATACCTTCCCACCCATTTTCTATTCCGAGTATCGCTAATTGATCGCCGAGTAATGCTCTCTGACACGATCCATGTCCGTCAACAATCAATACTTTACCCGTTCCATCTTCGCCCAGTACTTCACGCACTTTCGAGTTATCGTGATAGCAGCGCACCGTAACGATTTCACCGTAAAAAGCGCTACGTTGACCAAAGTTCTGCAATGGTAAAGTAAGCAAGCTCACTTGGTCTTCAAATTGGTCACAAATATCGGGTGTAATGTCTCTCATATTTCCTCCGTGAATTTTCTCACCCAAGCGGTGCTTCAGTGAGCAGTATCCTTTTCTATACCTTCTATACGAGCCGAGGTTTAATGGAGCCTAACGTATGAAAAACTTTCGGCTGCGAGCACGCAATAAGATAAAGTTGGTCATTAATGACGTAATAAATCGCGTTTTGTTGAAAGTCACTCGCCAATTCAACGGCTACCTCTGGCGACAACTCGACGGCAAAGCTTTCCTCATACCATGTAAAAGCGCTATCACCTACCGTGACAGGCGCGTAATTAACGTGCTGTAGCTGTTTTTCTAACGCGTGATTGTTTATGCTGTTCTCTTCTTTGGACCTCAAGTTACTGTATGGGTTCCAAGCGGTTATCACAGCATAGTTTGAAACACGCCACTCGGCTTCGAATCTGAAAAAAGATTCTGAATAAGCATTCCATAACGATGCGTCTATGTTCTTATTACTTTTTTCTATCATAAGTCTTAAACGATTAATAACAGTTACATTTCATCAATTGATATAAATCAACAAACTGAATGGAATTAACATTTGAGCATTGTTAGCATGCTGTTAACAATATAAAATCCGCTCAATATCTTAGGGTGTTTACGTTTCAGGCCCCACTGAAAGCAGGAAATGAAAGGTAAACAAGCCCTTTAGAATAAACGTCGCCATTGGATACTGGTGAGTTGGCAAAATTCCATGGAGGGCGGATAACTGAAAGAAGTGTTTTTTTGATCAACTTGATTTATTATCAAAATCACATTACCTGTATGTTATATTTTTGCCTAGAATTTATTCTATTAGCACAATTTTGTCACAAATTTAGGTACCGCCAATGCAAACCCCGCAGATTCTTATCGTTGAAGATGAGCAAGTAACTCGTAACACTCTTAAGAGTATTTTTGAAGCAGAGGGATACGCTGTTTTTGAAGCCAGTGACGGTGAAGAGATGCACCAAGTGTTGTCTGATAACTCAGTCAACTTGGTTATTATGGACATTAATCTTCCAGGCAAGAATGGCCTTCTACTAGCGCGTGAATTACGCGAGCAAGCGAACATTGCTTTAATGTTCCTGACAGGCCGTGACAATGAAGTAGACAAGATCCTAGGTCTTGAGATTGGTGCAGATGACTACATCACTAAACCATTCAACCCACGTGAACTAACTATTCGTGCACGTAACCTACTTAGTCGCTCAATGAGCTCTAACGCGGTGCAAGAAGAGAAGCGCTCGGTAGAAAAGTATGAATTCAACGGTTGGGTACTAGACATCAACAGCCGCTCTCTAGTAAGCCCTGCTGGTGATAGCTACAAGCTACCTCGCTCTGAGTTCCGCGCATTACTGCACTTCTGTGAGAACCCGGGTAAGATTCAAACTCGTGCAGATCTTCTTAAGAAGATGACTGGTCGTGAACTTAAGCCACACGACCGTACTGTAGACGTAACGATTCGTCGTATCCGTAAGCACTTTGAGTCTGTTTCAGGTACGCCAGAAATCATCGCCACTATCCACGGCGAAGGTTACCGCTTCTGTGGCGATCTAGAAGACTAGATTTAACCGCTAATATGCAAAGGGCTTGCTCATTGAGCAAGCCCTTTTTGTTTTAGGTCTAACGACTAATGCAACATCATTGCGGTTAATAAACCTTGTTAATCTTCACGTACTTTTCGACTAACCAACGCTGTTTACCCGCATCGTCTAGAAGCACTGCGATATCAACCGATTTTTCTGTGTTCACATCAATGTGAGACGAGAACGCCACCTCCCATCGGCTTTCACTGTGCGTTCGAGTATCTAAAGACGCACTGTCCACCAACCACTCTTTTTGCCCCTGTTTAATAATAAGAGCTTCTGCCGTTAGATTTGCAGGAAGTAACTGATCTCCTTCGAGGTAAAGTGCACCTTGAATACTTTGCTCTTCCACGTCCCCAATATTCGGCATGAGGTTCACCCATAAATTACTTTTGAGCTCAACATTAACCTCATTAATCGTAATCTGACTGTTTTGTTGCCAATTCACATTTGGAACGGAACTACAGCCTGCCATCAATGCCATGGCTAATGCCAATGGTGCGATTCTTTTCATGTTATTTCCTTTGTTCCAACCAACTTTTGAGGACTTGAATATCGTTTTGGTATTCATTTTTGATCTCTTCAACCCAGTCTGAAATGTTTTCCCACCATGCTGGCATATCGGGCGATTGCGCTTTTTGCGCCACACTTTGGATACGTTTCAGGCCAATTGAACCTGCAGCACCTTTGATTTTATGCGCTTCAGAAACAATCCCATCTTGATCTTTCGCTGTCATGTTCGAATCTAAGACATCGATATAGTCTGGCATCATATCTTCAAACATTTTTATGCTGTCGTAGACAGGTTTTGCACCAACAATGTCGACGTAAGACTCTAACATATCCATATCGAGCAAATGTGTCTCAATCACAGGAGAAGGCACTGGCTCTTCCACTGTTTCGGGACCGCTCACCACTTCCTTAGGTTGTTCTAACTGGTGAGCGAAGAATTTATCAATCACTGACTGAATAGCATTCACTGCCAGCGGCTTACTGATCGCATCATCCATGCCGTTATCTAAGTATTCACGACGATCTTTCATTACATTAGCAGTTAAGGCGACCAATGGAGGAAGATTGTTATAATGCTTGCGGTAATAATTGGCGACATCAAAGCCCGTCATATCAGGCAGTTGGATATCCAACAACGCTAAGTCGTATTTTTCTGGCACAAAGTTCACTAACGCTTCTTGGCCCGTCATTGCCACGGTGACAGAGTGCCCTAGGCTCTCTAGTAACGATTTAGCCACAGTGACGTTAAGCTCGATGTCTTCGACCATAAATATGTTGAGGCGCACATTGTCGCGTTTCGCATCAATGACTGGCTCAGCTAGTTCAACAATCGGAACGTGGATCGATACAGTAAAAGTGCTACCAAAGCCTTCCTCACTGGTAACCGTAATGTCACCATCCATCATATTGATCAGTTGCTTAGATACCGCCAAACCAATACCTGTACCGACCGCATGCAGGTTGTCCTTGCCTGATTTCACTTGGTAGTACATCGCAAAGATCTTATCTAGCTCTTCGTCTGGGATACCAATACCTGTGTCTTCCACTTCCATAATAATGGTCGCAAAATCGTCTTCGACATCCGCGCTCACTGTCATCACAACGCCACCTTCCTTGGTGAACTTCATTGCGTTGCTGACCAAGTTCCAAATCACCTGACGTAGACGGGTTGCATCCACTTCAATTGCTTTTGGCAAGTCGCTTAAACGTTCTAAGTCAAAGCGTAACCCTTTTTGTTCCGCCATCAGAGCTGAGATACTCTCAATCTCTGCGACGAAGTCTTCGAAGTTAAGTGGCGCAGGTAATAGTTCTAACTTACGGCGATCAAATTTATCCATATCGATAATATCGTTGAAGATGTTACCTAGAGTAATCGCACTCACATTGATGGTCTGCATGTGTTTACGCTGCTCTTCTGTCAACGGACTATCTAGAAGCATACGACTTAAGCCTACAATGCCATTCAGCGGCGTTCGCAGCTCATGACTGATGGTTGAGATGAAGGTAGTTTTGTCGCGGCTTGCTTTCTCTAACGACTCTTCATGGCGCTTACGTTCAGTGATATCACGACCGAACCCAACGAGACCAAGGTGGCGGCCATCTTTGCTGTAAAATGGCACTTTACGCAGCTCAAAGTAATGCTTGCGACCATCTGGGTATTCGAGCCATTGCTCGTAAGTAATTGCTTGATTATCGGCAAAAACCTTTTGGTCAGTATCAACGATATGCTCGGCGATTTCTTTGCTATACACATCCCAAGGGCTTAATCCGACTAACTGGTGCTCTTTCTTGCCCGTTAGCTCTTCCATCGCGCGGTTACAGCCAGAGAAAACACCATCCGCATTGCGGTAGTAAATTAAGTCTGGTGAGGCATCAATAAATGAACGCAGTAATGCGGTACGTTCTGCCAACTCTAATTGAGTACGTTCGCGTTGGAACACCTCATTTTCGAGGTCTTGCATCGCCTCTTCACGTGCTTCTTCCGCTTTAATACGCTCTTCAATTTCTTGGTTAAGCTTTTCAATGTTTTGTTGAAGTTGGTAATTCAGCTCTTGATCTCGCGAACGCATGTCCTTCAGTTTGGACACCAGCTTAGTTAAACGCTGGCGAGACTCTTCTAGTTGATCGACAACCACAGAGAGGAAGTAAACCGCCCAAGGGGTGATCAATAGACCAAAAAACACCGAACGGACAATGTCGATATCATCTACTCGCCCTTTGAGAGCTAAAGTAATCCCTACCTGCACCACAACAGCTAATGCCACCAGCGCAAGGGCTAGCAAAATAGAGAAGCGAACAATCCCCAGTTTGACTAGCAAGTCGACATAATACTGGGCGAGATTTTTCATGGGTTTCATTAACTACTCCATGGTGGTGGCTAGATAGCGCCATTCGATGATGAAAAACAGGTAAATGCACTCGACCTAACGCAATTTAGGTCTGTTTGATTAGTGAAAAACACACGGTGCGATCTGCGCTTGTGACACGAGATAGAAAGATAAACCAACGAGCGCACAGGCTTCTGTAAGTTTAACGTGTTTAATACGGTGATTTAAACAATCAGCTATCAACTTAGAGCAAGCGGTCACAAAGCGTTAGCAAGAACTGGGGTGGATACAGGTGCGATTACGTCCATCAGCTTTAGCTTGGTATAACGCACTGTCAGCCATAGCGATGCCCATTTCGGGTTCATCACCATGCTGAGGAATGTAAGAGACCAGACCGATACTGACGGTAAGGCGTTCAGATGCTTCTGAACTGTCGTGTTCCATATCAAGCTGTAGAATTTTCTCATGAATACGCTGCGCTACGTTGCGCGCACCTTCCGTGGTGGTATTCGGCAATATAAAACCAAACTCCTCGCCACCATAACGCGCAACACAATCCGAAGAACGATTGATGACTTGTGTAAACACGGTAGCGACACTGACTAACGCTTCATCACCTTGTTGGTGACCGTAACAGTCGTTGTAATCTTTGAAAAAGTCGATGTCACATAACATGATGGTGAGCGGCAGCTTTTCTCGAGCGTGGTGGTACCACAATACCTGCAGCTGTTCGTCAAAACGGCGTCGGTTCGATACTTGAGTTAAGCTATCCATAAAGCTCAATTTTTCTAACTCTAGGTTGGCTTTTTCCAACTTTTGTTCTGCAAGATAACGCTCAGAAATATCACGCGCCATGATCAGCACACCATTCGTTCCTGATGCTTTATCTTTAAAAGGCGATTTCACCACATCAAACCACGTACTTTTACCATCACTACTCACGACTTTATCTATGTATCGAACTGGCTCTAACTGGCGTAATGCTTCTAAGTCACTGTCTGCTAAGCGCGCGTACATCTCTTTAGGAATCACGTCTTGGAGGCGCTTACCTATCAAATCAGAAATTTTTGAAATGCCTAACGCCTTAACAAAAGGCTGATTACACGCTTGATAGACCATGTTCTCATTGAAAATACCAATAGAGTCCGGACTGGCATCCAGAATCGTTTGTAAGATAGTATCTCTTTGCGCTAGCGCCACCTCTGTATCTTTGCGACGCTCCATTTCATCTCGCAGATTCTGTTGCATCTTGTGCCATTCAGTCACGTCATGACTAATAGACAGCGTACCGATAAGCTCACCACTCGGCGAAACAAGAGAGTTTTGATTGACTTCCAATAAGCAACTTCGACCTTGTGGATCCGTTGTCCATTTACGTTCGCTTTTTCTGGTCATCTCACCCAAGGCCTTGGATGCGCAAGCTTCTTCCCTTCGCCCTTGCCAGAATTGATCAAATGCTCGATTGGTCGTTAATAGATTGCCTTGGCGGTCTTGGGTACAAATCAGCTCTGAAAGTGAGTCTAATGCCGAACGTGCGATGATTAATTGGGCAAGTTCTTGTTGCTGCTCTTGGTGAGTGGCTTGATATGGCTGAGCATAAAGAATCCAAACTCGATGATTGCGCAATAAACTCTTTCTGCCTGACAGCTCCACTTTAATAGATTCACTATCAGATAGTCGCCAGTCAAAAGCCTGCTGACGAAAATGACGACTAGAGAAGCGCTCGAGAAACTGCTCAAGCTCATGAATATCGAATAAAGCAGGATACAAATACCCCGTTCCCAAAGAGCGAATGCCTAATAACTGCATCGCAGCCTGGTTAGATAGCAAGAGCTGAGCATGGCTAGTGTCCACCACTATGACTGGATAGGGAGAATCCGTTACTAGTTGCTTAAGTGATGTCTGAAAGTGCAAATAGATCAGTGCTAACGCGCACACGCCTGCGATTAACAACAAGACGACATAGCCATAACCGCCTTGACCACCCCAAAGCCAATTGAGTAACTGATCCATCGTTTAAACCTTCAAAGAACACTGGTTAAAATATATCAGTTATTTATTGAGCGATCTGCTATTAATTCCGGTTTAGTATAGATAAAGGTATTCCCCGTAAGACTCCCTTGAGCACCATGAGCACTGAGATCTCGACCAATTTCCGTCATCGCTAGCCAACGGTTTTCACACCACAGAGGCGATAATAACGTGGGCCTCCTGGCTGCTGATGAAACGCGATGATAAATCACATCTGGTGGTGTCATACGAATCATTTCACTGGCAATCGCAACATATTCTTCCAATTCAGGAGCTTCTAATCTACCAGCTCTCCAAGCTTTCGCCATCGTACTGCCTTCCACAATATGCAGGCCATGTAACTTGATGCCATCAGTGCCCACGGCCAACACTTTTTGCAGCGTTTCAATATTATCGTCGCGGGTTTCTTTCGGTAATCCAACAATCAAATGAGTACAAACTTTGATCCCTAAGGCTCGAGCTCGCTGAGTGATCTCCGCATAACATTCAAAATCATGTCCGCGGTTGATGCGTTTGAGCGTATCGTTATTTTCAGTTTGAAGACCTAGCTCGAGCCAAATTTCATAACCTTGGTTTACATAATCTGACAGCAAATCCAATACCGAGTCAGGCACACAGTCTGGGCGAGTTCCCACACACAAACCCACAATATCAGCAGCTTTGAGCGCTTCTTCATACATATTTTTCAGTACTTGTACTTCTGCATAAGTACTGGTGTAAGCCTGAAAATACGCCAGATATTTCTTCGCTCGATGGATTTCCCCAGCACGATCTTTCAACTGTTCATGAATACTTTTGATTTGTACTTCTTCGTCAGCAAACGAAGCCACATTACAAAATGTACAACCACCTCGGCCAATCGTGCCGTCGCGGTTTGGGCAACTAAAGCCACCATGTAAAGTCAGCTTATGGACTTTTTCGCCGTAACGACGCTGAAGATCTTGGCCTAGTGTATTGACCAACTCATGTAACTGCATAGATTCTCACCAATAGTAAACCGTAATAAATCTCACTACGATTTATGTAACTAAATTACATCCCTGCAAGAAAAAACAAACAATATTACTCAATTCAAACAACGCCCAATCGGTGTGAAATCAATAAACTTGCATAAATACAGACAAAAAAGCGTCATGTTGCGTAAATGTTAAACTAAAAATGCATATTTAAACGAAAAAATTGGGTCACAGAGGCGACTTTTCATTGCAATCCGAAGTAACAAAATTGTAGGATACTTACACAACCCCGCATTTTTTGTGACTTTTATTACAGCACGCACAGCGGGAATTGTCGGTGTTATCCCACTCCCACCTATATAAATCACTAAATAGTGAGAATAAATAAAGGGATATCACCAAGGATTGTTTTTCTCGCAATACTTTTCCTGCGAGATACGGAAAGGAATCAAGACCAGTCAACCTCGACTGGTGGCGATAATAAATATAAAGGACAAGACGCATCATGTGTCACAAGGCAACTTCGGTCTGCCTCGTACCTTTGCGTCGCATTGAACTGGAAGGATGTATCTATGGTAGATAGAGAGCAAAATTCACAGGGTCTATACACTCCGGAATTGGAGCATGACGCTTGTGGTATCGGTTTTGTTGCTCACCTTAAAAACCGTAAATCTCATGAAGTTGTGACTCAAGCATTGGATATGCTGGCTCGCATGGAACACCGTGGCGGTCAAGGTTGTGACCCATGCAGCGGTGACGGTGCGGGTATTTTGTTGCAAAAACCTCATGAATTCCTATTAGAAGAGACCGTTAAACTAGGCATTAAACTGCCTTCGTTTGAAAAGTATGGCGTTGGTGTCGTTCTTTTCCCGAAAGACGAATACAAACGCGAACAATGCCGTGACATTTTAGAGCGTAATGCCAAACGCTTAGATCTCGAAGTCATCGGCTACCGCGTATTACCAACCGACAACTCCATGATTGGTGCCGACCCTCTAAGCACAGAGCCTCAATTTGAGCACGTGTTTATCTCCGGCGGTCCTGGCATCACACCTGAAGAGCTAGAACGCAAACTTTACGTACTTCGTAATTACACCGTACGCGTTTGCCTAGAAAGCGTTTCGAACATTGGTGACGACTTCTACATTAACTCAATGTCTTACAAGACATTGGTGTACAAAGGTCAGTTAACGACCGAGCAAGTGCCTCAGTACTTCCTCGACCTGCAAAACCCGACCATGGTGACCGCTCTGGCACTGGTACACTCTCGTTTCTCTACCAATACCTTCCCGAAATGGCGTCTTGCACAGCCTTTCCGTTACATCGCTCACAACGGTGAAATCAACACAGTTCGCGGTAACTTGAACTGGATGAAAGCCCGTGAAGCGATCCTAGAATCAGACCTGTTTACTCAGGCTGAAATCGACATGCTTCTTCCTATCTGTCAGGAAGGCAGCTCGGATTCATCAAACTTTGATATGGCACTTGAGCTCCTAGTTCTTTCTGGTCGTAGCCTGCCACATGCCTTAATGATGATGATCCCTGAAGCATGGCAAGAAAATAAAAACATGGATCCTAAGCGTCGCGCGTTTTACCAGTACCACGCGAACATTATGGAGCCGTGGGATGGCCCGGCATCTGTCTGTTTTACCGATGGTGTTCAAGTAGGTGCTACGCTCGACCGCAACGGTCTACGTCCTTCTCGCTACACAGTGACCAAAGATAACTTCCTAGTCATGGCCTCAGAATCTGGCGTAGTGGATATTGCACCAGAGAACGTAGAGTTCCGTGGTCGCCTGCAACCAGGTCGTATCTTCGTTGCGGATCTAGAGCAAGGTCGCATCATTTCTGATGAAGAAGTGAAAGACACCATCGCAACGGCACAACCTTACGAGAAGTGGGTAGAAGAAAACCTACTGAGCTTGAAGAAGCTGCCTGATGCGAGCAACCAGTTCAGCCAACCTAAGCCAGAACATCTTCTACACCGTCAACAAGCGTTTGGCGTAAGTACTGAAGAAGTGAACGAAATCATCGTTCCAATGGCAAATGAAGGTAAAGAACCGCTATCTGCAATGGGTGCTGACTGGCCGCTGGCCGTGCTGTCACACCAGTCGCAACATCTTTCAAACTACTTCAAGCAGTTGTTTGCGCAGGTAACCAACCCACCGATCGACCCGATCCGTGAGCGTATGGTTATGTCGCTGAATACTTACTTGGGTAAAGACCAAAACCTTCTGACTGAAACGCCACTTCACTGTCAGAAAGTGGAATTGGAATCGCCAGTTCTGGCTAACTCTGAGCTTGAGAAACTGCGTGCAATCGACAATGAGCACCTGCAAGCCAAAACGCTGGATATCGTATTTCAAGCCAGTGAAGACCAAGGCAAGCTGGAGCGCGCACTAAAACGTATCTGCCAATACGCCGAAGATGCGGTTATCGATGGTTACTCAATCATCCTTCTAACTGACCGTGCAGTGAACTCAAACCACGCAGCGATCCCAGCAATGCTGGCAGTTGGTGCAGTACATCACCATTTGATCCGTAAAGGTCTACGAGCGAAGTGTGACATCGTGGTTGAAACCGGTGACGCGCGTGAAACGCACCACTTTGCAACGCTACTTGGTTACGGTGCAAATGCGGTTAACCCTTACCTAGTGATTGAAACCATCATTGAACTTCAACGCACTAAGAAGTTGGATCCAGAAGCGAACCCTCGCGATCTGTTCAACAACTACCGTAAAGCGATCAATGGCGGTCTTCTGAAGATCTTCTCGAAGATGGGTATCTCAACCCTGCAGTCGTACCATGGTGCGCAAATCTTCGAAGCATTGGGTATCCACAAGTCAGTGGTAGACAAATACTTCACTGGTACGGTTTCTCGCATCCAAGGTTTGACTCTGGATGACATCGCGAAAGAAGTGTTGATCCGCCACCGCATCGGTTACCCACAACGCGAAATCCCAATTCAAATGCTGGATGTGGGCGGTGTTTACCAGTGGAAACAACGTGGTGAGAAACACCTATTTAACCCAGAAACCATCTCTCTACTTCAACAATCAACTCGCAACAAAGATTACGAGCAGTTCAAGCAGTATGCGAGTGTCGTCGATAAACAAGGTGATAACGCGGTAACGCTACGTAGCCAACTGGAATTCATCAAGAACCCTGCGGGCTCTATCTCTATCGATGAAGTAGAACCAATCGAAAGCATCGTAAAACGCTTTGCAACAGGCGCAATGTCGTTTGGTTCGATCTCTTATGAAGCGCACTCAACACTGGCTGTTGCGATGAACCGCTTAGGCGCGAAGTCCAACTCAGGTGAAGGTGGTGAAGACCCAATGCGCTTTGAGCGCAAAGAAAATGGTGATTGGGAACGCTCTGCAATCAAACAGGTGGCTTCTGGCCGTTTCGGTGTGACGTCTTACTACCTGACTAACGCTGAAGAACTTCAAATCAAGATGGCTCAAGGTGCGAAACCGGGTGAAGGTGGTCAGCTACCAGGTGATAAAGTGGATGACTGGATCGGTGCAACTCGTCACTCGACTCCAGGTGTAGGCCTGATTTCTCCACCGCCACACCACGATATCTACTCAATCGAAGATTTGGCTCAGCTGATCTACGATTTGAAAAACGCCAACCGCGCTGGTCGTGTAAACGTGAAACTGGTATCGGAAGCGGGCGTAGGTACGATCGCTTCTGGTGTTGCGAAAGCGAAAGCGGACGTTGTGCTTATCGCAGGTTTCGATGGCGGTACGGGTGCGTCACCAATGTCTTCAATCCGTCATACTGGTCTTCCTTGGGAACTGGGCTTGGCAGAAACCCACCAAACGCTACTGAAGAACGGCCTACGTAATCGTATCGTTGTTCAAGCAGATGGTCAGATGAAGACACCTCGTGACCTTGCAGTCGCAACACTACTAGGCGCAGAAGAATGGGGCGTGGCAACCGCAGCCTTGGTGGTTGAAGGTTGTATCATGATGCGTAAGTGTCATAAGAACACCTGTCCTGTTGGTATCGCGACTCAAAACAAGACACTTCGCGAGCGCTTTGATGGCCGCGTAGAAGACGTCGTAACCTTCTTCCAATACATGGCACAAGGTCTGCGTGAAATCATGGCTGAACTTGGCTTCCGCACTATCGATGAGATGGTCGGTCAAGGTCAGAAACTGAAGATTCGCCAAGACGTTTCTCACTGGAAATACAAGAACCTAGATCTGTCTCCTGTTCTTCACGTTGAGCAACCACGTGAAGCTGATGGTGTATTCAACCAAGCTCAACAGAACCACAACCTAGAAGAAGTGCTAGACCGTAAGCTGATTCAAGCAGCGATTCCTGCACTAGAGAAAGGCGAAGCGGTGAATGCCGAGTTCCCTATCGTCAACACGGACCGCTCTGCAGGTACCATGTTGTCGAACGAAATCTCGAAAGTGTACAAAGATGCAGGTCTACCTCAGCCAATGAACGTGAAGTTCAAAGGTTCTGCAGGTCAGTCATTCGGCGCATTCCTAGCTAAGGGCGTGAAGTTCGAAGTGGAAGGCGACGCGAACGACTACTGGGGTAAAGGCTTATCCGGCGGTACTTTAGTACTTTATCCAGATGCGAAATCAAGCATTGTCGCGGAAGACAACATCGTGGTTGGTAACGTGTGCTTCTACGGTGCAACTTCGGGTGAGTCTTTCATTCGTGGTATGGCTGGTGAACGTTTCTGTGTTCGTAACTCAGGCGCGAAAGTAGTAGTAGAAGGCGTCGGTGACCACGGTTGTGAATACATGACTGGCGGTGCAGCCATCATCCTTGGGTCAACAGGTCGTAACTTTGCCGCAGGTATGAGTGGTGGCGTGGCTTACATATGGGATAAATCAGGTGACTTTGAGTCAAAACTGAACCCAGAGTTAGTAGACCTAGATCCAATCGAGCAAGAAGACAGAGATCTATTACTCGACATGCTAACTAAGCATGTTCAATTCACAGGAAGTGAAGTCGCTCAGTCTTTCCTAGACAACTTTGAAGCAAGCCTAGCCTCTATGGTTAAGGTAATGCCGCGTGACTACAAAGCGGTTCTTCAAAAGCGTAAAGCTGAAGCACAGTCTCAAGGAAACGAAACTCAAGTGGAGGCCGTATAATGGGTAAGCCTACTGGATTTTTAGAGCATGGTCGTGAACTACCACAGAAGATCGACCCAGCTGAACGCATCAAGAACAACAAAGAGTTCGTTCTGAACGAGGAGTTTGGTGACAAGATCAATACTCAGGCTTCTCGTTGTATGGATTGTGGTGTGCCGTTTTGTCATAACGGCTGCCCTATCGGTAACATCATCCCAGAGTTTAACGATGCGGTTTATCGTGATAGCTGGGAAGAAGCTTGGAACATTCTAAGCTCAACCAATAACTTCCCAGAGTTCACTGGTCGTGTTTGCCCTGCTCCGTGTGAAAGTGCTTGTGTACTTGGCATCAACCAAGATCCAATCACTATCTGTAATATCGAGAAAACCATCGTAGAAACGGCGTATCGTGAAGGGTACGCCAAACCAAAAACACCACGCTCTCGCACTGGCAAAACCGTTGCGATCATTGGTTCAGGTCCTGCTGGCCTTGCGGCAGCAGAGCAGCTAAACAGCGCTGGTCATACTGTGACGGTATTCGAGCGAGACGAGAAAGTGGGCGGTCTGCTACGTTTTGGTATCCCAGACTTTAAACTGAGCATGGAAGTCATTGATCGCAAGATCAATCTAATGGCAGAAGCTGGCATTGAGTTTAAAGTAAACCAACACGTCGGTGTTGATGTAAATGCTCAACAATTGCGTCAAGAGTTCGATGTGGTTCTACTAACCGGTGGCTCAACGGTTCCACGTGATTTGCCCGTTCCGGGTCGTGAACTAAAAGGCGTTCACTTCGCGATGGAATTCCTAGGTCAAAATAACCGCCGTGCCAACGACATGGATCTTAAGGGTGAAGAACTTCACGCCGCGGGTAAACACGTTGTCGTTATCGGTGGTGGTGATACGGGTTCTGACTGTGTAGGTACATCAAACCGCCACGGTGCAGCAAGCATCACTCAGGTTGAAATCATGCCGATTCCACCAGAGAAACGTCCTGCCAATATGCCATGGCCACAGTACCCGATGATCCTACGTACTTCGACGTCTCATGAAGAAGGCGTTGATCGTCACTGGAATATCCTAACCAAAGAGTTCATCGGCAATGACAAAGGTGAAGTTACCGGTCTTCGTTTAGCTGATATCGTTTGGCAAGATGCGAAACCAGGCGAGCGTCCAAGCTTCAAAGAAGTAGAAGGCAGCGAGCGTGTGATTCCATGTGATATGGCATTTCTAGCGATGGGATTCCTACACCCTGAACCAACAGGCGTACTTGCTCAACTGGATATCGCACTAGACGATCGCGGTAACGTAGCAACTCAAGATTTTGCTACTAACCAAGAAGGCGTATTTGCTGCTGGTGATATGCGAACAGGCCAATCTTTGGTGGTTCGTTGTATCAATGAAGGCCGCGAATGTGCCCGTGCTATCGATGATTACCTAATGGGTGGCACAAACCTAGAAGCAAAAGCAGATTCACTGATGCTTTCTGCTTAACGAAGCAGTCATGCTTCTCTCTTTCAATTGCCTAATAGCCATCAGCAATATCGATGGCTATCGGTGAAGAAAGAAAACAATTCCTTCCAATCTTTCTATTTTGACCAGCATTTTATGCTGGTCTTTTTTATCTCCCACAGAATCAAATGTTACTTTTTTGTAACAATCAATTTTCTATCTATTTGAAATTATTAAACTATTTTAGCTTATTAAATGGTAAATCGTATATTCACGTGATGATCCACTAATAACTTGACCTTTTTTACAATAAGCTATAGCTTGTGAAGTTGATGAAAATAAAACACTCAAAAAATGTTAAATATTTCACAACTTTTACTGAATAATTATACATAAAGCTATAAAGATGACGCATAGTTAGTCATCGATATCAACGTAAGCAGTGTTGATATATCTGTCGGGATGACGGATAAGCAAAGGGAGAATTGCAATGGCTCTTTATGATCCAAGTCTTGAGAAAGACAACTGTGGATTTGGCTTGATCGCGCATATGGAAGGCGAACAAAGCCACAAGCTGGTACGTACAGCAATTTCTGCACTTGACCGCATGACTCACCGTGGTGGTATCGCCGCCGATGGTAAAACTGGTGATGGTTGTGGTCTTCTATTACAAAAGCCCGATTCCTATTTACGTCTTATTGCCGAAGAAAATGGTTTCAACCTTGGCAAGCAATACGCCGTAGGGATGATTTTCTTCAACCAAGATCCAGTCAAAGCTCAACTCGCTAAAGACATCGTCAACAAAGAACTGGCGCAAGAGACGCTAACTGTGGCTGGTTGGCGTGAAGTACCAACTAATTCAGAAGTACTCGGTCCAATTGCGGCCAACTCGCTTCCAAATATTCAGCAAGTCTTTGTCTCTGCACCGGCAGGTTGGCGCGAACGCGACATTGAACGTCGTCTCTACATCGCACGCCGTCGCATCGAGAAACAAATCACCGAAGATCCGGATTTCTACATCTGTAGCTTATCGACTCAAGTTTTGGTGTACAAAGGCCTATGCATGCCTGCGGACTTACCGCGCTTTTATCTTGATCTTGCCGATCTACGTATGGAATCTGCTATCTGTCTGTTCCACCAGCGTTTTTCTACCAACACTCAACCGCGTTGGCCATTAGCTCAACCGTTCCGCTACCTTGCTCATAATGGTGAGATCAATACCATTGAAGGTAACCGACAATGGGCACGCGCTCGTGCTTACAAGTTCTCGTCACCACTGCTGCCTGACCTACAAACTGCAGCACCGTTTGTGAACGAGACAGGCTCAGACTCGTCTAGCCTAGATAATATGCTAGATCTCTTTTTAGCTGGCGGCATGGATATCTTCCGTGCCATGCGTATGCTTGTGCCGCCAGCATGGCAAAACCACCCTGACATGGATCCGGATTTGCGTGCGTTTTACGATTTCAACTCCAAACACATGGAACCATGGGATGGCCCAGCAGGTATCGTACTGTCCGATGGTCGTTATGCTGCTTGTAACCTAGACCGAAACGGTCTACGTCCTGCGCGTTATGTAATTACCAAAGACAAGTTGATCACTCTGGCGTCTGAGGTAGGGATTTGGAATTACGCCCCAGATGAAGTTGCCAAAAAAGGTCGTGTAGGTCCGGGGGAATTGCTCGTCATCGACACTCGTAAAGGTAAGCTTTGGCAATCTAGCGAGATCGATAATGACCTGAAATCTCGTCACCCTTATCGCGAATGGATGGAGAACAACGTTCGCAAACTAACACCGTTCTCTCAGCTGCCTGAAGATCAAGTAGGTGAGCGCAGCTTTGATGAAGACTTGCTTAAGACTTATCAAAAGCAGTTTGCTATGAGCAATGAAGAAGTCGATCAAGTATTGCGTGTCCTCGGTGATATGGGGCAAGAAGCCGTCGGTTCGATGGGTGATGACACCCCGATGGCGGTTCTTTCTTCGAAAGAGCGCTTGGTGACTGATTACTTCCGTCAGAAGTTCGCGCAGGTCACCAACCCACCAATCGATCCACTGCGTGAGAAACACGTCATGTCGCTGGCGACCAGCATCGGTCAGGAAATGAATGTCTTCTGTGAAACCGATGGCCACGCGCATCGTGTAACCTTTGATTCTCCAGTACTGCTCTATTCTGACATGCAGCAACTACTAGAGCTGAGTGACGATCATTACCGTAATACCATTCTCGATATCAACTACGACCCACAACAAAAAGATCTTAAACAAGCCATTAATGATCTGTGTGAGCAAGCAGAGCAAGTCGTTCGTGAAGGCACGGTTTTAGTGGTTCTTTCGGACAGAGCCTTGGTCAAAGGTAAGTTACCAATTCCGGCAGCAATGGCAGTCGGCGCCGTTCAAACTCGTCTGATTGACGCGAACTTACGTTGCGATGCCAACATTGTTGTCGAAACCGCAACAGCCCGTGATCCACACCAATTTGCCGTCTTACTTGGTTTTGGTGCCACTGCGGTTTACCCATACCTTGCTTATGAAGCGTTAGGTAAACTGATTGATGATAAAGCACTAGAGAAAGACTACCGCGATGTGATGCAAAACTACCAATACGGCATCAACAAAGGCCTGTACAAGATCATGTCGAAAATGGGGATCTCAACCATCGCCTCTTACCGCTGCTCACAACTGTTTGAAGCAGTTGGCTTGAGCCAAAATGTGGTCGATCTGTGTTTTAAAGGCGTCACAACTCGAATTGAAGGCGCGAATTTTGACGACTTCCAGCAAGATCTTACAAACTTATCTCGTAAAGCATGGGCGAAACGCAAATCGATTGATCATGGCGGCTTGTTAAAGTACGTCCATGGAGGTGAGTATCATGCTTACAACCCGGATGTCGTCGGCACGCTGCAACAGGCCGTTAAATCTGGCGAAAGTAACGACTATCAGAGCTTTGCTAAGCAGGTAAACCAACGCCCTGTTGCCATGCTGCGTGACTTAATGTCGCTGAAAAAATCAGACTCACCGCTGCCACTTGAGCAAATAGAACCACGCACTGAACTGTTCAAACGCTTTGACTCAGCGGCAATGTCCATTGGCGCACTTAGCCCAGAAGCGCATGAAGCACTTGCAACGGCGATGAACCGTCTTGGTGGTTACTCTAACTCGGGTGAAGGCGGTGAAGATCCTCGCCGTTTCGGTACTGAGCGTAACTCACGTATCAAACAGATTGCTTCTGGCCGATTTGGTGTAACGCCGCATTACCTGACTAATGCGGATGTACTGCAAATCAAGGTGGCACAAGGTGCGAAACCGGGTGAAGGTGGACAGCTACCAGGACACAAAGTCACCGCAGAAATCGCAAAACTGCGTTATTCGGTACAAGGCGTGACTCTGATCTCCCCTCCTCCGCATCACGATATCTATTCGATTGAAGATTTGGCCCAGCTGATCTTCGACCTTAAACAAGTCAACCCGAATGCGCTGGTTTCGGTAAAACTCGTCTCCGAGCCAGGTGTCGGCACCATCGCAACGGGTGTAGCCAAGGCTTACGCTGATCTTATTACCATTTCGGGTTACGACGGTGGTACCGCAGCAAGCCCATTAACTTCGGTAAAATACGCTGGTAGCCCTTGGGAGTTGGGGTTGGCAGAGACACAACAAGCTCTGGTTGCTAATGGTCTGCGTCATAAGATCCGCCTACAGGTAGACGGTGGTCTAAAGACTGGTTTAGACGTAGTTAAAGCCGCAATTTTAGGTGCAGAAAGCTTCGGTTTTGGTACTGCGCCAATGGTCGCTATGGGTTGTAAGTTCCTACGAATTTGTCACCTCAACAACTGTGCAACTGGGGTTGCGACTCAAGACGAGACACTGCGTAAAGAATACTTCAAAGGTCTACCAGAAATGGTGATGAATTACTTCATCGGCCTGGCAGACGAAGTGCGCGGATTACTCGCCGAACTTGGCGTTGAAAAGCTGACGGACTTGATTGGTCGTACCGATTTACTTGAGGCAGTAGAGGGATTTACAGCGAAACAGACCAAGCTGGATCTATCCAATATTCTAGAAGCTCCAGTATCACCTGAGGGCCATCCGCTATTTTGGACAGAGCCAAACAAACCGTTTGATAAAGCTGAGCTCAACCAAAAGATCGTTGATGATGCCATGCATGCGGTCGAAAACAGTCAATCGGCAAGTTTCTTCTACAATGTCATCAACACTGATCGTTCTGTTGGTGCACGCTTATCTGGCGAAATAGCAAAACGCTATGGCAACCAAGGGTTGGCGGCTTCCCCTATCAAAATCTATCTTGACGGCACCGCAGGCCAGTCCTTTGGTGTTTGGAACGCAGGTGGTGTAGAGCTTTACCTCACGGGCGATGCGAACGACTACGTGGGCAAAGGCATGGCGGGTGGTAAAGTGGTTATCAAACCTCACCTTGGCACTGCATTTAAGTGTAATGAAGCAACCATCATTGGTAACACCTGTCTGTACGGCGCGACCGGCGGTAAACTATTTGCAGCCGGTAAAGCAGGTGAGCGTTTCGGCGTACGAAACTCAGGTACGATAGCCGTCATTGAAGGTGCTGGCGATAACGCTTGTGAGTACATGACTGGCGGTATTGTTGCCATTCTTGGTGCGACAGGTGTGAACTTTGGCGCGGGTATGACTGGAGGCTTTGCCTATGTTCTGGATGAGAACCAAAGCTTTGAAGGTCGAGTTAATACTGAGTCTGTCGAAGCCATCTCATTGTCCGATCTTTACATCCACCAAGAACATTTGCGTGGCCTAATTGCGGAACACCTTGAAGAAACAGGGTCGAGTCATGCTGAAAATATTTTGGCGAACTTTGATGAATGGATTCCAAAGTTCTATTTGGTGAAACCACAAGCGGCAGATCTTCGCACGCTACTTGGTCACCAGAGCCGCAGTGCCGCAGAGCTGCGTGTTCAAGCACAGTAATCATGGAGGATGTTTGAATCATGAGCCAGAACGTTTATCAATTTATCGATGTGCAGCGTGTAGATCCTGCGAAAAAGCCTATCAAAGTTCGTAAGATCGAGTTCGTTGAAATCTATGAACCGTTCACTAAACAACAGGCGACTGCACAAGCGGATCGCTGCTTAGATTGTGGCAACCCATATTGTGAATGGAAATGCCCAGTCCACAACTACATCCCTCAATGGTTAAAACTTGCCAATGAAGGTCGTATTCTTGAAGCGGTTGAACTATCGCATCAAACCAACAGCCTACCGGAAGTATGTGGGCGCGTTTGTCCTCAAGACCGCCTATGTGAAGGTTCATGCACGCTTAATGATGACTTTGGTGCCGTCACCATCGGTAACATAGAAAAGTACATTACCGACAAAGCGTTTGAAATGGGCTGGAAGCCAGATATGTCCAAGGTGGAGTGGACCGATAAAAAGGTCGCAATCATTGGAGCAGGCCCAGCTGGCTTGGCTGCCGCGGATATCCTAGTGCGCAATGGCGTTAAGCCAGTCGTGTTTGACCGCTACCCTGAAATTGGAGGCCTTCTGACCTTCGGTATTCCTTCCTTCAAGCTTGAAAAAGGCGTGATGGAAAACCGCCGCCGTGTGTTCACTGAAATGGGCGTCGAGTTCCGCATGAACATGGAAGTAGGCAAAGATGTCCAAATGCAAGAACTGCTTGATGAATACGATGCTGTTTTCTTGGGCGTTGGCACCTATAAATACATGCGTGCAGGTCTAGATAATGAAGATGCGCCGGGTGTGTATGACGCGCTGCCATTTTTAGTTTCGAACACCTACAAAGTCATGGATCTTGAGAGTAACCAACCCTTTATCGATATGGCAGGAAAGAAAGTCGTCGTACTGGGTGGTGGTGATACAGCAATGGACTGCGTTCGTACCTCAATTCGCCAAGGTGCCTCCAATGTAGTTTGTGCTTATCGTCGTGATGAGGCCAACATGCCGGGCTCTCGTCGCGAGGTAAAAAACGCAAAGGAAGAAGGCGTGAAGTTCATGTTCAACCTTCAGCCTTTGGGAGTTGAAGTGGATGCGTCAGGCAAAGTCTCGGGGGTCAAAGTGGTGAAAACCGCACTTGGTGAACCTGATGAAGCGGGTCGCCGACGCCCAGAGCCCGTTGAAGGCAGCGAGCACGTTCTACCAGCAGACGTTGTTATCATGGCGTTTGGTTTCCAGCCGCACAAAATGGACTGGTTAGCACCGTTTGATGTCGATTTGGATCAATGGGGTCGTATCAAAGCCCCTGCGAAGCAAGAGTTCCAATTCCAGACCAGCAATGAAAAGATCTTCGCGGGCGGCGATGCGGTACGAGGTTCTGATCTTGTCGTAACCGCAATTGATGAAGGACGAAAAGCGGCAGAAGGCATTCTCGATTACCTCGAAGTTTAATCTCAGCTAACCTCACAAAAAGGGTCCTGTTATTGGATCCTTTTTCTTTTGTATCCATATAATTAGAAACAAAATTATAAGAGTAAATATAATGAAAAAAGCCGCTCTCCTTTCCATTACTTTGCTCGGCTTAACCGCTTGTAGCCAAGGAGTCACAACCATGACGGATCGTTCTCAATCACCTTGTGGTGACAAACCAAACTGCGTCTCCACCCAAGACACGCGAGAAAAATACAACCTAACGCCATTTATCTTAGTTGATTCAGCGAACATCGACGCTATTGAGCAAGTTGCGCTTGAACTGCCAGGCGCGAAAACCGCGGTGAAAGAAAGCAACTACCTTCGTATCGAGTGCACATCTAAAATCATGCGCTTCGTGGATGACCTCGAACTAAAAATAGCAGGAGACCAACTGATTGTGCGCTCGGAATCTCGTGTGGGCTACTCTGACTTTGGCGTAAACAGAAAGCGCGCCGATCAATTACGAGAAAAGCTCACTCAAGCTAAGCTCATCAAATAGAAAACTGCCAACGGGGAGTGCTATACTCTCGGCCAACTAAAATATTTACCTAAAGAGAGTGTTATGAAAGTTGGTATCATCGGTGCGATGGAACAAGAAGTGACCATCCTGAAGCAAGCAATTACAAACTGCAAAACTGTAAATAAAGCAGGTTGTACGTTTTTCTCTGGTCAAATTAACGATGTCGAAGTCGTCGTACTACAATCGGGCATCGGTAAAGTTGCAGCGGCAGTGGGCACGACAATCCTTCTTGATGAATACCAACCAGACGTTGTGATTAACACAGGCTCTGCTGGCGGTTTCGATTCAAGCTTAAACCTTGGCGATGTAGTTATCTCTACAGAAGTTCGTCATCACGATGCAGACGTAACCGCTTTTGGTTATGAAATTGGCCAAATGGCCGGTCAACCAGCTGCATTCAAAGCGGATGACAAGCTAATGGACTTAGCAGAAAAAGCCCTAGCACAAATGGAAAACACTCATGCGGTTCGCGGCCTAATTTGTACTGGCGATGCGTTTGTTTGTACTGCTGAGCGTCAAGAGTTTATTCGTAAACACTTTCCGTCTGTTATCGCTGTAGAAATGGAAGCATCTGCTATCGCTCAAACTTGTCACCAATTCAACACACCGTTTGTTGTTGTGCGTGCAATCTCTGATGTCGCTGATAAAGAATCACCAATGAGCTTTGATGAGTTCCTGCCTCTAGCAGCAAAAAGCTCTTCCGAAATGGTATTCAAAATGCTGGAACTCATTAAGTAAACGACTCATTCATGGAAGAAGTTTTTCAGTCATTTTATGCCAACGGTGCGCTCCTCATTATGTGGGGTGCACTGATCTTGCACCTTTTAGTGCCAATCCCCCATTCAGCGCACCCCATCACTTTATGGCGAAAGCTAGCAGAGCAGCTAGCTAACAAAGTGAACAATAATCACAATTACTCACAGAGTGTAATCTCAGGCAGTCTTGCACTAGGCTTGATGCTGTTTCCTTGCTTGATATTACTGATTGCAGTAAAGCCATTTGTTTGGCAAATCCCTTTATATGAACTGGTTCTATTGATCATTGCGCTAGACTGGCGCAACAGCGAAACGTTAACGAAACAGCTCGTCACAAGTATCTCTTCGGAAGACAAAGCTCAGTGTCGAGCATTACTGAGACCATATCTTAATCGCGATACTGGTAGCCTCTCGATCGTTGGCATAGGTAAAGCTGGCTCAGAAACCCTGATTATGGGATACAGCCGCAACGTGATCGGCGTGCTATTTTGGTACGCACTAACAGGTGGTATTGGTGCGTTAATGTATCGACTCACAACAGAATTAGCGCGAGTGTGGTCCCCTAGCCGACGCCAATATTTGCCCTTTGGTAAACCTGTGATTCAACTGGTTGCTACTCTGGATATTATTCCACTTCGTCTCTTTGCCATACTTTTAGCTGCCGGAAAGAATACAAGTAATGTGCTCTCTGGAATACAACAGCAAGCGAAGTCTTGGCCCTTACCAGGACCTAGCTGGGTGTTATGTACTATCGGACACAAACTACAACTGTCTTTATGCGGCCCTGCTATCTATCAAGGTGTGCGTGCAGAGCGCGCAAAAATCGGTGGGCGCATTGCGCCATCGGCTATTCACCTTTCACAAATACATACGCTGCTCGTTTGGCGCGTCCTGGCTTGGATCGCAATCCAAAGTTTGCTTTTAGGAATAATTTATCAAGGATTATGATGAATAAATTATGCTTCGCATTAACGCTGTTTGTTTCGACAGCGACCTTCGCTCAACCCGCTCAACGCATTATAAGTTTAGCTCCACATGCCACCGAAATTGCCTTTGCAGCAGGGCTAGGAGAGCAGCTTGTTGCTGTCAGCGAAATGAGCGATTATCCAGAACAGGCAAAGCAGCTAGAAAGAGTCTCAAATTATCAAGGAATTAAATTAGAGCGCATTATTGCTCTTCAGCCGGACTTAGTGATTGCTTGGCCAGCCGGAAACCCCGCTAAAGAGTTGGAGAAAATTAAACAGTTCGGTATTCCTATCTATTACTCCACTACAGGTTCATTAGAAGATATCGCCAATAATATCGAGCAACTCAGCCAATACAGCGAAACTCCACAAGTAGGAAAAAAAGCCGCTGAAGATTTTAGAACGCAGCTGAGTACACTAAAAGAACAGTACAACTCGAACGAGAAAGTTAGTTACTTTTATCAGTTGAGTGAAAAGCCTATCATCACTGTCGCCGGAAAGAACTGGCCAAGTGAAGTCTTTACTTTTTGCGGTGGTGAGAACATTTTCGCCGCATCTAGCGCGCCTTATCCTCAAGTTAGCATCGAGCAAGTCATTACTCGCCAGCCAGAGGTTATTTTTACTTCTCGTCACGCAATGAGTAACGATGGTATGTGGGCTGAGTGGAGTAATGAGCTTCTTGCTCTTAAAAACAAACACATCTGGTCCCTAAACTCTGATTGGATTAACCGTCCGACACCACGCACATTGAACGCGATCAAGGAAGTGTGTGAGCACTTTAAAAGCGTTCGTCAAAAACGCTAACGATTTCGTGGCAAATACCGTACAATTTCCGCCCATTTTTTCTCACACTATTTAAAGGTACTAAGTAACATGGACTCCATGCTGCTTTATATGATCGATTTGTTCGGTACCGCTGTTTTCGCTATCTCTGGCGTATTACTGGCGGGCCGTTTAAAAATGGATCCATTCGGCGTTATCGTGCTCGGCAGTGTGACTGCTATAGGTGGCGGAACAATCCGAGACATGGCGCTTGGTGCCACTCCCGTATTTTGGATAACAGATACGACTTACTTATGGGTGATATTTGTTACGTGTCTACTAACCATGCTTGTTATTCGAAGACCCAAGCGACTCTCATGGTGGGTATTACCCGTTTGTGATGCCATCGGTCTCGCTGTGTTTGTGGGAATAGGAGTAGAAAAGGCACTCGCCTACAATGCATCTGGGATGGTCGCGGTGATAATGGGGGTTATTACTGGCTGTGGCGGTGGCATTATACGAGACGTGCTGGCTCGCGAAGTTCCTATGGTATTAAGAAGTGAAGTCTATGCTACGGCATGTATTATTGGCGGCGTCTTCCATACGATGGCGGTAAACATGGGTTATGACCACTCAACGGCTTTACTCGCTGGTGTAATCTCAACGCTCATTATACGTCTCGGTGCGATTCGTTGGCATCTATCCCTGCCAACTTTCGCCATTAACCGTTAAACACCAACAACATCACTCACCATGGAGTCGACCAAGTGTCGGCTCCTCTCATTTATGCTCATTTGATTCGCCAATTCTTGGGCAATTCGCTAAATTATCTCAACCATTCCTAACTTTCATTAATCATTATGTTGCTTGAAGGTATTGAAACGTTACTTGTCCTCAGTAAAGAAAAAACCATGAGCCGCACAGGCAGTCAACTCTATATTAGTCAATCTGCCGTGAGTAAACGTATTTCAAATCTAGAGAAGAAGTTAGGAAAAAAATTGATAGAGCCGAATGGTCGGCACATAAAGCTGACCTCCGATGGCCTTGCCCTCATAAACACAATAGAACCCACGTTCAATGAGTTAAGAGGAAAAATCCACGATCAACAACAAATAGAAGATACTTCTTTAATCAAAATGGACTGCTCTGAAACCTTAGTGGCGGGATACCTCAGCATGATCATGGCAGAACACTTTGCCCATGATCAGTACATACGAATATCGACCAATCATACGCCACGCATTATTGAGAATGTGAAATCAGGCAAAGCAACATTGGGATTTTGCGCTGGCTATCTACCACCTCATCATGGATTAATGAGCCTTCACCTCGCCGATGAACCTTTCTCAATTGTCAGTCGACATTCACTTTCACAACTACCTAAAGCTATTTTGACCAATGACTTAACTAACCCTGCCAACACATATCAACAAGCTATTTTATCCAAACACGGAATCGAACCTTTGATGGAAATGGATTCGTATACTGCGGCAGCACAACTGGCTTTGGGAGGTGTGGCTCCCGCTTTAATCCCTAAATCTATCCTAACGACACTTAATATCACATCTAAGTTCTGCTATGACTTTGAAGAGCTAGATCAGTTAGTTCGACCAATACATATCTGCTTACGTCACAGCACATATCGTAGCGAACGAGTTAAAGCACTGACAGAATCCATTGCTGATGTTGTTGCCAAAGAAGTTTCGTTGCCATAAGCATCGACATCACTATAACTAGAGGACGAATCCATTTTTGTCCTTTACTTACCACGACCTTCGCTCCTAACTGAGCACCAAGAAAACCGCCAACAGCCATGGTTAAGCCAAGCTTCCACACGGGCAACCCAGCGAAGATAAAAAAGAGTAGTGCCGCAATGTTTGACGTGAAATTGAGAATTTTGGTTCTAGCAGTGGCTTCGACCAAAGAAAAGTGACCTAGTGCAACAAAACAAACAGTAAAAATAGATCCAGTCCCAGGGCCAAAAAAGCCATCATAGAAACCGATTCCGCCACCAATGCATAGCGCAAACATCGCTTCAGATAACTTTGGTTCTCCATCGATTTTTCGCGTACTTGGCGCGAGTAAAAAATAGAGGGAAATGGCTATCAAAAGAACAGGGATCAAACTGGTGAGTACGCTAGCATCAATAAACTGCACAGCCTCGGCACCGATTGCAGCGCCTATAAAAGTGCAGAGTATCGCAAAACGCATTTCCTTTAAGCTGACAATACCGTTACGCACGAAATACCAGCTAGCAGAGAAACTGCCAAACGAACTTTGTAACTTATTGGTTGCTAGAGCTTGAGTCGGACTCAACCCCGCAGCCAAAAGCGCAGGGAGCGTAATGAGCCCCCCCCCACCAGCCATCGCATCAATAAAGCCTGCGGCAGTCGCAACCAAAAATAAGGCCAACAAAATCTCAACCGTGATTTCCACTACACTTCCTTTTTGAAGAGGTATCAAAGAGGAAGAAACGGTAGCACTTATTCACAAAACTACCAATGGAAAGTCAAGACACCAATCTATTCCTAATTTTCATCAGTCAATAAATCTAGAGAATGATACATTAAAAATATCAATTACATCCAAATATAGAGCCTCACCTCAAGAGCCTCTTAATATTTTGATAGAAAAAGAAAATGCTGTCTTAATAGGAAATATTTAATCTGATAAAAAACGAAAATAATGGAAGCCTTACTGACTCGACCATCAATAAAAGAACAGCAATTACGCTTAAAAATCGAACAGATAGTGAATGTTAATCAGCTATTCAACGTTATTGACGCTAAACCAGAGACTAGCGGTGCGGGTGTAATTTATATTGATAACAAATTCACCGTTGTACGCTTAAGAGACTTTAAATCCACATGCCATATCAATCCTACCTTTATCATTCTACGAGAACCGATAAAATTACAATCATCTCAAGAATTTGCAAAAAAAATAAAACAGGAAGAATCAAAATCAAGATTCAATCAAGAGCTTCTATCAGCGAGCATTAGCTGTATTGGTGCAGCAATTGGCTGGATTGGAGTAGTTGGTTCGGGGCTAACAATACCAGTAAGTGGTCCTGTGGGCGTAACTATGTCCTATATCTCACACGCCGCTACTGTTGCTGCCACAGCCCAATGTGCTATTGGAGTAGCAAGAACCCGTATGGTATCTAAATCACCAGATAAATTATCGGATATAGACAGTAATGAGTGGTATCAAAATACAACTAAAGCTTTAGATTACATATCCTTAGCTGGAGCGGGTGCTAGCGGATATCAAACGATAAAAATGGTTCAATCTCTTAAGCAAACCACTAAGAAAGGCGTTCCCGAGATTCTAAAAGGCTTAAACAGACAAGAGAGAACAAGATTAACTAAAGAAATCATCCGTAAAAACCTTCCGAGTATTTCGAATAAAGCTCGTAAACAGCTAATGTTGTCAGGAGAAGTTCCTAAGAGGTATTCGCAAGCAACAATATCCGCATCCATTTCTCATCAGCTTCTAGATGCAATTGGAGGCTCAATTAGCATAGTAGGAAGTGGTTATTCGGGAGAGTTAAGAAATCTTGCAATTGGAATCTATGAGGAATTGAAAGTTGAATACTAAATCAATTAGCATAGCAAACATCTCACTAAGTATATGTTTATACTTGGCATTGACTATTGGTCTGGCTATTAGCTTGAGCATTTGGAATGACTGGTTTTCTTTCACTCAACACATTGCTCTAGATACTTACCTTCTTACATTGGGAGCTATTACGGTTGTTGTTGTATGCATTCCAAACATTCTGACAATAAGCAAAGGATTAAGTATTGCTGCAAAAATAAACTTACTTACTATCTCTTTTATCATTCTCACTTGCAGCATTAATTTTGTTGCAGCAAGTGGTAGTACTATTTCTTCATCTTTGGGTACATTGCTTGCCATCATTAGCTTAATGATCTTCAAAAGCGAAGCATACCAATCGTTCCTAGCACACTTTAATGCTCTTCATTTTAGAAAAACCTCGATATAAAAAAGCCCGCTCAAATGAGCGGGCAATGAGGTTGTCATGTAAGCCCTGATTAATGAGCTTACTGATTTTTATCTGTTACGCGTCTAGACTCGCTTTCACTTTAGCGTGTAACTCTTGAACCGAAGTTACTGACGCTTTTGCGTCTGCAGTATGAGACATACATGTTGCGAACGCTGCATTCAGTGTCGTTGTGTAGTTCACTTTTTCTGCCAGTGCACCACGTCGTAGAACTTTCGAATCTTCAATCGCTTGACGACCAGCAGCCGTGTTTACGATGTAGGTGTATTCGTTGTTCTTGATGCGGTCAAGAATGTGTGGACGACCTTCGTGTACTTTGTTTACCAAACGTGGGTTAATACCCGCTTCGCCCAGAATTACAGCAGTACCGTGTGTCGCATCCAACTGGTAACCCAGTTTCACTAACTTAGAAGCTAGGTCAACAACACGCTCTTTATCACCTTCACGTACAGACAGTAGCGCACGACCACCTTCAGGATAAACCGCACCACAACCTAGCTCTGCTTTCGCGTAAGCTTCTGCGAACGTTGCACCCACACCCATTACTTCACCTGTTGAGCGCATTTCAGGGCCCAATAGAGGGTCAACCCCAGGGAATTTGTTGAACGGCAGAACCACTTCTTTCACTGAGTAGTAAGGAGGGATAATCTCTTTAGTAAAGCCTTGTGACTCTAGAGATTGACCCGCCATTACACGTGCAGCGATTTTCGCTAGAGGAGCGCCTGTCGCTTTCGATACGAATGGTACCGTACGAGCAGCACGAGGGTTCACTTCAATTAGATAAACGTCGTTATCTTTCACAGCAAACTGCGTGTTCATCAAACCGCGTACACCGAGTTCGAATGCTAACTTCTCAACTTGCTCACGCATCTTGTCTTGAATTTCCTGACTTAGCGTGTATGCAGGCAGTGAACATGCAGAGTCACCAGAGTGAACACCCGCTTGTTCGATGTGCTCCATGATACCGCCGATAACGACGCGTTCACCGTCACAGATAGCATCAATATCAACTTCGGTTGCATCATCCAAGAAACGGTCTAGCAGAACTGGAGACTCGTTCGATACGCTTACTGCTTCGTTGAAGTAGCGACGCAGGTCTTGCTCGTCGTATACGATTTCCATCGCACGACCACCGAGTACATAAGATGGACGAACAACTAATGGGAAGCCAATTTCTTTCGATTTCTCAACCGCTTGCTCCATCGTTGTTACTGTCGCGTTTTCTGGCTGAAGTAGACCTAAACGGTCAACAGCGGCTTGGAAGCGTTCGCGGTCTTCCGCACGGTCGATAGCATCTGGGCTAGTACCAATGATTGGCACACCAGCCGCTTCTAGAGCACGAGCCAGTTTAAGTGGCGTTTGACCACCGTACTGAACAATCACACCTTTTGGTTTTTCAACGCGAGCGATAGACAGTACATCTTCCAGAGTTACTGGCTCGAAGTACAGACGATCAGACGTATCGTAGTCAGTAGATACCGTTTCTGGGTTACAGTTAACCATAATGGTTTCGTAACCGTCTTCACGCAGCGCAAGTGATGCATGAACACAACAGTAATCGAATTCGATACCTTGGCCGATACGGTTTGGACCGCCACCAAGAACCATGATCTTATCTTTGTCTGTTGGGTTTGCTTCACATTCTTCATCGTAAGATGAGTACATGTAAGCCGTGTCAGAAGAAAACTCTGCTGCACATGTATCCACACGTTTGTAAACCGGATGAATATCAAACTGCTCACGAGCACGGCGAATTTCACTTTCAGCGACACCAAGCAATTTAGACAAGCGAGCATCAGAGAAGCCTTTGCGTTTCATCTGACGAAGCACTTCTTTGGTCAAACCTGCGTAGCCGCCCGCCTTGACTTGTTCTTCGAGTTTTACAATTTCTTCGATTTGAACCAGGAACCAGCGGTCGATTTGAGTCAAGTTGAACACACCGTCGACTGACATACCCGCTCGGAATGCATCGGCGATGTACCAGATACGCTCTGCACCTGCTTCTTTAAGTTCGTGACGAATCTTAGTCAGTGCATCTGGCGCTTCCAGATCGACCATCTCATCAAAACCAGTTGCGCCAACTTCTAGGCCACGCAGTGCTTTGTGAAGAGATTCTTGTTGGTTACGACCAATCGCCATTACCTCACCAACCGATTTCATCTGAGTTGTCAGACGATCGTTTGCACCAGCAAATTTCTCGAAGTTAAAGCGAGGGATCTTAGTTACGACGTAGTCGATAGTTGGTTCAAATGACGCAGGTGTTGCACCACCTGTGATGTCGTTTTGTAGTTCGTCTAGCGTAAAGCCAACAGCCAGTTTCGCGGCAATTTTCGCAATTGGGAAGCCTGTTGCTTTTGATGCTAGCGCAGAAGAGCGAGATACACGCGGGTTCATCTCGATGATGACCATACGACCATCTTTCGGGTTGATACCAAACTGTACGTTTGAACCACCTGTTTCAACACCGATTTCACGCAGAACAGCTAGCGATGCATTACGCATAAGCTGGTATTCTTTGTCAGTCAGTGTTTGTGCTGGAGCAACCGTGATTGAGTCACCCGTATGGATGCCCATTGGGTCAAAGTTCTCGATTGAACATACGATGATACAGTTGTCCGCTTTGTCACGAACGACTTCCATTTCGTACTCTTTCCAACCGATTAGCGACTCATCGATAAGAAGTTCGTTGGTCGGAGATAAGTCCAGACCACGACGACAGATTTCTTCGAACTCTTCTTTGTTGTACGCGATACCACCACCAGTGCCACCCATGGTGAACGATGGACGGATGATACAAGGGAAGCCAACCATATCTAAAACTTTGTAAGCTTCTTCCATGCTCTTCGCTGTATCTGCGCGAGGACACTCAAGGCCGATAGACTTCATCGCTTTATCAAAACGAGAACGGTCTTCCGCTTTGTCGATTGCATCAGCCGTTGCACCAATCATCTCTACGCCAAACTCTGCGAGAACGCCGTGCTTCTCTAAATCTAACGCACAGTTAAGTGCTGTCTGACCACCCATAGTTGGCAGAACTGCATCAGGACGTTCTTTCTCGATGATCTTGCGTACAACTTCCCACTGAATCGGCTCGATGTAAGTCGCATCTGCCATCTCTGGGTCAGTCATGATGGTTGCTGGGTTAGAGTTAACCAGGATAACTCGGTAACCTTCTTCGCGAAGAGCTTTACACGCTTGTGCGCCAGAGTAGTCAAACTCACATGCCTGACCGATAACAATCGGACCAGCACCAAGAATTAGAATACTTTGAATGTCAGTACGTTTTGGCATTATCTACTACTCCGAATTAAGCGCTGTGTTTTTTGATTAGTTCGATAAAGTGGTCAAATAGCGGTGCCGCGTCATGTGGACCAGGGCTCGCTTCTGGGTGACCTTGGAAGCTAAATGCTGGCTTGTCTGTGCGGTGGATACCTTGCAAAGAGCCATCAAATAGCGATACGTGAGTAGCACGTAAGTTTTCCGGTAATGTTGCTTCATCTGCCGCAAAGCCGTGGTTTTGCGAAGTGATCATCACAACGTTACGCTCTAAATCTTTTACTGGGTGGTTTGCACCGTGGTGACCAAACTTCATTTTCACCGTTTGAGCACCTGATGCTAGCGCCAGAATTTGGTGACCTAGACAAATACCAAAAATTGGCAGGCCTTTTTCTAGGAACACTTTGGTTGCTTCAATCGCGTAAGTACATGGTTCTGGGTCACCAGGGCCGTTCGATAAGAATACGCCATCTGGATTTAGTGCCAGAACTTCTTCCGCTGACGTTTCTGCAGGTACAACCGTTAAGCGGCAGCCGCGGTCAACCAACATTCGTAAGATGTTGCGTTTTGCGCCAAAGTCGTAAGCGACAACGTGGTATGGCAGCTCGCTGTCATCTTTCGCCTCTGGAAGTCCACCTTCAAGCGTCCACGAACCTTGCTTCCATTGATACGCTTCTTTTGTTGTAACTTCTTTCGCAAGGTCCATTCCTTTTAAGCCTGGGAATTCTTTTGCTTTCGCTAGTGCCAAAGCTTCGTCTAGGTTGTTGCCCGCAACAATACAGCCGTTTTGAGCACCTTTTTCACGCAGGATACGAGTGAGCTTACGAGTATCGATATCAGCGATGCCAACGATATTTTGAGACTTAAGATAATCAGAGAGGGATTGTTCGTTACGGAAGTTAGAAGCGATTAGAGGAAGATCGCGAATCACAAGGCCTTGTGCATGAATGGAAGAGGATTCTTCATCTTCGGAAGTGGTTCCGGTATTGCCAATATGAGGATAAGTGAGAGTGACGATTTGCTGAGAATAGGAAGGATCAGTGAGGATTTCTTGATACCCCGTCATCGAGGTATTAAAAACGACTTCACCAACGGAAAGACCATCTGCCCCTATGGACACTCCGCGGAACACTGTCCCATCTTCTAGGACCAACAGTGCTAATTTACCCAAGACAACCTCCAGAATAAAAATGCAAAAAAAATAAATCAAACTGCAAACATGCCTTCCTTTACCTATAAAATCTACATAAATAGGTATTTCAGACAAATTGGCGGTATTCTAAAGTTGGACTCGAAACCTGTCAACCTACAATCAAAAATAAATGATTAATTTCTAGCGAGTAAGGTCATTTTGAATCAGTAAGGCCCAAAAAGATAACTTTTACATGCTATTACATAGAGAGGCATAGAGGTTTAATGAATTTTACAAATTTGAACTTTTTAGAGATCACAAAAAAGTATGAGTTTTTCACGCAAACGTTCACCCAACAAAAAAGACATTAGTTTTTAGACATCAAAACCCAAAACACCCACAAAACAACCAAAACAACAACAAAAGTAAGCACCAAAATACTTTCTGTTAGAATCATTTCATTTACAACTAATTCTATAGATATAAAAAAGCCGGCTACCGCCGGCGAATAATTATGTATTTAGAGTTCATTCAATCCCAAAACATCTGTCATGGTATAAAAGCCCGCTGGTTTGGCACTCAACCAAACAGCGGCCTTGACGGCGCCATTAGCAAACGTCATACGATCGGTCGCTTTGTGCGTTATCTCCACTCGTTCCCCGATATCAGCAAACATGGCTGTGTGCTCACCGACAATATCGCCAGCGCGAATTGTAGCAAAGCCGATCTCATCTTTAGTACGTTCACCTGTGATACCTTCTCGCGCATAGACAGCTACATCATTCAGCTTGTTGCCCATCGCACCAGCAATGGCTTCGCCCATCCCGATAGCGGTACCAGAAGGAGCATCAACTTTATGACGATGATGTGCTTCGACAATCTCAACATCACAGTAGTCGCCCATCACTTTGGCTGCTTTCTCAAGAAGCTTAAATACTAGGTTCACACCAACAGAGTAGTTAGGAGCAATGACAACAGGCACTTGCTTAGCGGCTTCGTCAATCAGTTCACGCTCTGCATCACTGAAACCAGTCGTCCCAATCACAATACTCTTTCCATGCTTCTTACACAGTTCAAGATTCGCCAACGTACTTACTGGGGCAGTAAAATCGATGATTACATCAAAATTATCGACGTCTTTAGCAAGATCATCCGTTAAGAACACATCGAATTTGCCTTCACCACAAAGTTCACCGATATCGACACCGACAAGTGAGGACTCAGGTCGTTCTGATCCCGCGCTCACTGTCGCCTCTGGGTTAAGGTGTGAAGCTTTAACCAAATTACGGCCCATTCGGCCTGCTGCTCCTGCGATTGCAATACGAACCATTGCGCTTTCTCTCCTTCTCTGGATAACGAGGTTTGCTCTCGTTCTCTCGTTTCGCTTAATCTGTTTAAACTAACAACATACCGTGGTTACCACAAGCAAGTTCATCAGGCTTAAGCGAACTCTTTTACGACACGCACCAAGATAGGCACGTTCGCTTCAGGAAAGGCATAGTTACCCAATTCTCTTATCTCAACCCAGCGACCTTCTTGACCTTCTCGGCCGTAAGGCTCATTACTGAACTTAGATACCGTAATAAAATCAAACTTAAGTGATTTGTCTGGATAGTCATATTCCAAATGCTCGAAAAGGGCTTGCTCAGTAACTTCAATTCCTACCTCTTCTTCAAGTTCTCTTGCTAGAGCATGTTCAATACTTTCTCCTGACTCGACTTTCCCGCCGGGAAACTCCCAAAACCCGCCTTTATGCTTGTCGTCTGGACGCTTTGTAATAAAAATTTTTGATTTGTCTTGGTTAAAAATAATAGCCGCGACTATGTGAATTCTTTTCATAGGGGTTCCTAACTCTCAAGCCGTTACACTTCAACGGTCTTTGAATCTCTAAAACTATCCGATGCTATCAAAACTTATGAAATTCGACAGCCACAGAATTTGCTTAAAAAAAGAGCCGCCTAGGCGACTCTTTAAAAAATTATCTGACTAATACGTTAGTCGATTTTGCCGTGGCACTGTTTATACTTCTTACCACTACCACAAGGGCAAGGCTCATTGCGACCTACTTTGCGTTCATCACGTACCATTGGCTGACTTGAACCTTCTTCAGATTCTTCACCTTCAGAAAGAGGGTTTTGTGCTGCTGCGTGTTGCGCTTGAGCACGACGAGCGGCCTCTTCAGCTTGCGCACGACGTTGCTCTTCCATACGTTCAACTTCTTCTTGTTGCTGAACTCGAACGCGAGATAGAACAGTAATCACATCAGTTTTCAGCGCTTCTAGTAGACCTTCAAACAGTTCAAACGATTCACGCTTGTATTCCTGTTTCGGGTTCTTCTGCGCATAGCCGCGTAAGTGAATACCCTGACGCAAGTGATCCATTGCTGCCAAGTGCTCTTTCCAAAGCGTATCCAGAGTTTGAAGCATAACCGATTTCTCGAAGTTACGAAGCACTTGCGCACCCACCACTTCCTCTTTCTCTTTGTACACTTCAACGGCTAGATTGATGATCTTCTCGCGTAGCGCCTCTTCGTAAAGCTTATCGTCTTCTTCAAGCCATTGCTTCACTGGCGCATCAAGATCGAAGTCTGCTTTCAAGCGCTCTTGCAGACCTTCAACGTCCCACATATCTTCTAGTGATTGTGGCGGGATGTACTCATCAATAACCGCGGTTAGCACATCTTCACGGTTTTGCTCGATCATACCGCTGATGTCTTCAACGTTCATCAATTCGTCGCGCAGCTCGTAGACAACCTTACGCTGATCGTTCGCCACATCATCGTATTCTAGTAGCTGCTTACGGATATCAAAGTTACGACCTTCCACTTTGCGCTGTGCTTTTTCAATTGAGCGAGAAAGCATTTTCGATTCAATAGCTTCACCTTCTTCCATACCACTTTGAATAAGGCTCGCCATACGATCAGAAGTGAAAATACGTAACAAAGAGTCTTCCATAGATAGGTAGAAGCGCGATGAACCCGCATCACCTTGACGACCAGAACGACCACGTAGCTGGTTATCAATACGGCGAGATTCGTGGCGCTCAGTACCAATGATGTGTAGACCACCAGCATCTAGTACTTGATCATGTACCACTTTCCACTCTGCTTTAATCGCATCGATTTGTTCTTGAGTTGGGTTCTCCAAAGCTTCCACTTTTGATTGCCAACTACCGCCAAGCACAATATCCGTACCACGACCGGCCATGTTGGTCGCGATAGTTACCGCACCCGGCATACCCGCTTCAGCAATAATTTCCGCTTCCTTCTCATGGAATTTCGCATTCAATACGTTGTGTTTGATCTTCGCTTTCTTCAAGGCGTTGGAGAGTAGTTCTGATTTTTCAATCGATACGGTACCAACCAATGTTGGCTGACCTTTCGCAACGCGCTCTTTGATATCTTCAATGATTGCAGCAAACTTCTCAGCTTCGGTACGGTACACCACATCCGGCATATCGTTACGAATCATTGGTTTGTTGGTTGGGATAACCACCGTTTCCAAGCCATAAATAGATTGGAACTCAAACGCTTCAGTATCCGCAGTACCTGTCATACCAGACAGTTTTTCGTATAAGCGGAAGTAGTTCTGGAAGGTAATCGAAGCCAAAGTTTGGTTTTCGTTTTGAATCTTAACGCCTTCTTTCGCTTCTACTGCTTGGTGAAGACCTTCAGACCAACGACGACCTGGCATTGTACGACCAGTATGTTCATCAACAATTACTACTTCACCTTCGTCAGTAACGATGTAATCAACGTTGCGCTCAAACAACACATGAGCACGCAAAGCGGCATTCACGTGATGCAACATGCTGATGTTAGTCGGTGAGTAAAGTGTGTCACCCTCTTCCATAAGACCATTTTTCACCAACAGTTCTTCAACGTACTCTTGGCCCGTTTCTGTGAGGTATACTTGCTTTGATTTCTCATCAACAGTGTAGTGACCATCACCACGATATTCTTCAGAGTCTTCTTTGTCTTGCTTTTTAAGATGCGGGATCAAAAGGTTGATTCGGGTGTATAGCTCAGAGCTATCTTCAGCAGGACCAGAAATGATTAAAGGGGTACGAGCTTCATCAATTAGGATTGAGTCCACCTCATCGACAACTGCAAAGAAGCGTTCACGTTGTACGCGATCTTCGCTACGGAAAGCCATATTGTCACGAAGGTAGTCAAAACCAAATTCATTGTTCGTTCCGTACAAGATGTCAGCTTGGTACGCTTCTTTTTTCTCTTGAGGAGGCATGTTTGGCACGTTTACGCCAACAGTCATACCTAAAAATTCAAATAGAGGGCGGTTTGTCTCTGCATCACGTTTAGCTAGATAATCGTTCACTGTTACAATGTGAACGCCTTTACCAGCCAGGGCATTTAGGTAAGCAGGAAGCGTTGCCGTCAGCGTTTTACCTTCACCCGTACGCATTTCAGCGATTTGACCCGCATTTAGAACCATACCACCGATAAGCTGGACGTCGAAGTGGCGCATACCGTAGACACGCTTAGATGCTTCACGAACCGTAGCAAAAGCTTCTGGAAGTAGTTTATCAAGAGTTTCACCCTTCTCTAGGCGCTCACGGAATTCAACCGTCTTTGCTTTTAACTCTTCGTCACTTAGAGCTTCGAATGTTGGCTCAAAGTTATTAATTTCTTTTACAATTTTTCTAAGGCGGCGCAGTGTTCGGTCGTTGCGACTGCCAATCACTTTTGTCAGTAGCTTAGTTATCATTTTTCGTGAATCTCTCTTTATTCAGACCGTTCCCGATCTACTCATAATGCCTTCAGTCTCTGCCAGTTTGGAACTAAGAATACTGAGATAAATCATTTATCAAAGATATTGAGTTCAAACATCCATATTTCAAGGCTAAGTTTTGAAACAATGTGGCTTAGTGTAAGGATTTTTAATCGATACAACCATAAATAGACGTATTTGTTTGAAGCACTCTGAAGTTTTTACTTAAAGTGGTGACTGATTAGCCGATATTGCATACCGCAATATGTGTAATCCATCCAGAGCAAACTTTGCTTTTTACCTTGCTACATTGTAAAACTGAAGCTAAAGACGTTAATGTAAACTATACCTTGATAGAAAGCTGCTCTAGAATAGCTATATCTCAACAAAATTAGATTTTACCTATGCGTGATCACCGTCCAACCTCGACTGAAGATGTTATTGCTGAGTCACAGTTCAAGCAGATTCAAGAACATGCTGGAGAAATCTTACAGCTTAACCAAGCTTTGCAAGAGGTCTTACCCATGGGGACGGCCGATCATTGCCGAGTAGCGAATGTTCGTAACGGCCATCTATTGATCGATGTCTCTAGTGCCGCGATCAAAATGAAGATCGATTACGATCGCCTCATGATCCTAAATAAACTTCGTACTCAAGGCTTTGCCAAGCTGATGAGCGTTGAAGTGAGGATCAATCCTTCACTATATAGAAACCGCTTTCAACAAGACGACAGACCTAAGCGTCCACCACTAACAGAATCTGCAGCAAAGTCATTAATGACGATTGCCGACATGGCGCCACCTAAAATTCAAGAGCGTTTAAAACGATTAGCCGATATGGCAGAAAAGGAAGATCGTAAGTGAACGTTATTTCAATATGCTGAAAGCTTGAATGTTATTGATAAGTCGAAGATTAAAGCCAAATAGCAAAAAACCAGGCATAAGCCTGGTTTTTTATTAATTCTAATGCCAAGTATTTACGCAAGCACCATATTTGGTTCTGCGAATGCTACTGGTGAGCCGACTTCTTCTTCGAATGTAGTCCACTCCCACGCTTCCTGATCTGCAAGAACAGCACGTAACAGTTGGTTATTTAAACCGTGGCCAGATTTAAAGGCACGGAATTCACCAATGATTGGGTGGCCACACATGTAAAGGTCACCAATCGCATCCAACACTTTGTGAGTCACAAACTCATTTTCAAAGCGTAGACCTTCTTCATTAAGAATACGGTAATCATCCAAAACGATAGCATTGTCAAAACTACCACCCAAAACTAGGTTTTGAGATTGTAGATATTCGATATCACGCATAAAGCCAAACGTACGTGCTCGAGAAATCTCACGAACAAAGCCTTTTGACGAGAAATCAAACAGCAAACGTTGCTCGTCTGATTCAATCGCTGGGTGATTAAACTCAATTTCGAAGTCCATACGGAAGCCGTTAAATGGTACAAATTCTGCCCATTTATCACCATCGTCAAAACGAACTGGCTTTTTGATACGGATGAAGCGTTTTGGCGCATTTTGCGTTTCGATACCTGCTTGTTGTAGCAAGTATACAAATGGGCTTGCACTACCATCCATGATCGGAATTTCAGGTGCGTCTACTTCGACAACAATGTTATCGATGCCCATACCAGCAAGTGCCGCATTCAAGTGCTCAACAGTTGAAATACGCACACCTTCATCGTTTACCAATGCAGTACAAAGCATGGTGTCACGAACCGAAGCTGGATCAGCTGGAAAATCTACAGGTGGATTTACATCTGTACGACGGTAAATGATACCTGTATTTGCAGCAGCCGGGCGCAGAGTAAGTGTGACTTTACGACCAGAGTGGAGACCCACACCAGTTGTTTTCACTATTTCTTTCAGAGTACGTTGTCTGATCATCTGCTTGCCTCTCAAAAATTTGCTACAAAACACGGCCGTCTGTAACGTCGACCGTGAATGCTACCATAATTTTGAGCCATGTCAAATTTATGGGTTAAAGATTAATCAGCCTGACGACGCAAAAATGCCGGTATATCTAAATAACCACTTTCCTTTTCTTGCTTTGGAGCCGCAGAACTTTGACTCGACGAAGCTGGAGAAGAAGAAGCAGTGTTTGTCGGCTGAGGAGTTACCTGTGGCTTCTCTTGCACTTGATTATTTTGCAAGGTCTGTGCCGGTTTTTCTTCAGCTTGCGTTGCCGCTGCTTGTTGCTGTGGTTGAGCTTGCGGCGTCGGTGCCACTTTCGCTTTACCACCCGCAACTAGCGTGATATCTGGCTTTTTCTCATTACCAATACCTGTCGCTACAACTGTTACGCGGATTTCGTCAGTCATATCAGGGTCTAGAGAAGTACCGATAACAACAGTCGCATTGTCAGAAGCGAATGCCTTCACTGTATTACCAACCGTCTCAAACTCGTCAAGACGCATATCCAGACCAGCAGTAATATTGACAAGAACACCACGAGCGCCCGCTAGATCGATGTCTTCCAGAAGTGGGCTAGAAATTGCCATTTCAGCCGCTTCTTCAGCTCGGTCTTCACCTTTGGCGATGCCGCTACCCATCATTGCGTGACCCATTTCAGACATTACAGTTCTTACGTCCGCAAAGTCGACGTTGATCATGCCAGGGCGAGTAATTAGCTCAGCAATACCTTGAACGGCATTCTTAAGAACATCGTTAGCGCTTGCAAAAGCTTCTAGTAGTGTTACACCACGACCAAGTACTTTAAGTAGCTTTTCGTTTGGAATCGTGATCAAAGAGTCAACATGCTTAGAGAGCTCATCGATACCTTGCTCAGCAAATGCCAAACGCTTTTTACCTTCAAAACTAAACGGTTTAGTTACTACCGCTACTGTTAGAATGCCAAGCTCTTTAGCCACTTCAGCAATAACAGGCGCTGCACCAGTACCGGTACCGCCACCCATACCAGCTGCGATAAACACCATATCGGCGCCAGTCAGGGAATCTTTAATTCGATCTCTGTCTTCGAGAGCTGCGTCACGGCCAACCTGTGGATTAGCACCTGCACCCAGACCTTTAGTGATATCACCACCGATCTGAATAACATTGCCAACGCTTGTCTTACGAAGTGCTTGCGCATCAGTGTTGACGCTGATGAATTCCACACCTTCGATGGATTCACGCACCATGTGTTCAACGGCGTTACCACCGCCGCCACCAACCCCAACGACCTTGATTACTGCATCGTCAGACATTTCCATCATCGGTTCAAACATGTGTTGTCTCCGTTTATCCTGCAACTCAGGTTAAAACTCTTTTTGTATCCAGTTACGCAATTTATCGAAAAAGCCAGTTACAGATGAGCGTTTAGGTTCATTATAATCGCTATCGTCGCTAGACTGCATGTCTCTTGCGTAATGAAGTAATCCAACTGCCGTAGAATGGTACGGCTCTTTTACATAGTCAGTTAATCCGCTGACTTCGAGCGGTTTGCCGACCCTTACTTGATTGCGGAATACGCGTTCCGCACATTCTACCACTCCGTCCATTTGCGCAGCACCGCCGGTGAGTACAACTCCCGCAGCCAGATGGTGCTTGATACCCTCTTCGCGCAATTTTGCTTGTACAGAGTCGATAGTTTGGTTAACCAGTCCCATAAGCTCAGAGTAGCGTGGCTCAATCACTTCTGACAACGTTTGACGTTGCAGGCTACGTGATGGTCGTCCACCTACGCTTGGTACATTAACCGTGTCATCCTTACTGACCAGTTCACTCAAAGCACAGCCATATTTGACTTTTATTTCTTCAGCATCGCTCACTGGCGTACCAAAAGCAAAAGCAATATCACTGGTTACAGCATTTCCTGCGTACGAAAATACTTCTGTGTGACGTAACGCACCGCCAGTCCAGATGGCCACATCCATCGTGCCGGCGCCAATATCAACCACACAAACTCCAAGCTCTCTTTCATCCTCGGTGATTACTGCATTACTAGCAGCAAGCCCAGAAAATACGAGTTGTTCTACTTTAAGGCCGCAGCGTTCTACCGCCTTAATAATATTGCGTGCCATGTCATTATGGCATGAGATAAGGTGGACACTCACTTCCATTCTTACCCCAGATAAACCAAGCGGATTTTTGATTCCTTCTTGGTAATCAATGGTGAACTCCTGCGGGATCACATGAAGAATTCGCTGTTCATCACCGATTTTAATCGATTTTGCGGTATGGATAGCGCGATCCATGTCTTCTTGAGACACCTCTTCATCAGAAATCGTGCCCATACCTTTTTCAATTCGGCTTGCGATATGCTTACCAGACAACGAAATGAAGACTCGGCTGATCTGGCACTCTGCCATTAATTCAGCTTGATCAATTGCACGTTGTACTGATTTTACAACCGACTCCAAATCATTCACGCCACCTTTATCCATGCCGCGTGAGGGGCTACTACCTGCGCCAATAATATTAATTTGACCGTCTGGTAAAACCTCACCCACTAGAGCCGATACGGTTGCAGTGCCTATATCAAGACCAACAATAATGTTGTCATCAGCGGCCTTAGTCATCTGTACTCTCTTCTAACTCTTGTTCAGGAAACCAACCAACTGCGGCTCCTGTATCGTACCTAAGATCGATATAACTGATTCTTTGCGTGTCACTGCCAAGCTTGTTATAGAGCTTAAAAAAGCGCTCTATACGCTCAAGAAGAGACTCTTTTCCGAGCTCTAATCGAATACCGTTATCAAGGATGATTTGCCAAGCTCGTCGCTCGTTTAATACCAGAGACGATATCGCTAAACCCAATTGCTGAAACTTAGGACTCAAATCACGGTAAGTCTGTAAGACTTCCGGTCCGCTATCTTTGGGTCCGTACAGCTTCACTTTTTCTTCTTGCAACAGAGCAACATCTCCATCAAAAACGAACCCGTTTTTATCTAACAGTTCGTTGCCATTCCAAATGGCTTCTGGTTGATGCTCCGTCAAAAAAACTTTTACTGTATCCGGCCACTGCTTTCGGATTGCGGCATGCGCTACCCATGGCAGAGCTTCGACACTTTGCTGTAATACATCAATATCCTGAGACATAAATGTACCGATGTGATCAATTCGACTAAATGCAGCCTGCACATCGTCAGCTTGGACATACTCCAGTTTCCCCTGAAGTACTATTTTGGAGAGAGGTAACCTTTGGTCATCCCACATCCAACTGATCGCCGCGTACAAAACAGAACTAATTAAAGTCACAACCACAACGAAAAATAACGCACCCAAGATTTTTTCTTGGCGACCACGGTTGTTACCCGTGTTTGGTCGCTCGTCATTCAGTGCAATATTCAACAACGTCTTCGTTTCCTGACTTTTGTCGTGTACTTTTTACCCATATAATTACGCAGAGGTAAAAGTCTTGACTTTAACCTTGGGATTATACTGAGCTCTTGTAAACTATCAAACACTGATAGCAATAAATCACAATGATATTGACGCAAAATCGAGATCTGAGTCTTTATCTGTCCTTCGCATCAACAATATGTGTCAGCCAAGCATCTTGTTTATATTCAATTTAAGACCTGCCAGCTGTTTCGCCACTTTACCAATATCACCCGCACCTTGCGTTAAGATTAGGTCGCCGTCTTGTATAACGTTAGCTAAAACTGAAGGTAATTGCTCGATTTCTGGAACAAAAATCGGATCTACCTTGCCTCGGCTGCGAATTGTGCGACATAAAGCGCGCCCATCAGCACCTGCAATCTGCTTTTCACCCGCTGCGTAAACATCCAGCATGATCAATACATCCACCTGTTCAAGCACATTCGCGAAATCATCGTATAAATCACGAGTACGGCTATAACGGTGCGGTTGGAAAATCATCACCAAACGCTTGTCTTGCCAACCACTGCGTGCTGCATTAATGGTTACATCCACTTCTGTTGGATGATGGCCGTAATCATCAACAAGCATTGCATGGCCGTTGCCAGTATCAAACTCGCCAAGGTGATCAAAACGTCTTCCCGTACCTTGCGTACCAGCCATTGCCTTTAGGATCGCATCGTCTTCAATGTCATCTTCAGTAGCAACCGCAATCGCAGCAGACGCATTCAATGCATTGTGACGACCTGGAATATTCAGCGTGATATCTAAGTTAGCTCGCCCTTTACGTACTACCGTAAATTTGCCTTGCTGCCCCTCTTGACGATAATCTTCAATACGTACGTCGGCATCTTCAGAAAAACCGTAAGTGATCACTTGACGACTAATACGTGGGATTAACTCTCGAACCACAGGATCATCAATGCAAACAATTGCTTGGCCGTAAAACGGTAGATTATGAAGGAAATCGATGAAGGTTTGCTTTAAGGTTTCAAAGTCACCACCATAGGTATCCATATGATCGGCTTCGATATTGGTAACAATGCTCACCATTGGTTGCAAGTGCAGGAATGACGCGTCACTTTCATCTGCCTCTGCAATTAGAATACGACTCGAGCCTAGACGCGCATTTGTACCTGCGCTTTTCACCAAACCGCCATTCACAAACGTTGGATCAAGACCGGCTTCAGAATAGATTTGAGTGACAAGAGCGGTCGTCGTGGTTTTACCGTGTGTACCCGCAACGGCAATACCGTGACGGAATCGCATCAATTCAGCCAACATCTCTGCGCGGCGTACAATAGGGATGCGTAATTCACGTGCCGCCATCACTTCTGGGTTTTCTTCGTTGATCGCCGTTGACACAACAACCACACTTGCTTTTTCTACATTACTGGCTTGATGACCAATAAATACCGTCGCACCTTTTGATACCAAACGCTCTGTCACAGCGTTCTCTGATAGATCAGAACCTGTGATTTGGTAGCCTTCGTTCAACAGCACTTCTGCAATGCCGCTCATGCCCGCACCACCAATACCGATGAAGTGGATGGATTTCACGCGGCGCATCTCTGGCACCATTGCGCGAATCTGAGCTAAGTCTTGTGTATGTTGGATTGTCATCAATTCTATTCTCAATAATTCGGTTAACGCTTTTCGGTCAAAGCGACAATGGCTTGTGCGACAACTCGGTCAGCATTCAATTTTGCAGCGCCACGCGCTTGCTCAGCCATTGTAAGTAAAGCTTGGCGATCCAATTGTTGGATCTGCTGAGTCAGAGACTCAACGGTTAAATCTGGTTGTTCAATCATTTTCGCCGCGCCGCAATCCACCAAGTGGTCTGCATTAAGTGCTTGCTGGCGGTCTTTGTGCATGAATGGAACAAAAATAGCGCCTACACCTGCCGCCGAGACTTCAGAAACGGTTAACGCTCCAGAGCGACAAACTAAAAGGTCAGCCCATGCGTAAGCTTCTGCAACGTCATCAATGAATTCCATTACTTCTGCATTTACCACACCATTAGCTTGGTATGCTGCATTCACTTCTTCGGCGGCACCTTTGCCCGCTTGATGACGAACATAGTAATCTTCGCCCAATTTCGACATCACTTCTGGCAGAGTTTGGTTAAGAATACGTGCGCCTTGGCTGCCACCCATCACCAAAATGCGAATTGGACCTTGGCGCTCTTGCATGCGCTCAATTGGCGCTGCTAATTGAGTCACATCTTCACGAACTGGGTTCCCAACCACTTCGGCATTTGGAAAAGCGCCTGGGAAAGCCTGAAAAACCTTCTTAGCGATTTTCGATAACCATTGGTTCGTTAAACCTGCTACTGCATTTTGTTCATGCAGAACAACAGGAATGCCACTCATCCAAGCGGCAATACCGCCCGGGCCGCTAACATAACCGCCCATACCAAGCACTGCGTCTGGCTGCCAGCGTTTCATGTGAGCACGAGCCTGCATAATGGCATTGATAATTTGAAATGGTGCTGCAAGAAGACGTTTAACGCCTTGACCTCGTAACCCTTTCACTTTGATAAAGTCGATTTCAATGCCATGTTTTGGCACCAAATCCGCTTCCATTCGATCCGCCGTACCTAACCAACGGATCTCCCAACCTTGCTCTTGAAGCTGTTTTGCTACCGCCAAACCTGGGAATACGTGACCGCCAGTACCACCAGCCATCACCATCAAACGTTTATTTTGTTTCATTAGCTTGTTGTTCTGATTGTTGTTGCTCGCGTTTCAAGCGGCATTCGTAATCGATACGCAGTAGTATGGACACTGCGACGGACATAATTATTAGACTAGAACCACCATAACTGATGAGTGGAAGTGTTAAACCTTTAGTTGGAACAATACCGGCGGCAGCTCCAACATTAACCAAGGTTTGAAACGCAAACCAAATACCAATTCCGAAAGCCAGATAACCTCCGAACATTTCGCCTTCTTCAAATGCACGCTTGCCGATGTAAACCGCTTTTAGCACCAAGCTAAAAATCAGCATTAAGACCAGCACTACGCCTACGAAACCAAGCTCTTCAGCAAGTACGGCAAACACAAAGTCGGTATGCGCTTCCGGTAGATATTCCAGTTTTTGAATTGAATTACCGAGACCTTGTCCGAACCATTCACCACGACCAAACGCCATCAAAGACTGAGTCAACTGATAGCCACTACCAAACGGGTCTTCCCACGGGTCAAGGAAGGAGGTTACACGTCGCATACGGTATGGCTCGACGAGAATCAAACCAACGACAGCACCGATACCTGCCACCATCAAGGCGAGAAACTGGGTTAGTTTTGCACCTGCGATAAAAAGCATGCCAAACAGCGTGACCAGCATCACGACCACCGTCCCCAAGTCTGGCTGACCAAGTAGTAATACTGCGAAGAAGGCAAACACCATGATTGGCTTCATAAAGCCACCAAAGAACGTTTGTCGTACTTCGTCTTGCTTTCGAACTAAGTAACCAGACATGAAGATAAACAGCGATAGCTTCGCGACCTCCGCTGGCTGAAGGTTAAACAGCCCGAGGGGAATCCAACGAGACGCACCATTAACCGACTTACCCGCCAAAAGCACGATGATCAACAGTGCGAAAGAAGCCCAAAGTAAGTAATGGCTCTTCTTAAACCACTCTTGCAAAGGCACTTGCAAAATAACAGCGGAGGTCCCTAACGCCAGCACGAGAAACGTCGCATGACGAAACATAAAGTGGAACGGCTGTTCCGTTAATCGAGAGCTGATTGGAAATGATGCAGAGGTTACCATGACCAAACCAGTCAACATCAAACCCAGTGCAATCCACACTAACTGACGATCAAACATCGCCTCTGGGGCTGGATGCTTGAGCCAATTGCCAATACTGCGTTTAACGTTACCTAAACCCACGAAGTGTGTAACCTTTAATTATGCATATTTCTGAGCAAGAGCAGCGAAAGCATCACCTCTTGCCATAAAGTTGTCGAATTGATCAAAGCTAGCACATGCAGGAGACAGCATCACCATATCACCTGGTTTTAACTGCGAAGATACTTGTTGAATCACATCTTCCATAGTGTCGAAACGTATTGCAGATTCATGCAGTGGCATAAATTCATCGCCATCAGCGCCAAAGCAACACAGTTGCAAGTTAAGCGTCGCGAAGATCGGTTTTAATGGCGAGAAGTCAGCACCTTTGCCAACACCACCAACGAGTAAGTAGAGCTTGCCTGTCGATTCCAAACCAGATAGCGCAGCCATAGTGCTGGCAATATTAGTTGCTTTAGAGTCATTCACCCATTTGACGCCTTGATTATCCGCAACCACCTGGCATCGGTGTGTCAGTCCTGTGTAATTTTTAAGTGCATTCAATGCTTTGTGATAGTTTACGTCCGCAGCTTTTAATAGCGCTAAAGCAACCAGAGCGTTAGATAAGTTGTGCTTACCAACCAACTTAAGCTCATCACTTGCGACAACTCGTTGACCGTGATCGAGCAGCCAAGTACGGTTGCCATCCACCTCGAGACCAAAGTCCTGATTGTCGCTGCCAAATGTCACCAATGGCATCTCTGCGTCAGGGAAGGTTTCTTGATCATCACGGTTCACGACTGCAAGAGCAGCATGGTTAAAAATACGCAACTTAGCTTGTCGATAGTCAGACATGCCTTGATAACGATCCATATGATCTTCAGAAAGATTCAGAAACGCAGCGGCTTTGAGCTTTAAGCTTGACGTCGTTTCTAACTGGAAGCTCGAGAGTTCGAGTACATATAGGTCTGCGTCTTGTTCTAACAAATCCAGTGCAGGCACACCGATGTTACCACCAACGCCAACATCCAAACCTGCAGCCTCAGCCATCACACCTGTGAGGTCGGTTACTGTGCTCTTACCGTTTGAGCCCGTAATCGCAATCACCGGTTTCTGCACCGCCCAAGCGAATAACTCGATATCACCTACTACTGCCGTACCTTTTGCTAATACGGCTTGGATCTCTGGTGTCGCTAGCGCAATACCAGGGTTGGTCACGATAAGATCCGCGTCAGAAAGCCAGTCCGTATTCCAACCACCACTATGCAGTTGAACACTTTCCGGCAAGCGCTCTGCACCTGGAGGGTTTACACGAGTATCAATGACTTTGACCACAAGTTGTGGCTGATTTTTTCTTAGGTGTTTAACGACAGAGAGCCCGGTAATACCGAGCCCTACGACGACAACACTATGTATGTTTTGCCAACGTTCCATATTTGATCACACTGTAAATCTTATTCTTGGAAAGTGCGATTAACGCACTTTCAATGTCGCAAGACCAATCAGAACAAGAACCATAGAAATAATCCAGAAGCGCACGATTACGCGAGGTTCTGGCCAACCTTTCAATTCGTAGTGGTGGTGAATTGGTGCCATACGGAAAATGCGCTGACCACGTAATTTGTAAGAACCTACCTGTAGGATGACTGATAGCGTTTCCATCACAAATACGCCACCCATGATCACCAACACCAACTCTTGACGAACTAGAACAGCAATGGTGCCCAATGCCCCGCCAAGCGCTAGTGAACCTACATCGCCCATGAACACTTGTGCTGGGTAAGTGTTAAACCACAAGAAACCAAGGCCTGCACCTACGATTGCTGTACATACGACAACTAACTCAGAAGCATGTGGTAAGTATGGTATATGAAGGTATTCAGAGAAGTTAACGTTACCGGTCGCCCATGCAATAACCGCGAAGCCTGCTGCAACAAGAACCGTTGGCATGATTGCCAAACCGTCTAGACCATCAGTCAGGTTGACCGCGTTACTTGTACCTACAATGACAAAGTAAGTCAGAATGATATACATCAAACCAAGCTGCGGCATGATGTCTTTAAAGAATGGCACCACTAGCTGAGTTGCTGCTGTGTCTTTACCGTAAGCATACAATGCGAAAGCGACGACAAACGCGATCAACGACTGCCAGAAGTACTTCCAACGCGCGATCAAGCCATCGGTATTTTTGCGTACCACTTTACGATAATCATCAACAAATCCGACCGCACCGTAGCCAAGTAAGACTGTCAGTACCGCCCATACGTAAGGGTTGGATAAGTCTGTCCATAGCAAAATCGTGATTGAGATGGCCGCTAAGATCATGATACCGCCCATTGTTGGGGTACCACGCTTACTAAAGTGAGATTCAGGACCTTCGTTACGCACTACCTGACCAATTTGCAGCATTTGCAAACGCTTGATCATGATTGGTCCCATCCATAATGACAGACCTAGAGCGGTTAATACGCTTAGGATTGCTCGAAAAGACAAGTATTCAAACAATCGGAAAAAAGACAGGTATGGCTGTAGCAGCTCGGCAAGCCAAATAATCATTAATAATACTCCTTCAAAGCAGCAGCGACTTCAAACATACGTGCACCGTTCGCTCCTTTCACCAATATCGTATGGTTTTCAGGAACGGCTTGGTCTAGATGCTGCTTGATGTATTCAATCATCTCTTGGTGCGTCTCAAAATGAATGCCTTGGCAAAGATCACTGATCACCTTGGCGTCTGCACCATATGTGAGAACATGTTCAAATTTTTGTGGGGCAGCATGTTCCCCGACTTGACGATGAAGTGCAAGACTTTCCTCGCCCAATTCCGCCATATTACCTAAAATCAGCCAACGTTGACCTGGGAAAGCGGCCAATAAATCAACTGCCGCTTTCATGGCTGGCACGCTCGCGTTGTAGCTGTCGTCAATCAATTTTATCTTTTCGCTCAGCGCTTCAACCTCGACGCGACCTTTCACTTTGTTCAAATGTTTAAGGCCAGCGCGAACCTCTTCTAATGTGGCGCCCATTTGTAACGCAATAATAGAAGCAGCGATCGCATTCGCAACGTTGTGTTGACCTATAATACCCAGAGACAGTTCAATTTCTTGTGAGCTTGCTGCGATATGTAAGTCAAAGCTTGCTTCACCTGCGGCGTTCAATACGATGTTAGAAGCGAAGAAGTCTGCATCAGTATTACTTTGTGAAAAAGTAATGACTTTCTTATCTGCTAACACTTCATCCCACTTGGCTTCACCATTGCTGTCTAGGTTAACAATCGCAATACCACCAGCTGAAAGGCCTTGGTAGATTTCACCTTTGGCTTGTTTCACGCCATCGATAGAACCAAAGCCTTCAAGGTGAGCGGCGGCTACATTGTTCACTAACGCGATATCTGGTTTTACTAACTGAGTCGTGTAAGCAATTTCACCTATATGATTAGCACCAAGCTCAATCACGGCATAATCATCATCCTGCTGTGAGCGCAATAATGTCAACGGAACACCAATATCATTATTGAAGTTACCCGCCGTGAATAACACTTTGCCTTTCAATTGCAGGATACTCGCAACCATTTCTTTTACGGTCGTTTTACCGCAACTTCCGGTGATGGCAACGGTAGGTGTTTTGCATGCTTGATGCACCCAAGAAGCAAACTCACCCAATGCAAGTTTGGTATCCGACACCACAATTTGCGGCACATTCACATCTAAGCGTTTTTCTACGAGTAAAGCACCGGCACCTGCATCTACCGCTTGTTGGCAAAAGTTGTGCGCATCAAAGCGCTCCCCTACTAACGCCACAAATAGAGCCCCACGATCAATCGTTCGTGTATCAGTAGAAACCGCGTCAATAAGTAGATCGTCGCCGAATCGCTCACCACGAGTGATGTCTGCAATTTGAGATAACGTTACTTTGATCATGAGGTCAATCCTAAAAGTTGCATTGCGGACTCGCGGTCGGAGTAATGAATCGTTTCGCCATTACGAATCTGATAATCTTCATGGCCCTTCCCTGCTAACAAGATAATGTCGTTTGGCGAAGCATTCTCAATGGCATAAGACAGTGCTTTGAAGCGGTCATGCTGAACAATCGCTTCAGCAGGTTTTGACAGCCCAGCTAACATGTCTTTCACAATCTGAACCGGGTCTTCGCTGCGTGGGTTATCGTCAGTCAACACCACTCTGTCGCCTAGACGCTCTGCAATTTCCGCCATCATTGGGCGCTTACCTGCATCGCGATCGCCACCGCAGCCAAAAATAGCCCACAGCTGGCCTTCACAATGAACTCGTAAAGCTTGCAGCGCTTTTTCTAAAGCATCAGGAGTATGGGCATAATCAACCACGACTTTGGCACGATCCTCAGTTTGGAATAACTCCATTCGGCCGAGTACAGGTTTCAGTTGACCTGCGGTTTCGAGTAACGCTTGTTTCTCTTTACCTAAGCTTAATAAGGTCGCAAAAGCGAGCATTAAGTTGGTTGCATTAAACTCACCAATCAATGGCGCGTGCAATTCACCTGAGCCAAATTTACCATCGAACTTAATAGTAATCCCTGACTCCGCGTAACTGACTTCCGTCGCCCAAATTGCGCTTTCAAATTCAGTGTTCGGTTTGAGCGAAACAGCGACCGCATTACTTAACTGCGACGCCCATTGATGACCTACTTCATCATCAACATTGATAATGGCACGTTCACATTGGTGTTGCGTGAACAACCCAAGCTTTGCATTGGCATACTCTTCCATCGTGCCATGGTAATCTAAGTGGTCACGACTTAAGTTAGTAAACACGCCCGCCGCAAATGATAATGCTTTGACACGACCTTGCGTCAGGCCATGGGAAGATACTTCTAGCGCGGTGTATGTGGCTTGTTGATTTGCGAGAGAGGAGAGCGTTTTCTGAATTTCAACGGCATTCCCCGTTGTATTCGCAGCTTGTTGCAAGTTATTGAGGAAGCCATTTCCTGTTGTTCCCATTACCGCCGCTTTATGGTCAAGCAGTTCTAGCCATTGCGCTATTAACTGGGTAATGGTGGTTTTGCCGTTGGTGCCGGTGACACCAATCAAATCCATATCAGGGTAAGCATAAAGCTTTCCAGCAATTGCGGATAAACGTTGGTCCAACCTATCAATGTAAATGACGGGAACATCATCAATGATTTCCACCGTACCATGTGTTTTGACATCGCAGGCTTGCGCCAGGGCTGCATTTGCACCTTGCTCAATTGCAGAGGCAATGAATTTACGCCCATCCACAACATGGCCAATCACTGCTACAAACGTGGTTCCAGGTTGAACTCTTCGGCTGTCGAGCTCCAATTCAGAAACAAGAACGGACGATAAGCTAGGGCAATCCACCCAAGGGGAAAGCAGCACGTCCATACTGATGGCTTTAGTCATATTTGTTCTCCGAGCTTTGGCTCAGGTTTTCTTAATTTTGTTTGCTCAGTAAACCACAGGGCTTACTGTTGGAATTTGTTTTCGTCAGGTGCAACATTGAGTATTTGTAGCGCGCCTTTCATGATTTCAGAGAAGACAGGAGACGCTACCGAACCACCATAGTAGTCATCGCCTTGAGGCTCGTTTACGATCACTACTAAAGCAATTCGCGGATCGCTAACCGGAGCAAGCCCAGCCGTGTAGGTGATGTACTCGTCGCTGTACCCACCGGCAGAAGCTTTACGTGATGTACCCGTTTTCGCTCCTACTCGATAACCAGGAACTGCCGCTCTGCGAGCCGAGCCCCCTTTTTGAGTTACGGTTTCCAACATGTCTAATACTTGACGCGCATACTTCGCACTCACCACTTGACGTGACATGTCATGATCATTGCTTTCAATAATATGAATAGGCTCGTATTTGCCAAGGTTTCCAAGCGTCGCATAAGCATGGGCTAGCTGGATTGGTGTAATTGATAGACCGTAACCAAACGCAATCGTGGCGCGTTCAATTGGCGACCAACGAGTTCGTGTAGGAAAAATACCCGTCACTTCCCCAACTAGGTTTAGGCCAGAAAGCTCACCAAAACCCACTGAACTGTACAGCCCAAGAAGCGCCTCTACCGGCATTTGCATTGCTAGCTTCGTCACACCGATATTACTCGACTTTTTAAGGATCGTGGTCAAGCTCGCTTTGCCTACGCGAGAGACATCTCTGACTCGACTACCACCTAAACGTAGGACACCATTACCGGTATCTACGATGGTATCTTTATCGGCTATCCCATTTTCTAAGGCGGCTAAAATAACGAAAGGCTTAATGGTCGAACCAGGCTCCATTGAGTCCGTGATCACTCGGTTACGCATTTGATAGCTTTGCCAATCGCTACGATTGTTAGGGTTGTAAGAAGGAGCATTAACCATGGCCAATACGGCGCCCGTTTTTACATCCAACATGACAACGGAACCTGAAGTGGCGCGGTGGTCCGCAACGGCTTGCTTAATCGCACGATACGCAATCGCCTGTAGGCGCTGATCGATGGTTAACTGAAGTGATTTACCTTCTTGCTTGTCTTGCCAAGCAATGTTTTCCACAACACGACCATAACGGTCTTTACGAATAGTTTTCTTACCCGCCGCGCCAGTGAGCCACTCATCGTAGCTACGCTCCACACCTTCTAGGCCATGCCCGTCAATGCCTGTTACACCGACTAAGTGAGCACTAACCTCACCTGCAGGATAATAACGACGAGATTCCGACTTAAGGCCAACACCTGGCAGCTTTAGCTCACGAATATAGTTCGCCATGGCCGGACTGACCTGGCGCTGCAAGTAGATAAAGCGGCGTTTTTCATTGCGCTTGATTTTGTCTATTAACCCTTGTCGGTCAATACCAAGAACATCCGCTAATGCATGCCAACTTTTGGTCTGGCTTAACGCGTTTTCTTTAAATATCGTGGCAGGATCTGCCCAAACCGCCTCAACCGGTACACTGACAGCAAGCGGCTCACCATTTCGATCCGAAATAATACCGCGAGCAGAAGGAATGGATTTAACACGAACCGAACGTAGGTCACCTTGTTTAATCAGGTTATCTGGCTCAATGATTTGGATGTAGGCTACGCGTGCCACCAAAAGGGCAAATGCACAAAAAACAAAAAACAGTAATAGATGGAAGCGCCAACGAATCAAGAAAGATTCTTCGACCGCCACTTTCACTGCTTTGTTATCGGTTTTCTTATCCCCCGTAGCCGCTTTCTCTTTTGCTACAGGTTTACGCTTATTGGCTTGTTTCGTGTTGGATTTTTTTCTAATCATTTGAGCGTGACAACCACTTCTTTATCGCCATCAGGTCGTTTCATTTCAAGTTCTTTTTTGGCAAGGTCTTGAACACGACTGTGTTCCGCGAGGGCAGTTTCTTCCAACATTAAGTTACGCCATTCGCTATCTAATCGTTCTCGTTCAACCAACGTATGGTCTTTCTCGGTAATCGCTTGACGCGCATGGTGGGTAGCAAATACCACTCCCATTGCCGATGCCACGATCAATAGCAACAACAGTAATGGCCAGCGACCAACAGTGAGGAGATCTGTTGCAATCAACTTAGCAAGATTAGGAGTGGATTTCGTCATAATAATTAAAGCTTTTCCGCAATTCTTAACACAGAGCTGCGCGAGCGAGGGTTCATTTCAATTTCTTGTTTGCTTGGCTTAATCGCTTTGCTCACCGCTTTCATATTCGCACTACCAAGAGCACGAATTTGCTCTTCCGTCATTGGAATACCGTGTGGCACTTCAGGCCCTTTGCTCTCTTTACGGATAAAACGTTTGACCATACGGTCTTCCAGAGAGTGGAAGCTAATCACAGATAAACGGCCTTCAGGAGCCAGAATGCTCGCCGCGCCTTTAAGTGCCGTATCAATTTCTTCTAACTCACTGTTGATGTAAATACGAAAAGCCTGGAAAGCACGAGTCGCAGGGTGTTTTTTCTCTTTAAAGCTTTTCGGTGCGGCATCTGAAATCAATTTTGCCAGCTGACCAGTGCGAACCATTGGCTCATTTTCTTCGTCTTCACGGTAGGCAACAATCGCTTTTGCAATACGGCGCGCATGTTTATCTTCCCCAAACTCGCGAATGACCCAAGTGATATCATCGAGGTCTGCTTCCATCAACCATTGAGATACTGGAACACCTGATGTCGGGTCCATACGCATATCTAGCGGACCGTCTTTCATAAAGCTAAAGCCACGCTCTGCGTCGTCTAACTGAGGAGAAGAAACGCCTAAATCCAGCAGAACACCATCCACTTTTCCAACTAGCCCATACTCTTCAGCATACTCAGCAATACCAGAAAATGGGCCATGAATAATGGTGAAGCGAGGGTCATTGATTTTGCCTGCCTCAGCGATCGCTTGAGGGTCACGGTCGATACTGTACAGTCGGCCATTTTCACCGAGTTTAGATAGAATTGTCCGGCTGTGACCGCCACGGCCAAATGTTCCATCAATATAGACGCCGTCTGGTTTGATAGCTAAGCCATCAATGGATTCATTTAATAACACGGAAATATGTTGGAAGGTTTCGGTCATAGCTTTCTCGTTGAATGATCTTGAAGCGATTCTTTAGTGTACTGATTTCCTACATCATCGCCACCACAAGTCTAAAGTTAGACGTGATTTACGCCAAGTTTATTGGTAATGACATAGTTTGCGTCAATTAAATGCAAAAAACCCATCACTACCGAAGTAGAGATGGGTCTCGAATAGGTGGAGCCGACACATAAGCCGGGTTCTGTTCCGCTTGCGCGGCGGTAGCCATTCGTCTAGGCCAGCAATCACTCACTGGCTCGAGCAACCTACCCGCCTCCTTACGCGAGCAACGCAATGTGGAGGCCTATTTGGTCTTGCTTCAGGTGGAGTTTACCCTGCTACGAACTATTGCTAGTCGTCCGGTGCGCTCTTACCGCACCCTTTCACCCTTACCTGTACCCTTACGGGCCATCGGCGGTCTTCTCTCTGCTGCACTTGTCGTAGGCTTGCGCCCCCCAGGCGTTACCTGGCACCTTGCTCTATGAAGCCCGGACTTTCCTCCCCTTTGTCAGTCTCCCGAAGGACGTCAACGTCAGTCTCCCAAAGGGACTTCGACGTCAGTCTCCCGAAGGACATCAACAAAGCAGCGACTACCCAGTCAGCTCCGAGGGCGGATTGTATAGAGTTCTCACTTCAGAGTCTAGTTAGATCACAGATATGATGAAATGAATGCACTAAGTGATGACTTTTTAGTCAACGTGCCAAAAATAGATAATAAAAAGGCCGATGCCTAAACATCAGCCCTCATTGACCATTTATCTCGCTAGCGGCACTTAGTCTAAGTTTTCTAAGCCCCATTTATATAGCGCATTCTTCTTCAAGTTATGTATTTCTGCCACCAAAGCAGCTGCTTTTTTCAAAGGCAGCTCTTTGGTCAAAATCCCTAACGTGCGTAAAGCATCTTCAGGTAGTGAGTCGTCTGTTGTTTCACGATGGCCATGTACCAACAATACCATTTCACCACGCTGTTGGTTATCGTCACTTTTCACCCATTCAATCAGCTCACCTAACGGCATGCCTTGAATGGTTTCAAAGGTTTTTGTTAGCTCTCTTGCCAACACAACTTCTCTATCTGGGCCAAGAACGTCTAACATGTCTTGTAGAGAGTCTAAAATACGGTGCGGTGACTCGTAAAAAATACACGTACGCTCTACCGAAGCAATCTCTAGGAATTTATCCTTACGACCTTTGCTTTTCGGTGGTAAAAAACCTTCGAAGCTAAAGCGATCCGATGGCAAGCCAGAGGCACTTAACGCCGTAATGACCGCACAGGCACCTGGAAGAGGCACAACTCTAACGCCCGCTTGACGACATTTTGTCACCAAATGGTATCCTGGGTCGCTGATAAGTGGCGTACCAGCGTCAGAAACTAATGCGATAGACTGACCGGAAAGCAGCTTTTCTACCAAAACTTGTGCTTTTTGCTGCTCATTGTGGTCATGTAGAGCAAAAGTTTTGGTTTGAATATTGAAGTGAGACAGTAATTTGCCCGTATGTCGAGTATCCTCAGCGGCAATGATGTCCACAGTCGACAGAATTTCGATAGCACGTTGGGTGATATCCGCTAAATTTCCGATTGGAGTCGGTACGATATAGAGAGTTGGCCCCTCATTCGGCAACTTATTTTTATCTGTCATTTGTTTACCATCACTTCAACGATTAATATAGAGACAATTTTGTACAAAATTATAGAGAACTCACGGCAATGATTAACCATAAGAGACTCAGTGTACCACGCATACTTACTCCTGTTGCACTAGCAATTACGCTCGCCGCCTGTTCTTCAGGTCCAAGACAGCCTGATGGCGTTGATGTAACACTTGAGCCTACTCAGTCTGTTCAGAACTATATGATCCAAGCTGATAGCACGGAAGGCAGTTTACAAAATGACTGGTTGATCATGGCAACCAAAGCCGCGATTCAAGCAAACCAGTTTGATCAAGCAGAAATGTTGATCAAGCGCCTGGCTCGTCAACAGTTAACCGAAGTTCAGCAAGCAGAGTGGCAACTAGCGCGTGCGACCATACAGCAAAAACAGGGTAATTACTCTCAGTTGCTGCAATTGTTGAATTTTAAACCTTGGTGGAAGTTGCCAAATGAGCAATGGAAAGACTATTACTTGATGCGTGCCGACGCTTATCAAGGTCTTAACCAAGCGTTTGAGGCAAACCGCCAACTGGTTGCATTTGGCCAATATGCATCGTCCGCGGAGCAGAGAGAGATTTCTAGCCGTATTTGGATGAACTTTGGCAGCTACTCCGAGTACGAACTGACCTCATTAGAAACAGAGCCAAATGAAGATGTTTTGGATGGTTGGCTACAACTCGCTATTTATGCGAAAACGCTGTCGGGCAACTTATCCCAACTAAAAAATACCCTAGAACGCTGGTTAAACGAGAACCCATCGCACCCAGCCGCTATCTACACACCAGAAGAGATTCAAAACATTCTCTCTCTAGACATTGTTAAACCAAACAACACCGCTTTGTTACTGCCGCTTACTGGTAAGTTCTCGCCACAAGCGCAATTAATTCGTGATGGTTTTGTGTTTGCGATGATGAATGATCGTAACCGTGATCCAAGCGCTACCCTCACGGTAATCGACACTAATGCGTATAACGCCGACCAAATTAAACAACGTTTGATCAATGAAAACATCGACTTTGTTGTTGGTCCCCTAGAAAAAGAGAACGTTGAGCTATTGCACACAACCATGGATGGCTCAGAAAATGGTCCTACGATTCCAGCCCTTGCGCTAAATATTCCCGAAGATGTCCAACCAGATAGCAATATTTGCTACTTGGCATTATCACCGGAACAAGAAGCCGCACAAGCAGCGAAACACTTGTTCAGCGAAGGCTATAACTTCCCTCTGATTCTGGCACCAAAGGGCAGCTTTGGTGAACGTGTAACTGAAGCGTTCAACAAAGAGTGGCGCAAGTACAGCTCTAATAAAGTCGCAGCAAGTTATTTTGGCGACAAGCGCCAACTTCAAAAAGACATCAATGAAGTATTTGGTCTGCAAGAAAGCAAACAACGTATTGCTCAGATGCAATCACTAATGCGTATCAAGCTTGAAACACAGCCACGTAGCCGTCGTGATGTCGATGCGGTTTATATTGTTGCTAGAAGCACGGAACTGACTTTGATCAAGCCGTTTATTGAGGTAGCGATTAACCCAGACGCCAAAGCCCCACAAATTTTCTCTAGCTCGCGTAGCAACAGTGGCGGCGCGACTTACGAAGATCTAACAGGCATCATCTACAGCGATATTCCATTACTGATTGACCCAGACCCTAGCGTGACCGCTGAAATGAACGAGCTGTGGTCAGAGCAATCTAACATGGAAAAACGTTTGAAAGCACTGGGTATGGATGCGTATAAATTGATTGGGGAGCTGCCACAAATGAAGGTCGTTCCGGGCTACTCAGTTGGCGGCCAAACCGGTATTTTAAGTATCGACAATAATTGTGTTGTACAGCGTGAGCTAAGCTGGGCTGAGCGTGGGGCTCTTTAGCAAGCGCCAAATCGGAAATCAATATGAAGCTCTGGCGAAGCAATATTTACAACGCCAGGGCTTAAACTTTATTGAACAAAATTTTCTGACTAAGGTCGGTGAGATTGATTTAATCTTCCAACAAGGTGAAACTATTGTGTTTGTTGAAGTCAAATACCGTAAGAACAATCACTTTGGCTCGGCAGCAGAAATGGTGACGCACGCTAAAATGCGCAAGCTAGTCAAAACAGCACAAGTTTGGCTTAGCCAACAAAAGCGCTTAAAACACAATATCGATTATCGATTTGATGTCATCGCCATTCATGATAATGGGCGAGATATCAACTGGATAGAAAACGCAATCTCTGAAGGATAAGCGATGCTAGACAGCATTAAAGACAGCTTTACAGAAAGTATTCAAATTCAAATCGCAGCAGCAGAGGCGCTGCCTGATGCCATTACTCATGCAGCTCAAGCGATGGTGTCGAGCCTGCTTAATGGCAATAAAATTTTATGTTGTGGTAATGGCGGCAGTGCTTCAAACGCTCAACAATTTGTTTCTTGTCTTTTAAACCGTTTTGAAACTGAGCGCCCTAGCCTACCAGCAATGGCCTTAACCGCCGATAATACCACCCTAACCGCAGTGGCCAACGATTACCACTACCAGGAAATCTTCTCAAAACAGGTACGAGCGTTTGGTCAACCAGGCGACATTTTGCTTGCCATGTCGACTAGCGGTAACAGTAAAAATATTATCAAAGCGATGGAAGCAGCCGTAACTCGAGACATGACGATTATCGCGCTCACAGGAAAAGATGGCGGAGAGATGGCAGGGCTGCTCGGTGAGAACGACGTCGAAATTCGTATTCCATCACACCGCACTGCACGTATTCACGAAGTACATATGGTAACACTCCATTGTCTTTGTGATCTTATTGACCAGGTGCTTTTCCCTGCTCACGAAGAGTAACCAAGACTGAGAGTCAGAATTATGATACGTAGCCTTGTTATCTTATTAACAGCATTGAGTTTAAGTGGTTGCGCAGGTTTGTTTATCGCAGGTGCAGCAACCACAGCGAATATTGTCACGGACACACGCACGACAAAACAAATCTGGCAGGACAATAACATCGAATTCGAAGTTGCGGCGATCGGCAATAAAGCACCGTTTAAAGGTGAAGTTCGTGTCGTTGCCAGTTCATATAATGGGACTGTAGTCCTTATGGGACAAGCTCCGACACAAGACCTTATCCTTGCTTTAGAGCGAAGGGCTCGAGAAGTTAGTGGTGTAAAAGTCATACACAATCAAATCAAACAAAAAGAGCCACTCACTGTTACCCAGATTAGCAATGACAGCTGGATCACAACCAAAGTAAAGTCAGCTTTGCTTACTGATTCTGAGCTTAATGGTGTTAAGGTTAAAGTGATCACCGAAGATGGCGACGTTTTTCTGTTTGGTTATGTCACGCCAGAGCAAGGCGATCGAGCGACAGAAATCGCGCGTAATATCTCAGGCGTAAAACAAGTCATTAAAGGGTTCCAATACGGCGAAATGGAGCCTGTTGAAGTAGACTTACCGAGTGACGGTGTACAAACAATAGAAAGTGAGGCAAGTACAGAAAGTGAAGAGAACGTCGAAGTCTTTACGATTAGTGAGTAATTTCCAAAGTCTGGCTTGAAATCATCTTCAACAAGTTAAAAAGAAAAAAGCAGCGTTACGCTGCTTTTTTATTATTTAATCACTCTTAAGCTTGGTTTGCCTTTTGGTCGAGGAGCATCGTCCGCTTCGGCATCTGAATCAGAAACTAACTCAGAAGGCTCATCACTAACCGTTGTGAACGATGGGGATGATTCTTCCTCGGTCATCGCTTCTTCTTCGATGTGAGTGTACGCTTCTTCTGGTTCAAACATAGTACCAGCACCATTCTCACGTGCATAAATAGCTTGAACAGCATACACAGGCACGATCACTGAGTGCGGACGACCGCTAAAGCGAGCATGGAAGGTAATCGCATCATTACCTAACTCAAGATTACCCACTGCACGTGGCGCAATATTCAAAATAATTTGACCATCTTGAATAAATTCAACCGGGACACGCACCCCTGGCATTGTTGCATCCACAACCAAGTGAGGAGTCAAGTCATTGTCTACTAACCAGTCGTAAAATGCGCGAAGCATATACGGGCGGCGAGCAGTCATTTTTGCAATATCCATAACGTGTTTTAAATCGCTTAGCGAACTAGGCGCATTTCACGTTCAGCTTCAGTCAAAGAAGCAAGGAACGAATCACGTTCAAATACGCGGTTCATGTATACCTTGATTTCTTTTGAACCAGGGCCAACAAGATCGATACCAAGTTGAGGCAAACGCCACAATAGTGGAGCTAGGTAACAATCGATCAAGCTGAATTCTTCGCTCATGAAGTACTCATATTCAGCAAAAATTGGCGCTAACGTCAGAAGATCATTACGCAGCTTTGTGCGTGCTTTTTCTGATTCTTCCGCATTACCTTTCATCACTTTTTCAGCGAGTGAATACCAGTTGCGTTCGATACGGTACATCATCAAGCGGCTGTTGCCACGAGCAACAGGGTAAACCGGCATTAGAGGTGGATGAGGGAAACGCTCGTCCAAGTACTCCATGATGATTTTTGAATCGTAAAGAGCTAGCTCACGGTCAACAAGAGTTGGCACTGATTTATATGGGTTTAGCTCAACAAGCTCAGCAGGAAGGTTTGCTTCGTCAACAAGCTCAACTTCAACACTTACACCTTTTTCAGCTAGTACAATGCGAACCTGATGGCTATACAAATCTGATGCACTTGAGAAAAGAGTCATCACAGAACGTTTATTGGCAGCTACAGCCATGGAGCCCTCCAGTACACTTACAAATAAAAACAATGGAGGCTAAGCCTCCATTGTACATCAATTAAAATTGGGAATTAGCACGGTATTTTAGCACAATTAATGCACATCGCGCCAATACTCTTTCTTGAGCATCACGACAACGATGGTTAGAAGCACTAAGAAGCCCATTACCCACCAGCCTAGAGCGTGACGCTCAAGCTGCACTGGGTCACCTGAATAAACTAAGAAGTTAACGAGATCGCCAACCGCTTTGTCATATTCGCCTTCACTCAGCTCACCCGTGCCATCGGTTTCAGTACCAACAACAACTTGTACTTCTTCGCCATCTACGATTTTCGTATCGTAAATAGGCGTCGGGATGCCCTGTAGCTCTTCAAGCACATGCGGCATACCAACACTCGGGAAGACGATGTTGTTCACGCCGAATGGACGAGATGGATCAACATAGAAAGAGCGTAAGTAAGTGTATAACCAATCAGCACCACGAACTCGTGCAACCAACGTAAGATCTGGTGGTGGAGCACCAAACCAGTTTGCCGCTTGCTTCGGTGGCATAGCATTGACCATTAGATCACCGATTTTCGCTTCAGGATTGAAAATCAGGTTTTCTTTCATTAAGTCTGTTGGAATTTCCAAGTCTGTTGCTACACGCTCGTAACGCTGGTATTGCGTAGAGTGACAAGCAAAACAGTAGTTCATGAACAACTTCGCGCCGTTTTGTAGCGAAGCTTTATCCGTAAGGTCAACATTCGCTTTATCCAGCGGAACATTGGCCCCAGCTGCCATCGCTAGTGATGGCAACATAGCAAATAGAATTACAATCCACTTCTTCATTTGAATGTCACCCTCTCTGGTAATGGTTTGGTTGCTTCATTTTTGCTGTAGAAGAACAGCAACACAAAGAACATGAAGTAACACAAGCTAAAGATCTGAGATAGTAGTGTGTACGTTGGTGTCGCAGGTAACGCACCTAAAATACCCAGAGCGATAAAGGCGATAGTGAACTGTACAATATTCAATAGATGAAGTTTGCTACGGTAACGGTATGAACGAACTTTACAACGATCCAACCAAGGTAGAACAAACAGCACTGCAATTGACGCGCCCATTAGGATAACACCTAATAGTTTGTCTGGAACCGCGCGTAAGATTGCGTAGAACGGCGTGAAGTACCATACCGGAGCAATATGCTCTGGTGTCTTCAGTGGGTTTGCAGCTTCAAAGTTAGGCGGCTCAAGGAAGTACCCACCCATCTCTGGGTTAAAGAACAGCACGTAACAGAAGAAGAACAAGAAACCAGCGACACCAACCAAGTCCTTAACCGTGCCGTACGGATGGAAAGGAATCGAATCAATGATGTCATATTTCTTCGTGTAGTAATCGTGGAACTTGAATTGCGTTTTGTAATCGTCGCCCATTGAGCCTTTTGGCAGCTTAGTTTCGATACCATCCGGGTTGTTTGAGCCTACTTCGTGCAGCGCCAATACGTGCAAAACAACAAGAAGAAGCAAAACGATAGGCAGGGCAATAACGTGTAGTGCGAAGAAACGGTTTAGCGTTGCACCAGAGATGATGTAGTCACCACGAATCCAAAGCGTTAGGTCATCACCGATAACAGGAATAGCACCAAACAGGGAAATGATTACCTGCGCACCCCAGTATGACATCTGACCCCATGGAAGTAGGTAACCCATGAACGCTTCAGCCATGAGAACAAGGAAGATCAACATACCGAAGATCCACAATAGTTCACGAGGTTTTTGGTATGAACCGTAGATCAAACCACGGAACATGTGAAGATACACAACAACGAAAAACGCTGACGCGCCAGTGGAATGCATGTAACGCAGAAGCCAACCGTACTCTACATCACGCATAATGTATTCGATAGACGCAAATGCACCGTCACCTGAAGGAACATAGTTCATCGTTAGCCAAATACCCGTTAGGATTTGGTTAACAAGAACCAGCATCGCCAGAGAACCGAAAAGGTACCAAAAGTTGAAGTTCTTAGGCATTGGGTATTCAGACAAATGCTTTTTATAAGCATTCATTGCAGGAATACGCTTTTCAACCCAATCTAACATTGCTTGCATTATGCATCTCCCTCATCAACACCCACAATGAGCTTGGTATCGCTCAAATACATGTGCTTAGGAACGACAAGGTTCAACGGAGCAGGTACTCCTTGGAACACTCGACCAGCCATGTCGAACTTAGAACCATGACAAGGACAGAAGAAGCCAGATCTTACGCCCTGCACCTGCTCTGAGAAAGAGTCAGGTAGATAGGTTGGTGAACAACCTAAGTGGGTACAGAAACCAACTGCGACGAAAAACTCTTCCTTAATCGAACGAAACTCATTCTGAGCGTACTCAGGCTGCTGCTCCATTTCAGATTGTGGATCGCGAAGCTTATCACCGATCGATTTTAAGTTATCCAGAACGCTTTGAGTGCGGCGAACAATCCATACAGGTTTTCCCTGCCACTCAACACGAACCAGCTGACCTGGTTCAATTTTACTTATATCCACTTCCACCGGTGCGCCCGCCGCTTTGGCTTTAGCACTCGGATTCCATGATTTGATAAAAGGCACGGCGACGGCGACTGCCCCTAACCCACCAACAACTGCCGTTGTAGCGGTTAGAAAACGCCTGCGACCGTTATTTAAAGGCGCGTTGCTCATCCAAACATTCTCCCATTTGCTCCCTTTGGATCGTTATTATTCCGCTTATAAGAGCATGGCTAACAAATAATGAATTTAGTTCTATTTATTGGAGGGAAATGATAAAGAAAACCCTACTTTTTGACAAGATAAAGCTACCTTTTTGTAACATTTGTGAGGCAAATCGCTCGCGTCGTCACAAAAGCGGCAGAATTATAAAAAATTGATGTGATTTGTAACAAGAAAGCACCACATAGAAGCCCCGCTGAAAGCGGATAAAACCTTTTATCTTGGTAGTTTTCAGTTAATTACACAGAGAAATATTTCGTATTACGCGTTCAGCTTACTGTGTTTATATTTTCAATTTTGTAGCACGCAGAATGCTCAAAAAGGAACGTAAGTCATTTTAAAACATGTTACAGGAAGAATAAGATACAAAGACATTCCTGCTGATGAATACATCTATGCTGCATCGCAAGAGAAAGCGTGGTGAGTCGCGATTAAATAAGGCACACATATAAAACGGCACTGGCAACCTTTCGACGAAGAGGACGAATAAGAAGGCCTGCTCGGAGTGTGATGATAAGTGAAGGCTGTTCGTTGCTTTAAATACAAAAAAGCCCGGCATAGAGCCGAGCTTTTGGTACACAGTTTCCAGAGTAACTCTGAAAAGCATAATTCCCGATAAGAGGAAATTAACGCTTAGAGAACTGTGGACGACGACGTGCTTTACGTAGACCAACTTTCTTACGTTCAACGCAACGAGCGTCACGAGTAACGTAGCCAGCTGCGCGTAGAGCAGGACGTAGAGACTCATCGTATTCCATAAGCGCGCGAGTGATACCGTGACGGATAGCACCAGCTTGACCAGAAATACCGCCGCCTTTAACTGTTACGTAAAGGTCTAGCTTTTCAGTTAGTTCAACTAGCTCTAGAGGTTGTTGTACAACCATACGTGCTGTTGGACGACCGAAGTATTCGTCAAGGTTACGCTTGTTTACTACAATGTTACCGCTGCCTGGTTTAATGAAAACACGTGCAGCTGAGCTTTTGCGACGGCCAGTGCCGTAGTATTGATTCTCTGCCATTTTCGAAATCCCCAATTAGATGTCTAGTACTTGTGGTTGTTGAGCAACATGGTTGTGCTCAGCGCCCGCGTAAACTTTTAGCTTACGGTACATAGCACGGCCTAGAGGACCACGTGGAAGCATGCCTTTAACTGCAAGCTCAAGAGCCATCTCAGGTTTACGATCGATCAACTTTTCAAAAGTGATAGATTTTAGACCACCTGGGAATTCAGAGTGACGGTAGTACACTTTGTTCTTAGCTTTGTTACCAGTTACAGCAACTTTCTCAGCGTTGATAACGATGATGTAATCACCAGTGTCAACGTGAGGAGTGTATTCAGCTTTATGTTTGCCACGTAGGCGAGATGCAATTTCACTTGCTAGACGGCCAAGAGTTTTACCTTCAGCGTCTACAACGTACCAGTCGCGTTTTACAGTTTCTGGTTTAGCAACGAAAGTTTTCATGCTAACAATAACCCGTTAATTAAATTTTAAACTTTAAAGGAACACCCAATAGTGCTCCCACACTGTCTAAGAGCCCAGTCATCACCCCTTCGAGTCGTTGGTACTCTCGACCTTCAATTTCGAAATAACTTCGATAATCAGGTCTGCAGTAACGGTGGGTCGCAGGATTATAGAGAAGAGCGAAGAAAAAATCACCTTTTTTTGCGCCAAATCACTAATTTTTTCTTCACTTTTTTAAGACCCCATTGGATCTAGGCCAAATGTTCACGCGCGAGATACTCATGACTTTGCATCTCAGTAAGCCGAGACAAACAGCGCTTAAATTCGAACTCTAACTGCCCGTCAGCATATAAATCGGCCATTGGCACTTCAGCAGAAATAATCAACTTAACATTGCGCTCGTAAAACTCATCGACCAGCGCGATAAAGCGTCTCGCCGCATCATCTATTTTTCGGTTCATTTGTTGAACATCTGCCAGTAATACCGTGTGGTAAATACGAGACAATTCAATGTAGTCATTTTGACTGCGAGCAGTTTGACACAACTGAGCAAACGACGCATGCAGCACCCCATCGCTTGCTTCAATCACCGCTAGTTGACGGTGGTTAACTTCGATTTGATGAGCAACAAACTGACGCTCTCCAGTCAGCTGCTGATAATATTTGTTAAGGTTTATGCTAGCCTGCTCATCAAGCGGGTAATGGTATATTTCAGCCTGTTCTAACGTTCTTAAGCGATAATCAACGCCACTATCGACATTCAACACTTCACAACGTGCCAAAATCATATCGATCGCGGGCAAAAAGCGCGCTCTTTGCAAACCGTTACGATATAAGTTCTGCGGCTCAATGTTTGAAGTCGCGACTAGGATCATCTGCCGCTTGAACATTTCTTGAAGTAGCGTTGCAAGGATCATCGCATCAGTAATGTCGGAAACAAAAAATTCATCAAAGCAAACCACATCGGCTTCTTCTTTAAATTTATCCGCCACTTTTGATAGCGGATTTTCGACATCACCTAACAGCTTCAACTCATCATGTACTCGATACATAAATCGATGGAAGTGGACGCGCATTTTTCTTTGGGTCGGTAAAGCATCAAAAAATGCGTCCATAAGGTAGGTTTTACCGCGACCTACCCCACCCCAAAAGTAAAGGCCTTTTGGTGGTTCAGGCTTGTCGATTTTTTTCCCCATTAGCTTTTGCCATTTGGAAAGCTGAGGCACAGGCGCTGACTGAAATTCAACGATAGCATGGTAAAGCTTGTCTAATGCAACGACCGCTTGATACTGAGCTTCATCACGCTGAAACCCGTGTTCTGCTATGTCTTTTTGATATTGTTGTAGTGGTGTCATCGTATTAAGTCGTATAGAGGTATAGAGAAAAGGGTTACCTCGGGGTCAACTTTGAGAATAGAGAGAAGTAGTTATCAGTCCCCGAAGACATACTGCTATTTTTCTTTATCGGCTGTTCAAGCCATAGTAACATGGACGAGCACCGCGTGTAACTAAGTAGTAAAAGACTTGTTAAAACAACTATAAGGAGCAGTTATGCCTTGGATTTATGCCATTGTGGGTTTGCTGGTCGGTACAATCGTAGGCGTAGTCATTAGTAGACTAACCACCCCTGAATACAAGAAACAAAAGTCTGTGCAGAAAGAACTTGAAGCGGCCAAGTTTGAATTAGAGCAACAACGTCAAGAGCTCGTCGATCATTTTGCACAAACCGCAGAAATGTTGGACACCCTAGGTAAAGATTACACCAAGCTATACCAACATATGGCCAAGACCTCTTCTGAGCTTTTGCCAAACTTACCAGAACAAGACAACCCGTTTGATAAGAAAACGGCAATGTCGTCTGAAACTATTGCAGAAGATCAACCAGAGTTTAACGAACAACCAAAAGACTACGCTAATGGCGCCACCGGTCTTTTGAAGGATCAAGAGAAAGAAATCATTAATGCTCCCGAAGCGGTAACCGCAAAAGCATCATAATCCTCTCTTACTTCTATCTAGGGCCGATACATTTGTATCGGCCCTTTTTTGAACTTTTTCACCTCACCTTCGCTCTAACTTGGATGTGCACTGCCTCCCCTTTTGATTGTCCGAACTAGACCCTATATTAGTTATTAACAAAGTGAACTAACCGTTCGGATATTTCTTTTTGGCAGACATGTTTCAAGAGGAGTTATTGGATGAAAAAACCACTGCTTGCGCTCACCGTTCTATCTCTGAGTTTGGGTTCGATTATTGCCCCAGTTCAAGCCACTGCCGCATTACCTTTGAATGTGGATGGCCAACAGTTACCTAGCTTGGCACCAATGCTTGAGAAGGTGACCCCAGCTGTTGTGAGTATTGCTGTAGAAGGTAAACAAGTACAAACCAGCCGCATTCCCGAGCAATTTCAATTTTTCTTTGGCCCAGACTTTCCTATGGAACAAAGGCGAGAGCGCCCGTTCAGAGGTTTAGGTTCTGGTGTCATTATTGATGCGAAGAAAGGCCATATTGTCACTAACTACCACGTGATCAAGGGCGCAGATGAGATTCGAGTTCGCCTCTTTGACGGGCGCGAGTATGACGCTACGCTCGTTGGCGGTGATGAAATGGCCGATGTTGCGTTACTTAAATTAGAGAAAGCGAAAAACTTAACGCAGATTAAAGTCGCGGATTCCGACAAACTGCGTGTCGGTGACTTTACGGTTGCGATTGGTAACCCATTTGGACTCGGTCAAACTGTGACTTCGGGTATTGTTTCAGCCCTTGGTCGTAGTGGCTTAAACGTTGAAAACTTCGAAAACTTCATCCAAACCGATGCCGCAATTAACAGCGGTAACTCTGGTGGTGCATTGGTCAACCTTAATGGTGAGCTGATCGGTATTAATACTGCGATTTTAGGCCCTAACGGCGGTAATGTGGGTATTGGCTTTGCGATTCCATCAAACATGATGAAAAACCTCACCGATCAAATTCTAGAGTTTGGTGAAGTCAAACGCGGCATGTTGGGTGTGCAAGGTGGCGAAGTAACCTCTGAGCTAGCTGATGCATTGGGTTACGAGTCGAGTAAAGGGGCCTTTATTGGTCAAGTCGTACCGGACAGCGCAGCCGATAAAGCAGGGTTAAAAGCCGGTGACGTAATTGTATCGGTGAACGGCAAAGCGATTAATACTTTCTCAGAGCTCCGCGCAAAAGTGGCAACACTGGGCGCAGGTAAAGAAATCACATTAGGTGTGGTTCGAGATGGTAAGAATAAAACCTTTGATGTAACGCTTGGCGAATCTACGAATATGAAAGCTAAAGCGGAGACATTACATGAGGGACTCAAAGGTGCGGAGTTAAGCAATACAACACCAAGTGATGTAATCCAAGGTGTTAAAGTATCGAGCGTTGCAGATAACTCTCCGGCTGCTCAATATCAATTACAACAAGGTGACATTATTATCGGTGTGAACCGTCAACGAGTGAAAAACCTTGCCGAGCTTCGTACAATCGTAGAGAAACACAAAGGTGTACTGGCTCTTAATATTCAACGTGGTGAGCGTACTATTTATCTTGTCATTCGTTAACCACTTTCAAAGTGATAGAAAATAAGGTTTCCGATGCATAGTACTGAGTGATAAGGCTCGATCACTTTTCCTTATCGCTCAATAACTAATGAAAAGGGCAGCGCGATGACGTGCTGCCCTTTTGTTATTTTTCAATGTAATGCTATTCTTCATCTTCGATGCCATTTTGGCGCTCACGCATGGAGAGGATATGCTCAGCTTTTTATTACGTTCTGTCTTTTTAGGCTTGGCTACTGCCGCAGTGGTATTACTGGCGGTTCCATCTTTGCGCAACAACGTAATTCCTGCCGCGCTTGATCCTCAACCTGTTAATATCGCATCAGTCGAGTTGACGTTTAATCAAGCGGTCCGAAGAGCAGCGCCTGCCGTAGTAAACATCTACAGTCGTAAGTATGTTGAGAATGATCGCAGTAAACTCTCGACTCAAGGTCTGGGGTCAGGGGTCATTGTTAGTGAGAAAGGCTACATCATTACTAACTATCATGTGGTTGCTCAAGCTGATCAAATTGTTGTGGCATTACAAGACGGCAGAGCCGCAGCGGCTCAGCTCGTGGGGACAGATAAGCGTACTGATATAGCCGTGCTGCGTGTCGAAGGTTCGAATTTGCCCGTAATCCCTCTGAACTCTAATTACAAACCACAAGTGGGCGATGTAGTACTAGCCATCGGTAACCCATACAACCTTGGACAAACCACAACGTTCGGCATTATTTCTGCCACAGGTCGTTCATCTATTAGCGATGGTCGTCAAGCATTCATTCAAACCGATGCCGCCATCAATGAAGGTAACTCTGGTGGAGCCCTAGTGAACACACAAGGCGAGCTCGTCGGCATTAATACCGCCTCTTTTCAGCAAGCGACAGATTTAGAAACTTACGGGATCTCTTTTGCGATCCCTGCGCCGCTAGCCAGTAAGATCATGCAGAAAATCATCGCTGATGGCCGCGTGATTCGTGGTTATATTGGAATCGACGGCCAAGACATTAATGCGGTCACTGCTCGCCTACTTGGAAATGAACACATAGGTGGTATTGTCGTACTTGGTATTGATCCAAATGGTCCTGCCAATGCGGCTGGCTTTCAAAAACAAGATATCATTATCAGTATTGATGGCAATAAGGTTCAGGGGCGTCAGAGCGTTATGGATATCGTCACCGATTTACGGCCTGGCACCACCGTGGATGTCGGCATTATTCGCAAAGGAAAAGAGATGACCTTGAAAGTCACCATTGCTGAAGACAAGCAAGAAGCATAAAAAATCCCAGCCATTGGCTGGGATTTTTATTTGTGCGTTACTCGCTATCGCTCAGTGTTTCCGTCGTATCGGAATCATCTAGCTCAACTTCAATGCGAGTGACTCGCTGCAAACCTCTCGGTAATAACCCACCTCGGCGACCACGTTCGCCACGGAAGTTATCAAGGTCAGACGGTTTAAGACCCAACTTTCGCTTACCCGCGTACAGCGTTAACGATGCACCTTTTGGTAAAGACATTAAGTGAGATAGTACTTCTTCTCGCTCTTTTGCTTTAGCAGCAGGAATGTTGATGATCTTATTCCCTTTACCTTTCGCCAGTTGTGGCAAGTCTTTGATTGGGAACAGCAGCATGCGACCTTGGTTAGTGATTGCTAAGATTTCATCAGAGTCTAAATCTTCAATCTCTTTTGGCGTCATGATCTCAGAGTTGGCAGGTAAAGTGACGAGCGCTTTACCACTGCGGTTTTTAGACAGCAAGTCCGCGCCTTTACATACAAAGCCGTAACCTGCATCTGAACCCACCAGCCACAGCTGATCTTCTTCACTCATGATGACTTGGCGAATACTGCTACCAGCCGTAATATTCAAGCGACCGGTAATCGGCTCACCTTGACTACGAGCAGAAGGCAGTGAGTGCGATTCCAGAGAGTAACTTCGACCGTCACTACCTAGGAATACCGCAGGCTGATTACTCTTACCTCGAGCATGCGCTAAATACTTATCACCCGACTTATAGTTTAAGCCTTCGGCATCCACGTCATGGCCTTTCGCGTGACGAATCCAACCTTTCTCAGAAAGCACAACCGTGATTGGCTCACTTGGTACGAGGTCACGTTCAGTCAGCGCTTTTGCTTCTGCACGCTCAACCATTGGAGAGCGACGGTCATCACCGTATTTCTCTGCGTCTGCTTTGATTTCTTTTTTCAGTAGTGTATTCAGACGACGCTCAGAACCGAGTAGCTGTTCTAGCTTCTCACGCTCTTTCTCTAGCTCGTCTTGCTCACCACGGATCTTCATCTCTTCTAGTTTCGCTAGATGACGAAGTTTGGTATCTAAAATTGCATCCGCTTGGATATCGGTAATACCAAAGCGTTCCATCAGCACCGCTTTTGGATCGTCTTCAGTACGGATGATCTCAATCACTTCATCTAGGTTGAGGTAAGCAACCAACAAACCTTCCAAGATGTGTAGACGAGCCATGACTTTGTCTAGGCGGTGTTGTAGACGACGACGCACAGTCGTACGACGGAACTCGATCCACTCAGACAGAATTTGCACCAGACCTTTAACTTGAGGACGGTTATCCAAACCAATCATGTTCAAGTTAACGCGGTAACTGCGCTCAAGATCCGTTGATGCGAACAAGTGGTTCATCAACAAATCACAATCGACGCGGTTTGACTTAGGCACCACAACGATACGCGTTGGGTTCTCGTGATCCGATTCATCGCGAAGATCGTCAACCATTGGCAGCTTCTTCGCACGCATCTGGTTAGCGATTTGCTCAAGCAGTTTGGCACCCGATACTTGGTGAGGCAAAGAAGTGATAACAATATCAGAACCTTCTTTATGCCAAACCGCGCGCATTTTGATGCTGCCACGACCGTTGCGGTAAATCTTCTCGATATCCGCTTGCGGCGAGATAATTTCTGCTTCTGTTGGGTAATCCGGACCTTTGACATACTGCATCACGTCCGGCAGTTCTGCTTTCGGGTTGTCGATCAAATGAATAGTCGCATCTGCGATTTCACGAACGTTGTGCGGTGGGATGTCTGTTGCCATACCAACGGCAATGCCGGTTACACCGTTGAGCAGGATGTGAGGCAGACGTGCTGGCAACATTTGTGGCTCTTTCATTGTGCCATCAAAGTTAGGTTGCCATTCAACCGTTCCCTGGCCAAGTTCGCCAAGCAATACTTCAGCAAACTTAGACAGTTTTGCTTCGGTATAACGCATTGCCGCAAATGATTTCGGATCATCTGGCGCACCCCAGTTACCTTGACCATCCACTAATGGATAGCGGTAAGAGAATGGCTGAGCCATCAATACCATCGCTTCGTAACACGCTGAATCACCGTGCGGATGGTATTTACCTAGCACGTCACCAACGGTACGTGCAGATTTTTTGTATTTTGCTGATGCAGAGAGACCAAGCTCTGACATCGCATAAATGATGCGTCGTTGAACCGGCTTTAAGCCATCACCAATGTATGGCAAGGCGCGGTCCATGATTACGTACATCGAGTAGTTCAGATAAGCGTCTTCAGTGAACTTGCGCATTGGCAATTGTTCGACGCCATCGTAGGTAATTTCTGTAGACATCCGTTACACCTCTGCCAAGTCGCCGTTGTTTTGTAGCCAAGAACGACGGTCATCTGCACGCTTTTTACCTAGCAGCATGTCCATCATTTCCATGGTCGCCGTAGAGTCGTCAATGGTTAACTGCACTAAGCGACGCGTGTTCGGATCCATGGTGGTTTCACGCAACTGAAGTGGGTTCATCTCACCCAGACCTTTGAATCGTTGCACGTTGATTTTGGCTTTCTTCTTCGACAAGCGCTCTAAAATGCCATCTTTTTCATCATCATCGAGGGCGTAGAACACTTCTTTCCCGCAGTCGATTCGATACAGAGGCGGCATCGCCACATAGATATGACCCGCTTCCACTAGTGCGCGGAAGTGACGAGTAAATAGAGCACAAAGCAGCGTTGCGATGTGAAGACCATCCGAGTCCGCATCGGCAAGGATACAGATCTTACCGTAACGAAGACTCTCGAGGTTGTCGCTATCTGGGTCAATACCCAAAGCAACGGAGATATCGTGTACTTCTTGAGACGCAAGAACTTGATCGGCAGAGACTTCCCAAGTGTTCAAGATCTTACCACGCAGTGGCATCACGGCTTGGAATTCACGGTCACGTGCCTGTTTTGCCGAGCCACCCGCAGAGTCACCCTCCACAAAGAAGATTTCCGTGCGACTTAAGTCCTGTGCAGAACAGTCGGTCAACTTACCTGGCAGTGCCGGGCCAGAAGCCACTTTCTTACGTACGACTTTTTTCGCCGCTCGCATACGACGATGCGCGTTAGCGATACAGACTTCTGCCAATTGCTCTGCGAGCTGAGGCTTTTCGTTCAACCAAAGACTGAACGCATCTTTTACAACGCCAGAGACAAATGCCGCGGTTTGACGAGAAGAGAGACGTTCCTTGGTCTGGCCTGCAAATTGTGGATCTTGAATTTTAACCGACAGCACGTAAGAACAGCGGTCGAAAACGTCATCACCCGTTAGCTTCACACCACGAGGTAATAGATTACGGAACTCACAGAATTCGCGCATCGCTTCCAACAAGCCTTGGCGTAAACCATTAACGTGTGTACCACCTTGAGCGGTTGGGATCAGGTTAACGTAGCTTTCGGTGATCATCTCACCGCCTTCTGGCTGCCAAATTACCGCCCAGTTTGCCGCTTCAGTATCCGCCAAGAACTCACCAGTAAATGGTTCTTCAGGAATAACTGGATAGCCTTTTACACCTTCCGCAAGATAGTCTTTCAAACCATCTTCGTAGTACCACTTATAGTCTTTGCCATTAACTTTGTCGGTTAATGTGATTTCTAAACCCGGACACAAAACCGCTTTTGCGCGCAGGTTGTTGACTAAGCGCGTCACAGAGAAGTTAGCCGAATCGAAGTACTTCGCATCAGGCCAGAAATGTACGCTGGTACCGCGATTACGACGACCACATGTGCCAGTTACGGTCAGATCAGACACTTTCTCGCCGTGTTCAAATGCAATTTCATACACTTGACCATCACGACGAACTGTTACTTCAACGCGTTTTGACAACGCGTTTACTACAGATATACCTACCCCGTGCAAACCACCAGAGAATTGGTAGTTTTTGTTAGAGAACTTACCACCCGCATGTAGCTTACATAGAATTAGCTCTACGCCTGATACTTTCTCTTCTGGGTGGATATCAACAGGCATGCCTCGACCATCATCGATCACTTCGAGTGATTGGTCAGCATGTAGGATGACTTGTACTTTTGAGGCATGTCCGGCTAGCGCTTCATCGACACTGTTGTCGATAACTTCTTGGCCCAAATGGTTTGGGCGCGCTGTATCCGTATACATCCCTGGTCGGCGACGTACTGGCTCTAAGCCATTCAGTACTTCAATGGCACCAGCATTATATTGTTCAGTCATAATACGGAATTATTCTCAAAGTTTACTTGTTGCCTGAGTATCACCAATGGGCGTACCCATACTCAGGAAACGAAAAAGCCACCCTGTTCACATCACTAAGAGTTTGTAAACATGATGCATAACAAAGTAGCCAGGGTCCTCGACCCTTAAGATCTTTTGGCAAAACATAGTCGGAAAGCATACCGCCCATGTCAAGAAACGGTTGGATATATCAATAAAAACTATGAGCCTTTTCCAATCGCTTTCGAATTACAGTTCTAGAAACTCGATAATCTGTGCAGGATAACGCTCAAAGCCTACAAAACTGTGATCACCGCCTTGTTCTACTGTTTGCTTAGCGTCTGCAAACTTATCTACCGCTTGTCGATAGTCTAAAACCTCATCTTCTGTTTGTTGCAATAACCAAAAAGAATGTGGCGACGCGATGCTTTGTACATCAAGAGCTTTTAACTCGTCAATATGACAAGCTTCAAGTGTATAGGTTTCATGCGTATATGGGTTAGTTTGCTTACCCAAATAATCTACTAGCAACTCATAAGGCTTGACTGCGGGGTTAACCACTACCGCTTTAAACCCAAACTTGTCATTTAGCCACGTTGACATAAAACCGCCTAATGAGCTGCCCACTAGACCAATTTTATAGTCATCTTTATATTGCTCGATAATATCCAACAACATTTTCGCCGCTTGCTGAGGATAACAAGGTAACTGGGGAACAATCACCTTGATATCAGACCTATGTTGCTCGCAGTAGGCTCTCATCACATTCGCTTTCATGGAGAGTGGAGAGCTATTAAAGCCATGGATATAGAGAAGAAGTGAAGGTTTACTCATAGATATCTCGCACAAAAAAGCGAGCCCGAACAGAGAGCTCGGGCGCGTTAGTAGCCGTTAGAAGAGAAGTCTGGTTGGAACTGGCCATCAGGAAGCCGACCTACTTGGGTCGTAATATCGCCACAAGCGTGTAGTTGCAGCTCCCGCCAACCAGGCGAAGTGGTATCAAGGGCAAAATCATCCGAGTTAGGCTTAAACTGAACACAAGTTGAGGGTGTTGCCATCACTCGAATGCCCTTGTGAAGCACATTCATATCTTGATGAACATGGCCACAGAGAATGCCTTTCACGTTATCAAAACGCTCGACAACCTGCCAAAACGCTTCGGCATCTTTTAAAGTATGTTGATCAAGCCACGCGCTTCCCACCAGTAACGGGTGATGATGCAACAAAACAAGTGTGTGTCTTTCTGGGTGTTCGGCTAGCTTTTCTTCGAGTAGCATTAATTGCTGATCACTCAAGCGCCCATGAGGAACGCCAACCACTTGCGAGTCTAAAAGAATTAACTGCCAATACTCGCCAAGCAATACATGCTCTGCGGCTTTGATTTGTGGCGAAGGCAAAACACTGCCCATATTAGGCTTGTAATCATGATTACCAGGTAGCCAAAAACAGTCTTTCTCTAGCGGTTCAATGCCGTTGGCAAAGCGCTGATAAGATTCTGCACTATGGTCTTGGGAAATATCGCCCGTCGCCAAAATGTAATCAAACGCCACGTTGCGGCGTAAAACATCAGCAACAACAGCATTAAAGCTATCGACTGTTTTTACGCTTAGCAAACTTCCCTCATCGGCAGCAAACAGATGAGTATCCGTAATTTGTAAAAGTTTGATGCTGTCACTAGATGATTGCAAAATGAAAACCTGATTCGTCCACTATATCGATATTTGTTATTTTCCTTTAGTGACGTGACGATCAATTGAAGGCAAGTGGTGTTCTACTGATACCACTTCGTAAACAAAACGTCAGCCATTCACCAAGGAATGTGTTTAATTGATGCTTTTCATCTTTCTGCATCAGTTGGTCATTGGGATAATCATACTTAGCTTTTATGCGAGAGAACTCTCCGCTTGAGCATACTTCGGCTACTCTCGCATCATGATAAAGCCTGACAGACATCGTCGGTAAAGGAAACACTGGCGTTTCATCACTCTGACATATCTCAACAACTGTGGTGTATTTTGTGATTTCATTCACGGTCAATTGGTAAACCATGTTCGCCGCTTGGTAGCAACGTACATCCCCAACTTCGGCAGAAGCAGGCAATAAGGCGTTCAACTTAGCGTAGTTGGTCTCATAGGTTCTCATAAGACCAGCCAAATCAACATGATATTGTTGTTTTTCAGCCAATTGTGCCATTACTCACTCTCCACCGTTTGGGATAGTCCCCATTCTGACTTTAACTCTTGATGGTGTAATTGCAGCCATTGCAACGCAATAATCGACGCACCATTTTCAAATTTTCCGTCCTTCACCCATTGATACGCCGTTTCACGACTCATGACATGAACGCGGATATCTTCATTCTCATAGTCTAAACCATGAATGCCGTGCGCTTTAGACGCATCCACTTCACCAACAAAGACGTCTAGCTTTTCCGAGCAACCACCAGCCGAAGGATAATAGGACGTAACAGGTACAACGCGCCCCACCTGAATCCCCGCTTCTTCGACAGCCTCTCGACGAATTACGGCTTCAGCAGATTCATCGCGGTCAATCATACCGGCGACAATTTCTAGCTGCCAAGGGTGTTCATGTTCCAACGCGCCAATACGAATCTGTTCAATGATTACGACCTGGTCCGTCTTTGGATCATAAGGAAGCATCGCTGCTGCGTGACCACGCTCGAACATTTCTCGTTCGACAACTCCACTCCAACCACCAGCAAATAGCCTATGCTGAAAGCGGTATTTCACCATTTTGAAAAAACCTTCAAATAAGGTTTCTTTCGAGATGACTTTTACATCTCGCGAAGTAAAATCTTGTTGTTGTTTGTCACGCTGTTGCATTCAACACCTCTCTGAGTGAATCCTGTAGTTTACTCATTGTTATTCGCTTGCTCAAAGGACTTGGCTCAACTTTTTGTATAATAGTTACAAATTAATTTAAGTCTTTGCTAAAAATTTATTGCACAAGTGGATAATTACGTGTAAAAAAGTGCAAACTTTAGAGTAAATATCGTGCAAATTGAGTTAAACTACTGAGAATTAACCAATCTATGGACCGCGGGAATAGAAAATGAAAAAATTGCTTCCACTATTTATCAGTGCAGCGCTAGGTAGCATGAGTACGTCTGCGTTCGCAGACTCTTTGGCTGAAATCTACGACTTGGCAAAACAAAATGATCCACAATTGCTCAGTGTAGCAGCACAACGTGACCAAGCTTTCGAAGCAATCACCTCAAGCCGTAGTGCTCTATTACCACAGATCAACCTTACTGCGGGTTACAATTTAACTCGTGGTGATACTGAATACGATTCAAATCTAATTAGTGACGTATCAAACGATGGCAACGCGCTAACCGCTGGCGTTAGCTTTTCACAAGCACTTTACAACCGCGCATCTTGGATCTCTCTAGATACTGCTGAGAAAAGTGCTCGCCAAGCAGACGCAACTTACGCAGCGACGCAACAGGCACTGATTCTTCGCGTGTCACAAGCGTATTTTGAAGTTCTACGCGCACAAGATAATCTTGTTTTCGTACGTGCAGAAAAAGCCGCGGTTGGCCGTCAACTTGAGCAAACTAAACAGCGTTTTGAAGTAGGTTTGTCTGCAATCACTGACGTGCATGACGCACAAGCTCAGTACGACCAAGTGCTAGCGGACGAAGTGTTGGCAGAAAACGCGCTAACTAATAGCTACGAGTCACTGCGTGAAATTACAGGCCAAGAGCACAAAGATCTCAACATTTTGGACACTGGCCGCTTCACTGCTAGCCCATCGACCGTACCAGCTGAATCGCTCATTGATGAAGCAAAAACCAAAAACCTGACCTTGCTATCATCACGTATTCTTCAAGACATTGCGCGTGACAATATTTCACTAGCAAGCTCTGGCCACCTACCAACGCTCTCTCTAGACGGTGGTTACAACTACGGTGATACTTCTCATAGCTCTCGTGACAACACGACAGACAACTTCAATATTGGTGTGAACCTTGCTGTACCGCTATACACAGGTGGTAACGTAACCTCTCAAACCAAACAAGCTGAATACGCGTACGTGGCAGCAAGCGAAGATCTTGAAGCACAGTACCGTAGCGTAGTAAAAGATGTTCGCGCACAAAACAACAACATTAACGCCTCTATCGGCGCATTACGTGCGTATGAGCAAGCGGTTATTTCTGCACGCTCTGCACTAGAAGCAACAGAAGCTGGCTTTGATGTAGGTACTCGTACTATCGTTGATGTACTGGACGCGACTCGTCGTCTATACGATGCGAACAAAAACCTATCGAACGCTCGTTACGACTACATTTTAAGTGTTCTTCAGCTACGCCAAGCAGTTGGTACGCTAAGCGAACAAGACATCTTAGACGTTGATGCAGGTTTGAAAGCGGCAAAATAACCGCGAATTGAATACTTCAGGTCTTAATAAATAAAAAACGCCAGTTGAGTTATCAGCTGGCGTTTTTTATTACTTGTAGTTCAGAGCCTAAAAGTGCCTCTGAACTAAAAGTATCAAAAAGGCCGCACTTAGCGACCTTTATGAGCAAATAGCATTTCAATGCTAACAAACAGCAGGCTTAGCCCTTACCGCCTTTGATTGCATTAATGATTTCACTGGTCGAGCAGCCATCTTCAAAGTTCAATACACGAACTTCACCACCCGCCGCAATGACTTCTTTACCACCAGCAATCTCTTCTGGTTTGTAGTCACCGCCTTTTACTAGCAAGCTTGGTAGAACTTCTGAGATCAAACGCTGCGGCGTATCTTCACTAAATGGTACAACCCAATCCACAGCGCCCAAACCTGCCAACACCGCCATGCGGCGATCGGTTGGGTTTACCGGACGACCAGGGCCTTTAAGGCGTTTTACTGACTCATCGGTATTTACCGCAACGATTAGGCGATCGCCCAGTTCAGCAGCATGGTTTAAGTAAGACACATGCCCAGCGTGCAGAATATCAAAGCAGCCATTTGTCATAACGACTTTCTCGCCACGAGCACGTGCTTTTTTCACCGCTTCGATCAATGCTTTTTCTGAAATCACACCGTAATCCGTGTCTTGGCTGCCATGTACCGCTTCTGCTAATTCAATCTCAGAAAGCGTTGACGTGCCTAGTTTACCAACCACAACACCTGCCGCTGCGTTCGCTAAAGCGCACGCTTCTTCAAATGATTTGCCTGCGGCAACAGACGCTGCCAATACAGAGATAACCGTGTCGCCCGCACCTGTCACGTCGTACACTTCTTTCGCTTGAGTTGGAAGGTGGAACGGTTCCTGGCCACGACGAATCAAGGTCATTCCGTTTTCGCTGCGTGTCACCAAAAGCGCTTCAAATTCAAACTCTTCAACCAAAGCCAGTGCTTTCTCTACTAGCTCTTGGTCAGATTTCACTTTACCTACAACGTCTTCGAACTCTTTCATGTTTGGCGTAAGAAGTGTTGCGCCACGGTAGCGTTCAAAATCCGCACCTTTCGGGTCAATGAAAACCGGAATATTTGCTGCGCGCGCTTTTTGGATGTATGCCTGAACATGCTCTAACGAGCCTTTTGCGTAGTCAGACATAATCACGGCTTTAACGTTTGGTAGTGCGGCATCCATTCGAGATAACACTGGCGCAGAATCTGTGTTTTCAAACTTGTCTTCGAAGTCGAGACGAATAAGCTGTTGTCCACGGCTCATTACGCGAAGCTTCGTAATCGTTGGGTAATCAGGCAGTGCAACGAAATCGCACTTCACATTGAGTGAGCTCAGCGTCTCCGTCAGCACTTTTGCAGGCTCATCTTCCCCAGTTAGACCAACAATGTGAGCATGGCCACCTAGTGATGCGATATTCATCGCAACGTTCGCAGCACCACCAGGACGCTCTTCATTGTTTTCTACTTTTACAACAGGAACCGGCGCTTCAGGAGAAATGCGTCCGGTTGGGCCATACCAGTAACGATCTAGCATGACATCACCGATGATGAGCACACCAGCGCTGTTGTAATCAGGTAGAATTGGTTTCATTGTTGGTCTCCAAAAATTAAATCGAAGTGAGTTTATCACAGCCCTTATCGAGGCTAAATATATGGTCTTAACTGAACCACTGATTCCAAGCCTGTTTTACCCACTCCCTTTCGGCAACAAACTTATCTTCCACCACATCAGCGTCTAAATTAAGTAGATTTCGGCGGTGTATTTCGTTTCGCATTGTCGTGTAAGCACGTATCAACTGCATTGCTTGGTCTTCGTCCATAACATCTTGCGCAATGAGCGTTTCAAAGATGCGCACATTATCACACCAACGCGTCAATTTCGGCTTATCGTGACTATAGTTGAGCACTAGGTACTGAGCGAGAAATTCGATATCGGTAATCCCACCTACATCTTGCTTGAGCATAAAGCGGCCCGGCTTTTTCCCCCCAAGATGACCGCGCATTTTTTCTCTCATTTCGACAACGTCTTTTTTCAGTTCAGCTTGATCGCGTGCTTTGCACAACACATCATGCCGCGTATTGTGAAATGCAATTGCCAGTGGTTCATCACCATAAATCATGCGCGCGCGGACAAGTGCTTGATGTTCCCATGTCCACGCGTCTTGATGTTGGTAGTCGTCGAACGCGTCTGTTGGGCTAACCAACAAACCCGATGCACCGGACGGACGCAATCGGGTATCGACCTCGTATAAAATACCGGAAGCGGTGCGAGTGGAGAAAATATGAATGATACGCTGTGCTAAACGAAGGTAGAACTGACGACCATCAATCTCTTTCTTGCCGTCAGTGTAGACATTGACGGGGCAGTCATGCATGAAGACAATATCCAAATCGGAGTTATAGCCGAGCTCCCACCCTCCGACTTTACCATAGCCAATTACAGCAAAGCCTTTACCTTCACGATCTTTCACATGCGTTGGCTCGCCGTACTTTTCAGACACTTGCAACCAAGCCTGACTGATCACCGCATCAACGATAGCTTCCGCTAAATAAGTTAAATGGTCACTCACTTTCATCACTGGCAATGCGCCAGCAATATCTGCCGCTGCAATACGCAAAATACAAATTTGCTTAAACTGACGCAACGCTTCCATTTGCTGTTCCATATCATCTTCAGGAATACGCGCCAAATAATCACGTAGCTCTGTACGGTAACTGTCTAATGGAATGGGATTGTACAGCTGCGCAGGGTCGATCAACTCATCAAGCAAGATAGGATAACGAGACAGCTGCTCTGAAATCATTGGGCTTGCGGTACACAAACGTACGAGCTGCACCAGAGCCGCTGGATGCTCATCCAATAATTCCAAGTAAGTCGTGCGAGTGCAGATGTTGTGTAGCAAGTGAAGTACACGAGATAAACCAAACTGTGCATCAGGATGGGCAAAGACCGCATCAAACACTTTCGGCATCAAACGATTGAGCACTTCGCGTCCACGTGGGCCTAACGTTTTTTTGGCCAGATCGGTTTTAAAGTTGATGATGGTTTTCGCGCATGAAGCAAAGTCTTCAATCTGAATATCCTGCTGCAAGATATGCTCAAGAACATCTTGTTTGTCGGCCATATCCCATAGCTCATGAAAATGACGAGCAACGGTAGTCCCCTCGTCTTCTTCATCATCACCAATTAGTGATTCAAAAACTTGGTGAACATTTGCCATATGCTGCTGGGTTTGCTCAATCAATTGCTCCCAACAGCTCATTTTCATCGCGGTGGCGAGCTTTAAGCGTTCGGTTTCGCAATCAGGCAGCGTCTGGGTTTGCTTATCCGCCATTGCTTGCAACAAGTTTTCTAATTGACGCAAGTACTTGTATGCGGCTTCTAGATCGCTGACTTCTTGTGGAGTAAGCAATGCCAGTTCTTCAATGCCTTGCAGCGTTTCCAACAGCCCTCGATTACGTAAAGAAGGTTCTCGACCACCTCGAATCAATTGAAAAACTTGAGCGATAAATTCAATTTCTCGAATGCCACCCGCACCTAGCTTAATGTTGTTATTCAACCCTCGGCGGCGAACCTCGCTACTGATCATCGACTTCATTCGACGCAAAGATTGAATCGCACTGAAATCAATATAACGACGAAAAACAAAAGGGCGCAGCATTTGGCGTAGCTCTTGATACTGCGGGTACATCTCACATCCCATCACCCGAGCTTTGATCATCGCGTAACGTTCCCAATCTCGCCCCTGCTCTTGGTAATAATCTTCAAGTGCGGCATAGCTCATTACCAAGGGGCCACTTTCTCCAAATGGGCGAAGTCGCATGTCGACGCGGTAGCAAAAACCATCGAAGGTTTGTTGGTCGAGCGCTTTGATGATGCGTTGACCAAGACGAGTAAAGAACTGGGCATTGGCAATGCTGCGGCGTGCGCCTTGGGTTTCGCCATTCTCTGGATACGTGAAAATTAGATCAATATCGGAAGAAAAGTTTAGCTCGCCACCACCCAGTTTCCCCATGCCGATAATTAACATCGGCTGCACTTCACCGTCCTCACTTGTTGGCGTGCCCCACTCCTGACAACACACTTGATATTGCCATTGATAGGTTTCAAAAATCATCGCTTCTGCCAACTCAGATAAGTGGCTTAAAGACGTCTCTAGAGACCATGCATGCGTGAAATCCTTCCACGCAATGTACACCATTTCTCGATTGCGAAACTGACGCAATACGCGATGACCAGACATCTCATCAGGACATTGTTCCAACAGTTCAGCAAGGCGTGAGCGGTAAGACTCCTGACGACTTGGCTGCGCTAACATACTTGGCAACTCACGGGCTAGGACTTCATCGCGATGAATGGCTTCAGTTATAAACTGGCTTAAGCCCGCCACATAACGAAATTGCTGCGCAACCTCATCGGGCCAAAGGGGAAAATAACCTGCGTCTTGGGCGTTTTGTACGGCAGATTCAGCGATAGAAATCAGTGGCGAAGGCAGCTGCATTTTTCTTCCTTGTTTGAAAAGCACGGTAACTCATTCTTTATACCAGACTGAAAGCAAATAAAAACGCCCACAAAAGGTTTGTGGGCGTTTTATCAAAAGTTCGGGATCGAATATTAAACTTGGAAAGATTTGATCTTCTTGTCTAGCTCACCTGCATTATTTTGCATCATTTCAGAGGTTTCTAGCAGCTCGGTAACAACAACAACTGAGGCTTCAACCAACTCACGTACATTGGTGAGGTTTTGGCTCATCTCTTCTGCAACACTGCTTTGCTGACCAGACGCCGTCGCGATCTGGAAGTTCATGTCATTGATTTGCGTCACTTGCCCAACAATACCATCGAGCTCAGATCCAGCATTAGAAACCAGCTCGTTTCCATCTGCCGCTTCTACAACGCTTTTTTCCATGAGTTCTACCGCAGATTCAGCACTGGTTTGCAGCTGTGCGATCATCTCTTGAATTTCTACCGTCGCTTGTTGTGTACGTTGGGCAAGGTTACGAACTTCATCTGCAACCACAGCAAAACCCCGCCCAGCCTCGCCAGCTCGCGCCGCTTCAATCGCCGCATTCAGTGCAAGCAGGTTGGTTTGTTCAGAAATGCCTTGAATCGTCCCTACAACGCTACCAATGGCTTCAACACGTTCTTCAACTTGGTTAACCGCTTGTGCCGATGAAGCGATATCCGACGAAAGTTCACTCATTTTCGCCATTGTACTTTGCAAGAACTGCTGACCAGAAATTGCTTGTGCGGAAGCTTGCTCTGTTAGAGAAGATGCCGTCTGGGCATGTTCCGCAACCGTTTGGACCGTCGACGACATTTCACTCATCGCCGTAGCAAGTTGATCAATTTCGTTAAACTCTTCTTGCGCCGATTCCTTCGTTTCCGACATGCTCAGCGTCATGACTTCGGTGAGCGTTGATAATTCATCAGACGCATTAATTTGCATTTGAATAACATCGTGCAATTGTCGACGTGTCTTTTCTAATTCACGTGCCACGTCTCCGTATTCATCTTTACAATCCATACCAAATGGAACAGAGAGGTTCTTGCTCGCCATCAGTTTGATCGCGTCGCTCAGATACTGTGTTTGACGCAACATCACTCTAGCCGCCGCTAATAAGAGCACGACAAAAACCACAATCAATAAGGCGGTTTGCCAAGCAACTTGCGTTAAATATGCTTCATAATGCTGTTGGGCAACTTGCGCGTTTTGTGTCGCCGCTAAAAGTGAGTCGTAAAAAGTGTTTGCGTCCCACAGTTGTTTTGCCACGATCAGGACAGTACTGAAGACCATCAACATGACCATTTTAGGCACCAGTCGAATGTCGGATATGACCCTTTCCCATGGCTTAAATGCCAGCTTTTCCATTGTCAGTTCTCCACCGAGTCTTATATAGTCTTTATCTATAATCTTTATATTACTTATAGTTATGTTCGCGCTTTGCGTGGTTACGCGATTTATTTTGAGCTTCGTATGAAAAACAATGATATCAAAGACAGCACACGACCGATGGGCCTGTTGTCACTAATATTGTCTTTTATGGCACTATTTGTGATCTCTGGCTTGTTGTTTTTCCCGATCGATCACGAAACCCGTCAAGTTCTTATCGGTCTGGATTTCATAATCTGTAGTATTTTTCTACTACAGCTCACCATTGATTTGATCCGGTCCACAGATCGCTGGTTATTCCTTAAACGTCATTGGATAGATTTCGTGGCGAGCATCCCATTGATAGAGCCCCTGCGCTTTGCTCGTATTTTTCATATTATGCGAGTGGTATTAGTACTGCGTTCGTCAAAGTTCATTTTGCATCAGCTCAAAGAAAACCGCCGCGAAACTACGGTCGCCTCTATACTGCTATTGATGGTTATCCTCATAACGCTCGGTTCTAGTGCAATGCTGTTTATCGAAGCGAAAAACCCAGAAGCGAATATTCGCACTGGCGCCGATGCTTTGTGGTGGGTATTTGTAACGATCTCAACGGTTGGTTACGGCGATCATTATCCTGTGACCTCCATAGGAAAGTTTTTGGCTGTCATCATCATTGTTTGCGGGGTGGGTATCTTTGGTATGATCTCGGGTCTTATCACCTCTATCCTTACTGCCCCAACGAAACAACAGACACACAGTTCAATCAATAAAGAACGTATGCTCGAGCAGCTCCTAACCCAACAAGCGCAAATACTAGAACGACTCGATTTCATGGAAAAAGAGCTACAACAACGTAAAACAGAGACAAAAAAATAGGACCATGCGGTCCTATTTTTTTGTCGTTACCACCAGAACGATCATTCACGCCAATAAGGCTGTACTTCCATACTGATCGCTCGGGTTTGATCCATTGCATGCAAAATTGAGCGCTCTTGACGGTGCAACCAGCGTTCTAACTGCTCTTTTTCTGCGTCTTCCAGCATATCAACCAACGGGAGCAAGTGGTTCAGCATTAGCAGATCATCGATACCATGCACCAGATCCGCCCATGGTAAACGGAAGCTGTTACGCTCATCCGAGTTATACAAACTCGCGAAACCAATACCAGTATAGAGGTTACGCAATAAGCGATAACGCTGATCAACGTACTCTTGCGCCGTCAAATCGCGCTCTGCTGGGAAAGCTTCCATTAGCTCAGCCCAAGTGCGATCGAGCTGAGTAACTGAAAACGGCATGATGTTACTTGCCATTTTTTCACGTGCTTTTTCATCAAGAAATGGCTGCCAACCGCGCGCCAAGATCCAGCGGCTTAGATCCAGCAGTAACCCTGTGTAACGCGCGGAATTGAGCAACCCTAGCACTTCTTCACGGCTTGGCAACTCTTGTAACTGCTGAGTCAACTCAGATACTAAGAACTTACGCGCATCCAACTTGCGCAGCACATTGCCTTTGTCATCTAAAAGCTCTTCAAGGTGTGCATGCTCATCCAACCAACTCAGTTCTTCTTCCAACCATTTAAGCTCTTGGCGCAGAATCGCGCTCGCGCGACGAGGGACAATCCCGCCAAAAATAGTCAATGTTTGACGAATGAAACGAATGGCATTATTGATTTCACGCAGTGCTTCCACGCTGTCACGCTCAGCATAAATTTGCTCGTGATAATGCCAATGAGACAAAGCGTGCTCTAAAGAGTTGATCAAGCAAAATTCAACGGTATCCGTCGGACTACTGTCCACAAGTGCCAATGATTTTACTTCATCACCCGCATAACCACTTGCAAGTCGATAACCTTTCGCCGCTTTGCTCAAGTTACCCAAGCGCATACCGCCTTGCTCGCAAAAGCTGCGTGCCAGCGTGAATAAAGCTTCGGTTTGGCCTGACTTAAGTTCCAGTTCAACTTCGCAAATCGGCTCTTGCTTCTCTTCTTCGTCTTCACCTTTGGCTACAACTAAGCCTTGGTCAAAGGCAACTTCAATCTGACTGCCATCGGGCATGCCAATCAGCCATTGTTCACGTGTGAAGTTGGTCGAGAATAATGGCATAAGCTCGGATTGCAGCGTTTCTGCATCTTTACCTGGAGGCCAAATATCTAGAGGATGAAGCGACAGATTAGGCTCGTCGCTAGTGTGCTCAGCATTGTATTCTGGTCTTTGATGTAAGCCTGCGACGACGCGTCCTGCTGTCTTTACGGTTTGGACGAATACATCATCAAAACGGCGAATTCTTAAACCAATGTCGTGCTTTCGAAGCCATTTATCGGCAGTATCAAAATAGGTGTTACCCAAGTCACGACAACTATGCTGAAGTACTTTTGTCTCAGAAATTTTTTCTTTTAAAGTTTCTGAAAATTCAGGAGAAACAAAAAACTTCAGTTCTATTTCGGTTTCCATAGCTATACCTTTCAAAGCAGATAGAAACAGGATATTGCGTAATTTCTCACACGGCAAGAGAGAAATATCGCCGGAATGATGATCTAAAACAGTTTTAATGAGCGATTTAATGCGTTACCATGCGCGCCTTTATAGCCATCGTTCAACATTTCGCCAAGCACTCAGAAATGGTGTATGTTTTTTTAAGGTTATAGTTATTAGGTTGAATGACCATGCCAGTAAATACAATTATGGGGTTATTTGCAAAGTCCCCAATTAAGCCTTTGCAACGCCACGTTGTGTGTGTCAACGAATGTTGTTCACACTTGGTGAAATTCTTTGAAGTATCTTCAAAGGGTGATTGGGAAAAAGCAGCAGAAATCCGTGCACAAATTTCTCACCTAGAGAAAGAAGCGGATGTGCTGAAACGTGAAATCCGTCTAAAACTGCCTCGCGGTTTGTTCATGCCAGTCGACCGTACTGACATGCTTGAGCTTTTGACTCAACAGGACAAACTTGCAAACCTGGCAAAAGACATTGCTGGCCGTGTATATGGTCGTCAACTTGTCATCCCTGAGGCTCTCCAACCAAACTTCCTCGCTTACGTTCAACGTTGTCTTGATGCTGCCGATCAGGCGCAAAAGGTAATCAATGAACTTGATGAATTGCTAGAAACCGGCTTCAAAGGCCGTGAAGTGACGCTCGTCGCTGAAATGATTCATCAATTAGACGTTATCGAAGATGATACCGATGCCATGCAGATTGAACTTCGCCAACAGTTGATGGTGATTGAAGCTGACATGAACCCTATCGATGTCATGTTCCTATACAAGATTCTTGAATGGGTAGGTGGTATTGCCGACCAAGCGCAGCGCGTAGGTGCTCGTTTGGAAGTCATGCTATCTCGATCTTAAAACATAAAGTTAACGACATAACGAAGAGCATAATTAGCACGTGTCATAGGGACGATGACTATTTTCATCGTCTTATGGTTTGGCGCGCGTAAAATTTTGTTCCGCTTGTTATAAAACAACTAGGTATTACGATGGATATCCTTGCGAACTACGGCACTGTCCTGATTATTGTTGCAGCGATTTTTGGTTTCATGATGGCGATTGGTATTGGCGCGAACGACGTTGCTAATGCGATGGGTACATCTGTAGGTTCAAAAGCGCTAACTGTAAAACAAGCTATCATCATTGCGATGATCTTCGAATTTGCAGGTGCTTACCTTGCAGGCGGTGAAGTAACCGACACTATCCGTAAAGGTGTAATCGAAACTTCTTTATTTGCTAGTCAACCAGATGTTCTTGTCTACGGAATGATGTCTGCGCTTTTGGCAGCAGGTACATGGCTGCTTCTTGCTTCTTACATGGGCTGGCCAGTATCAACGACTCACTCAATCATCGGTGCAATCATTGGTTTTGCATGCGTATCAGTAGGTACTGAAGCGGTTGACTGGGGCAGCGTTCAAGGCATTGTTGGTAGCTGGATTATTACGCCAGTGATTTCAGGTTTCTTTGCTTACGTTATCTTTGTCAGCGCACAACGCCTGATTTTTGATACAGAGAACCCTCTGTTTAATGCGAAACGTTTTGTACCTGTTTACATGTTCATCACAACAATGGTGATTGCACTTGTAACCATCAAAAAAGGTCTAAAACACGTTGGTCTTCACCTGACCAATGGTGAAGCCTGGATGTGGGCAGCAGCAGTTTCAGCACTTGTGATGATTGGCGGCTACGTATACATCCAGAAAAAATTCGCTAATCGCGAAGAAGACCGCAGCTTTTCTGGCGTGGAAGGTATCTTCAGCGTTCTGATGGTTATCACCGCTTGTGCGATGGCATTTGCACACGGTTCAAACGACGTTGCAAACGCCATTGGTCCGCTGTCTGCTGTCGTATCGACTGTTGAACACATGGGCGAAATCAGCACGAAAAGCACCATCGCTTGGTGGATTCTACCTCTTGGTGGTATTGGTATCGTGGTCGGTCTTGCAACACTAGGTCACAAAGTAATGGCAACTGTTGGTACAGGCATCACTGAGCTAACGCCTAGCCGCGGTTTTGCAGCACAGCTAGCAACAGCATGTACAGTAGTTCTAGCGTCTGGTACAGGCCTGCCAATTTCAACCACTCAAACATTGGTTGGTGCGGTTCTCGGTGTTGGCTTTGCTCGTGGTATCGCAGCACTGAACCTAGGCGTAGTTCGTAACATCGTGGCATCATGGATCGTTACACTACCAGCGGGTGCGTTATTGGCCGTAGTATTCTTCTACGGACTTCAAGCGATGTTCGCTTAAGACACTCGTCAATAGAATGTAAGCGCTTTGTCATTATTGACTCAAACGCACAGAAAGGGAGGCTTTGCCTCCCTTCTTTGTTGCACCGAGGTTTGAAACTGCATACTATTCGTCTATTTCCGGCTCCAATCATTCGGTGCCAACGCTGTCTCCAAGAAAAATCGTTAAGGGATTTACTGTGAAAAAACTAATCATCACGGTTTTGTTTACTTTGCTAGCAGCGCCAGCGGCCCTAGCAGCAGACCGTTATATTTCTGATGACCTCTTCACTTTTATGCACTCAGGTCCAAATAACACCTACCGTATTATTGGTAGTGTTAACGCCGGTTCTAAAGTACAACTGATTAAAACCAACCGAGATACTGGCTATACGCAAGTTCGTGATGACCGTGGTCGCACTGGTTGGGTACAAAGCAAGTTTGTGACAAACCAAGAGAGCATGGCAATTCGCCTTCCTCGCATTGAGAAAGAGCTAGCCGAAGTAAAAGAGCAGCTTGCTAATGCTCGTCAAACTTCTGATGCAGAGAAAGCCGGTCTTGTTACCTCTCTCGAAACACGTAACCAACAAATTTCAGATCTAGAAAATAAATACTCTGAGATCAGCGATCAGCTTACTTCTGTTGAAACAGAAAACCGCGAGCTACGCGCAAAACTGGATACACAAAAAGATGACATGCTGCTTAAGTACTTCACTTATGGCGGCGGTGTTGCAGGTTTAGGTTTACTATTTGGTTTGATTCTTCCGCATGTCATGCCTCGTAGAAAGCGCTCTCCTGCGGGTTGGGCATAAACCCTTACGCTTTTATCTTTAAAAAGAACGCAAAAGCCAGTCGATATTGACTGGCTTTTTAGTTTGCTTCGTTTGATAGAAGTGAGTACTACTCCCCCATTGAACTAGAGGCTCGACGACGATCCGTTGCGCCATAAAGCTTGCCATCTTTTAGCTCAATTGCATTCAAACCGCTTACCACTGGAATAACGTGCACTGGGTAGCCAAGCTCCATAAACTCAGGCACCAGCATTTCTGCGAACGTTTTCTTTTCCACCAGCAAGCCAGTCGGGTCATAAGGCTTAGTGCGGTCTATTTTGGTGCCGTACTGAATGTTTGGTAAGTCAATAGCCTCTTGCGCTGATAAGTTCCAATCCAGCACCCCAACCACGGTTTTGAGTACATACCCCGGGATTTGTGAACTACCTGGTGACCCAACCACCAAACGCAAATTATCATCACTGTCCATCACCATTAATGGCGTAATAGCCGAACGTGGACGCTTGCCCGCTTCAATTGAGTTTTGTGTAGGTTTGCCGTTAACCGTTGGCAGAGGTGAGAAGTTAGCCATCTGCGCATTCAAGATAACGCCATCGACCATCACACCCGAGCCCATACCCGTTCCTACCGTGCTGGTCATCGCAATTGCATTTCCATCTCTATCGACGATAGAAATATGCCCTGTATCTTTGCTCTCGAAGCCTTGATATTGCGCATACTGAGTTTGCGTTATCTGTCCTGCTTTTGGATCCTCTTTTAAAGTGCCATTATCAGGGATTAAATCACGTCTCTGATCTAGATAGGCTTTAGACAATAACTGTTCAACTGGCGCTTCCACATAATCCGGATCTCCGGCATACGCAATACGATCGGCTTTTGCTATTCGCATCGCTTCAGTCATGAGACGCCAAGGTTCCACATCCGTTTTCGCCATATGGGCAATGTCATAGGGTGCGAGCAGTTCAAGACTCTGAGCGACCATCACACCGCCCGAAGCTGGGTAACCAAAAGAGACGATTTTATTCCCACGGTAGTCGCTCTCAATGATGTCACGCTGCTTCACTTGGTAATGTTTAAAATCTTCTAAAGACAACTTCTCGTGTTGGTCGTCAATACGACTATTAACCGTCTCTACGATGTGCTGACCAAGCTCACCACCATAAAGGTAACGATCGCCTTGTTGCGCGATCTTCCTCAGCGTCTCAGCCATCTTAGGGTTCTTCATCAAGGTTCCCGTCGGCTTAATATCGTCCCCTTGCCAATACAAGGCTTTCACTTCCGGATCTTGCTCAAGTCGGCTTTGCTCTCTTACTACGATGTCGTAGGTGTAGCTGTTCATCGCGTACCCATTGCTCGCCAATGTAATCGCCGGCTTAATCAGCTCTGCCCATGGCAACTTGCCGTATTGTTCATGAGTGGTGTAAAGCAACCGCAATGTGCCCGGAACCGCAACAGAACGAGGGCCTAATATTTCGTTGCGACTGAGTACTTCCCCATTCTCAACAAACATTTCAGGGTTCGCGCTAGAGGGCGCTTCATCTCGACCATCAAGGGCCAGAAATTTTTTCTCGTCATGTTGATAAAACAGCGCGAAAGTCCCGCCGCCAATTCCGGTCATATCTGGCTCAACGACAGACATCACCATCTGCATCGCGACCATGGCATCAACAGCGTTACCGCCTTCTTTCAATATTGAGTAACCGGTACTGCTCACGTAAGGATTCGTCGCACTGACCATGAAATCTTGCCCGCGACTATCTGGTGTAACTGGGAATGGGTCTGGCTTTGCTGCATAGCTTGTCGATGCAACAATGCTTAAAGAAAAAATCAGAATACGCATGTGTCTCTGTTTAGACTCCTATTATGTGATGGGGTCTAACGTGGACCAAGTCATTACTCCGAAGTTCGTGAAAATGGTGTCTTTTTACACAACGCTGACTGGAATCGCGCTATCAATAGATGAATGATATTGGTGCTATTTAAACGACTGAGAAAAGCTATATTTTGCTTGTTTGAGTATCTAAAAATCATCACCAGAATAGATGCAAAAGATGCTCTGAAAAATAAAAAGCCAGCGATATGATTTCGCTGGCTTGATGTGTTTCTACAAGAGTTAGCCTTTCCACTCATACAACGCTGGTATACGAATTTGCTCACCTTGGAACTCAACAATCACAGCTTGCGGTTGTATTTCTCTTAGAGTGACCTGATCATCAACGACATCCCCTTGATGATACTCAACATTGTTAATTTTCACCCAACGGCGATTTTCATCACTAGCGTACATATGGGTTTGCAAATTAAGCGCAGGTAGACGCCCTTGCCACTGGTGAGCGTTGCGCTCTAAATCGTTCACGCGTGCCGTTTGTGATGAAGAGTTGTCATCATCTCGGGATAAGGCATTTTCGACCTTCCTAGCTAAATCAGGAGATAATGAGGATAAATCCAGATCATCCAAAGACAACCCGAGGTCCTCTTCAGCAGGAGAAGTCGTTTGGGTTGATGCTGAGTTGCGTGTTTCATCTCTGCTTGGTGTATGGCTCGTGTATTCATCGGGGGTGGTAAATGTACCAAAATCACGCGATAGCTCTGCACTTGGCCACTCTCTTGGCAATTGGGCCAACTGGGTGTTCTCTGGATAGTCTAATACTTTGAAAGGTGATACCACTTCGACCTTTTCTATCGGGGACGTTGTATCTACTTCAACACTCGGTGCAAAGAGATCTAAGTACCAAGCGACTCCAATAGCAGAAGCAGTGATTGGCAGCAAGAACAGACCTATATGTTTCACAGCTGACATTATGCGTCCTCCTTCTCTATTCTCGCCAGTTGAGGCGCATCTGGCTGAACATTTTGCTGAAGTCGGTCTAGCGTTCGCTTACCTGCAATACCATCGACACCAATTCCTTGCCAGCGTTGAAATAACTCGACTCGCTCTTTCATCGCACCATCAAAAATAGACGTTTCAAGCAGTGGCTCACTCACCGCTTCTGCTAATAATCGGTCTAATACTTCAATCGCAGGGCCTTCCATGTCTAAACGTAATGTTTCATTCAGCGGAGCATGCCACAGTTCGATAATATTGCCCTGCCACAACGGCTTTAACCATGAAATTGGCAGACGGAGACGCTGCTTACCATTGAGCACTTCAGCTTGGTCATTACCGACGGCATATAGAATGACATACCCAACATCACCTTGATAATTCAACTCCAAGATCACAGGGCGATTTTGTTGCATCAACAGCGGCCAAGTCGCCATTTTACGCTCACAACGCATAGTCGACTGCGGTTCTGACAAACAAAGGTTATCGCGAACCGATGCTTGATACCCCCACAAACGATACAAATCATTTACAGCGAGGTTCGACTGTTTTTGTGTTAACAATAAAGCACGCTGCTCATCCGTTAACTGTTGGCTGACGACGGTTGGTGTTGGCTCTACTCTTGGCTCCGTCACTTGTGTCAACACTGACGTCGCTTGAGCTGGCATATAATTCACGACCGCCCACCCCGTACTTAATGCAGCAATAAGGCCTACCGTGACAGAGCCCCAAGCAGGCCAACGGAAAGTCCGGCGCTCTTTTTTATCTTGCTGATAAATATCTGCCTGAAACTGCATCACCTCTTCACAGGCCTGCTGAACGGTTTGCTTATCCACCACCACATTACCCTGGTGATAACTAATGTTGAGGGATTTGTCACAGATAAGGTTGATGAGCCGCGGTATACCGTGACTGTATTTGGCTATAAGTTTACAAGAAGCACGATTAAACAGTTGCTGGTCGCCACCTGCTGTATGTAGTCGAAATGCGATGTAATCTTCTGTCTCTTTTTCATCCAACGGCAACAGGTGATAACGCCCGGTAATACGCTGGGCAAGTTGGCGTAGTTGTGTTGTTTGTAATAACCGCTGCAATTCAGGCTGCCCGACCAACAACACTTTGAGCAATTTTCTGGTATCGGTTTCCAAGTTGGTCAACAAGCGCAACTGCTCTAGAACGTCGGCGGCAAGGTGTTGAGCCTCATCAATGACCAGCAATGTCTGCCAGCCTGAACGATAATTACGCAGCAAATATTGATGGATAACCTGGTTTAGCTGTTTGAGGTTTGCATCTGGCGGATAGGTGATTTTGAACTCATCGCAAATGGCTTCGAGCAAGTCTCTACTCGAAAACGTGGGATTGAGAATAAGACCCGCTTTGGTGTTATCACCCAAATTCGCCAGCATCGCTTTTGCGACGGTCGTTTTGCCTGTACCTACTTCGCCAGTAAGCATAGCAAAGCCACCGCCATCGCCTAGCCCAGCTTGGAGATGTGTGATTGCCTCTTTGTGACGTTGGCTTAAATACAAATAACGTGAGTTTGGAACAATCGAAAATGGTTGTTCGACAAACCCAAAAAAGTCCTTATACATTAGGCTCTCCAGCTAAAAAACCACCTGGGAATAGTCAGACATGGTATAAACGCTCTTCTTCTATTCTTAGGAGTAAAGAAAAGTACCATTGCTTGCTACAATGTCCAACGGCATATCCATAAATTAAGAGGTAATTCGTGCAAGTTTATTTAGTAGGTGGCGCAGTTCGAGATAAATTGCTCGGAATTGATAGTTATGACAACGACTGGGTGGTCGTAGGCGCGACGCCCGAGATGATGCTGTCCCAAGGATACACCGCCGTTGGTAAAGACTTTCCTGTATTTCTGCATCCCAAAAGTAAAGAAGAATATGCCCTTGCACGAACAGAGAGAAAGTCAGGTTCTGGTTACACTGGTTTTGAATGTTTCTTCGATCAAAACGTCACCTTAGAAGAAGATTTGATACGTCGTGATTTAACCATTAACGCGATGGCAATGGAGAGTGATGGCACGATCCATGACCCATATGGTGGCCAGCAAGATCTCAACGATAAACTGCTACGCCATGTATCAGACGCCTTTATTGAAGACCCTCTACGCGTTTTACGTGTCGCTCGCTTCGCAGCGAAGCTTGCTGATCTAAACTTTACGGTTGCCGACGAAACCATGCGGTTAATGCGTCACATGGCAGAGTCCGGAGAGCTGAGCACACTGACTCCCGAGCGTGTTTGGCAAGAATGGCATAAATCTCTCTCTACTCCTCGCCCTGATATTTTCTTATCGGTTCTACGAGACTGTGGTGCATTAACCGTGGTGTTACCTGAAATTGATGCACTATTTGGCGTACCTCAACCTGAGAAGTGGCATCCAGAAATCGATACTGGCATCCATACTTTGATGGTGGCAGAGCAAGCCGCAAAATTGAGTAACTCACTCCCCGTCAGGTTTGCCGCCCAAGTGCATGACTTGGGTAAGGGCGTGACGCCAGAGAGCGAATGGCCAAGCCACAAAATGCATTGCCATACAGGATTAAAACTGATCAAAAAGCTGTGCGAACGTGTCCGGGTACCAAATGAGTTTCGTGATTTAGCCTTGATGGTGTGCGAACAGCACTCCAATATTCATCGCGCGGCTGAACTTAAACCACAAACCATAATTAAAATACTCAATAAACTTGATGTGTGGCGTAAGTCCGAACGTCTGCAAGATATCTTGCTTTGCTGCCAAGCGGATCACGCTGGTCGTAAAGGACTGGAAACGCAACCATATCCACAGGCGGATATTTTTAGGCAAGCCTACCAAGCAGCAGCGGCAGTTGACGTTCAAGCCATTATCAAAGAGGGCTTTAAAGGCCCTGCGATTCGTGACGAGCAAGAAAAACGACGTATTGAAGCAGTGAAAGCAGCACTTAAGAAGTAACGAACAAACAAAAACGCCCGCGCATTTCGCGGGCGTTTTTCGTTAACATCAATTATGCACTTAATAGAAAAGCGAACAAACCGACGCCCAAAATGAGACGGTAAATCACAAACGGTGTCATGCCCATTCGTGAAATCATCTTCAAGAAGAAGTGGATACAGATGTACGCACTGATAAACGATGTGATAATGCCAGTCATTAAGAAACCAACATGGACAGGTTCACCACTGGTCACTAACTTCATGCCTAAGTAGCTACCAGCTAATGTAATGATTGGGATCGACATTAAAAACGAAAATCGGGCAGCCGCTTCTCGAGTAAAGCCAAGGTAAAGCGCTGCTGTGATGGTCGCCCCTGAACGTGAAGTTCCAGGAATCATCGCTAAGGCTTGAGCAATACCGATAAATACAGCTTTCTTCCAACCCGTTTGGTATTCATCGGCAACGAGTTTAGCGTTTTTGTCTACCCACCATAGCAACAGGCCAAATACGATCGTAGTAGTCGCGATGACGTAAGCGCTACGTAGATACACTTCAATGATGTCTTTCATCAATAAGCCGAACACACAAGCTGGAATCGTCGCAATCACGATCATCCAAGCCAATTTAGCTTCTTTACTGCGATCTCCTTTAAAGATCGAAGCAAATAACGCTTGAAACAAAGTGATTACTTCATGACGAAAATAGATCACGACAGCCATTAATGTACCGACGTGAACAGCAACATCAAAGGCCAGACCTTGATCTTCCCATCCTAAAATAGCGGAAGGCAGGATCAAATGGGCAGAGCTTGAGATAGGCAAAAACTCTGTCAGCCCCTGAATCAGAGCCAAAATAAAGGCTTCAAAATAACTCATGTAAACAACTCAAATTAAAAATGAAAGGAAACGGGTTTGAGCGAATCGACTGGCTGCATAGCATGCCAAATGTCTGCGACTGTGCGTCCATCGCCTGGGATCACTAATTGCGGTTCGAGATCATACAGCGGCTTTGTGACAAAAGGATATTTGTAGATATCACTGCGAGGTAGCTCAGGTTTTTTCTTGGAGACGCGCTCACCGAACAACACTATATCGAGATCCAGTGTTCGATCCTGATACTTTTGCGCGTTTTCTTCGCGTCCCCACTTAAATTCAATCTCGCGTAGTTGATGGCTCAACTCTTCTAATGACAACTCGGTACGCATTGCAACGACAAAGTTGTAGAAATTCTTGCTGCTAAAACCAATAGGTTCGCATTCATATATCGGTGATACGAGGAGATTTTCTCCAAGCCGTTGCAGCTCCTGATACGCAGCAAGCACATGTTGCTCTCTTTCTACGTTCGTCCCAACACCGATATAAGTGGTGATCATGCTCGTCCTCGCTCAATCACCACACCAACAGCACGTGCTTGCGGCACGGCGCCAGGCTTCGCTAGGCGGATTTTCACCCAAGGCACAGAGAAACGCTGCATGATAAGCTCTGCTACTTCTTCAGCCACGCGCTCGACCAGTAAGAAACGACCATTTTCAATGTGGTTAAGTACCGCCTCACTCACCTGCGAATAATCCAGTGCATCTTGCACATCATCACTTTTGCCCGCAGGTTTATTATCGTGTGCCATTTCAATATCTAGAACCAACTTTTGTTTGATTTGTTGTTCCCAGTCGTACACGCCAATGGTGGTGATTACTTCTAACTGTTCAATAAAAACTTTATCCAGAGCCATCTTATGTCCTTCTATTACAGAGGTCGGATACCCGTGAGGGGTAATTTGATCGTAGTATTCTATACCTAAGTAACATTTACTTTGGTCATCACAATGTTACTTAGGTATAAACTGCGAAAGCATCTTTATATACAAGAAATCACATAATGCAAGCTCTATCACAGTGAGGATTTCTGCATTATGTAAATTCGGGGTATGATAGCAACTACGCGGGAACCGAGCATTAAATTCCAATCCATCAAGGACTTCTATGGACGCACTGGCACTGATAATGACAATGGCCGCCTATTTATTAGGTTCGGTTTCCAGTGCGGTTTTGATCTGTCGACTCTTAAAACTGCCAGACCCACGCAGTGTGGGATCTAACAATCCTGGAGCAACGAACGTATTGCGTATTGGCGGACGAGGAGCCGCTGTTTCAGTCTTGTTGTGCGATATGCTCAAAGGCACTATCCCCGTGTGGGGCGGATACTTTCTTGGTATCGACCCTATCATTCTTGGCGTCATCGCCATTGCAGCCTGTCTTGGCCACATGTACCCCATCTTTTTCCACTTTAAAGGCGGAAAAGGTGTCGCAACCGCGCTTGGCGCTATCGCTCCGATTGGTTTGGACTTAACAGGATTGGTAATGTTAACTTGGCTGTCAGTAGCCGCGCTATTCCGCTATTCATCCTTAGCGGCTCTCGTCACGGTTTTGGTCACTCCGTTTTATACTTGGATGTTTAAACCGCAATACACGTTACCTGTTGCTATGCTGTGCTGCTTAATCGTATTTAAGCATCATCAAAATATTCGTCGGCTTTTGTCTGGCGACGAGCCAAAAATCGGCGAGAAAAAACTGACACAAAAAAACTCGGCTTAATACCGAGTTTTTCGTTTAAAGAAGGATGTATTGGTTATGCATGAACTCGATTCAGGAAGTTCAACAACATCTGGTTGACGAACTCAGGTTGCTCTAAACAACTGATATGTCCCGCTTGGGGAATCTCCACCAACTCACTGCCTGTGATACAGTCTTTCATTAAATAAGATTCAAAAACTGGACGTGGTTTATCTTCACAGCCCACTGCAATTAACGTCGGCAGAGCAAATTTTTCCGAATCCTCAATCACATCACGGCGACCAAACACCATGCGCCCTATGCGAGCTACTTCCACCGCACGCTCACCGTTCAGCTCTTCTAAACTGCGTTTGAATGAAGCGACAAGTTTAGGGTTATCCTGATTGACGTTGTTGGCAAAGAACAGCGGCACAACGGCTTCAATAATTGGCGCAGGCACTGCTTGGACTTGGCTGATGGTATCAAGCATTGCAAAATACTTTTTATACGTAACTTCTGGCTCCCAGCCAATGAAGGTATCCATCAATACCAGTGACTTAACACGTTGCGGCGCTTGAGCCGTTAGCTCTGCTCCCCACATGCCGCCAACAGATAAGCCCACTATCGAGAACTCTTCAATATCTAAATGATCCATCAATGCCAACATCTGTTGTGCATAGTCGGCCAATGACTGTGTCGATGCAGGTGCAGCGTCCGATTCACCATGTGCCCAAAGATCTGGCACAATACAACGGAATGACTGGCTTAAAACCTCAACTTGCGGCGCCCACATTTGGCTATCCCAAAGGTAACTATGACCAAATAGAAGCACAGGGCCCTCACCTTTATCTAGATAAGCAAGTTGCTGACCTTCAATTTCAAACTTATTCATTGTTATATCCATTTCTTATTCTTCCACGTCATCCTAGCACTGAAACAATAGCGAACTGCTCGCATCAGTCAGAATGTAAAACGAGGCGGTTCATTGAATAATTAAAAATAAAGGCCTCTGAGGAGCAGAGACCTTTATTACACAGAACCGGTTTCAAACCTACCGCATAAATTTGACTAAGCGACAGGTGTTAGTTGATCAATTGGCCAACGTGGACGAGCCTCTACTGACATATCAGCCACTTCGCCATTCTTCAAGCGCTGCATGCCTGCGTAAGCGATCATCGCACCGTTATCTGTACAGAACTCAGTACGTGGGTAGTAAACTTCGCCACCAACTTTCTTCGCTAACTTCTCTAACTCAGCTCGCAAACGACGGTTAGCACTCACACCACCAGCAATAACAATACGTTTCATGCCTGTTTGCTCAAGCGCGCGCTTACATTTAATAGCCAACGTAGCACACACAGCTTCTTCAAATGCTAATGCGATGTCCGCGCGAGTTTGCTCGTCATCACCGTTTGCAGCAATCGTGTTAGCCGTAAAGGTTTTTAGACCAGAGAAACTCATGTCCAAACCTGGCACATTCGTCATTGGGCGCGGGAACTTAAAGCGGCCCGGTGTACCTTTTTCCGCCAGTTTAGATAATAGTGGACCGCCTGGGTAATCCAAACCCATTAGCTTCGCTGTTTTATCAAACGCTTCGCCCGCCGCATCATCAATCGACTCACCTAGAATTTTGTACTCACCGATGCCTCTCACCTCCACCATCATAGAGTGACCGCCCGATACTAATACCGCCACAAACGGGAACGGTGGAGGGTTATCTTCCAACATTGGGGCCAATAGGTGACCTTCCATATGATGAACAGGTACCGCTGGCACTCCCCAAGCATAAGCAATACTGCGACCGATAGTCGCACCCACTAATAGCGCCCCAACAAGACCAGGCCCCGCGGTATACGCGACACCATCGATGTCTTTTGAAGTTAAGTTCGCTTCTTTTAGTGCCTCTTTAATAAGAGGAATGGTTTTCTTTACGTGGTCACGTGAAGCCAACTCAGGCACCACACCGCCGTAATCTGCGTGCAGTTTTACTTGGCTGTATAGCTTGTGTGACAAGAGACCGTTTTCATCGTCATAAATTGCGATGCCAGTCTCGTCACAAGAGGTTTCAATACCAATAATGCGCATGGTTTTCTCAGTATGCTTTCTGTATAGAGGAAATTTGGGCGTCATATTACCTCGCCTTGGTGCTGCAAACAAATTTTGTACAGACAATAATCGACAAAAGGCTTTACAAAGTAGTTGTGATCGGATTAAAATTCCGCACCATTTTTGATCAAGCTGGTAAGAGACCTAACAATTGTGATTTGGTCTGTTGAATACCAGCGTTAACGAATAACCCCTGAGGTGAAAGGCATATGCCAGTAGTTAAAGTACGTGAAAACGAACCGTTCGACGTTGCTCTACGTCGTTTTAAGCGCTCTTGCGAAAAAGCAGGTATCCTTTCTGAAGTGCGTCGTCGTGAGCACTACGAAAAACCAACTACAGTTCGCAAACGCGCTAAAGCAGCAGCTCAAAAGCGTCACGCTAAGAAGCTAGCTCGCGAAAACGCTCGTCGCGTTCGCCTGTACTAATAACTGAGCTCCAAAAGGAATTTAGTTATGGCTCTGATTGATCAACTCAAAGAAGAGCAAAAATTAGCGATGAAAGCCAAGGACAAATTGCGCCTTGGTACTATTCGTTTAGCCCTATCAGCAATCAAGCAACGTGAAGTTGACGAACAGATTACTCTGAACGATGACGACATTCTTGCAGTATTGACCAAGATGGTTAAACAACGTCGCGATTCTGTAGCGCAGTTTGAAGCAGCGGGTCGTCAAGATCTTGCTGATGCGGAACAAGCAGAAATTACCGTTCTTGAGGACTTTATGCCTCAACCACTGACAGACGAAGAAGTCGCGGCTCTCATCGAGAACGCGATTGCTGAATCTGGCGCAGCTGGCATGCAAGACATGGGCAAAGTAATGGGCGTTCTGAAACCGCAAATTCAAGGGCGTGTAGATATGGGTAAAGTAAGCGGTTTAGTTCGCGCTAAATTGGCTTAAGGTACCCCACCCAATTGCAGCAAGCCGTGCTATCCTTTGGAGCGCACGGCTTGTTTGTATCTGGATGGATGGAATGAAATCAATGGGCAATACGCTCATTCTTTTAAGGCATTCACTCCACTCATCATCTTCTTTTTTTGTTAGGTTTTATGGCTGGACACATCCCTCGCAGTTTTATCGATGACCTTCTAGCTCGACTTGATATTGTCGATATCATCGACGCACGTGTGAAACTTAAGAAAAAAGGCAAAAACTACGGCGCATGCTGCCCGTTCCACAACGAAAAGACACCCTCATTCAGTGTCAGTCAAGAAAAGCAGTTCTACCATTGTTTTGGTTGTGGCGCGCATGGAAATGCCATCGATTTTTTGATGGAATTCGACCGACTAGAATTCGTCGAAGCCATTGAAGAACTCGCTTCATACTTGGGTTTAGATGTTCCTCGCGAACAACGTAGCGGCGGTAATGGTTCGTTTCAATCAGGCCCACAAGCAAGCAGCAGTGAAAAACGTAACCTATACGACTTAATGGGCAGCATTGCTCAATTTTATCGTAACCAACTCAAACAGCCAGCAAGTAAGGTGGCGATTGAGTATCTAAAAGATCGCGGCCTGTCTGGTGAAATCGTCCAGAAGTTTGGCATCGGCTATGTGGCTGATGAATGGGATTTAGTTCGTAAGAACTTTGGCCAGAATAAAGAAAACCAAGACATGCTCGTCACTGGCGGCATGTTGATTGAAAACGATAAAGGCAACCGCTACGACCGATTCCGTGGTCGAGTGATGTTTCCTATTCGAGACAGACGCGGTCGAGTAATAGGCTTTGGTGGTCGAGTATTAGGTGATGGGACACCAAAATATCTCAACTCACCCGAAACCCCGATATTTCATAAAGGTAAAGAGTTGTATGGCCTATATGAAGTACTACAAGCGTATCGTGAGCCACCACAAATTTTAGTGGTTGAAGGCTATATGGATGTTGTCGCGCTTGCTCAATATGGCGTAGATTATTCCGTTGCCTCATTGGGAACCTCGACAACGGGCGATCACTTGCAGGTGTTATTCAGGCAAACAAGCACCGTCGTGTGTTGTTATGACGGTGACCGCGCAGGCCGTGAAGCCGCGTGGCGTGCCATGGAAAATGCATTGCCTTACCTAACGGATGGTCGCCAGTTAAAATTCATGTTTTTGCCGGACGGAGAAGATCCCGACTCTTATATCCGACAAAACGGAAAACAAGCATTTGAGCAGCAAGTGTCTAATGCGATGCCCTTGTCTGAATTCATGTTCAGCTCATTGACTCAGCAGGTCGATATGAGCACGAAAGAAGGCATGGCAAAACTGAGTACTCTTGCGGTTCCTCTCATTGATAAAGTCCCTGGCGGCACTTTAAGACTATACTTGAGAGAATTGCTTGGCCGCCGTTTGGGTTTGGTTGATGAACGCCAACTACAGCAGCTAATTTCAAAACAAGGTAAAGAGGATAAAAGGCCTCAACCTCATAAAGAAATCAAGCGAACGCCGATGCGAGAAGTGATCGCGTTACTGATTCAAAACCCACAATACGTAAGTATGGTGCCAGATCTAACTAGCGTTAGAGATTTGCCCATTCCTGGTCTAAGTTTATTTGTTGATGTACTTGATAAATGCCAAGCGCATCCCCATATCAACACAGGCCAATTATTAGAGCATTGGCGAAACAGCCAAAATGAGACCCTTCTGTCTCGTCTCGCGAGTTGGGACATTCCACTCGATGAGGACAACCAAGAAGAAATCTTTTTAGACTCACTGGATAAAATTATTGCCCAGTGCGTAGAAAAACAAATTGAAAACCTGCAGGCCAAAGCAAGAAGTGTCGGTTTATCAGCCGAAGAGAAAAGGGAGCTGCTAGCACTTATGCTAGATTTAAAAGCGTAACCCTGTTTAATTAGTCAGCAACGATTTAATTTGTTATAGTAAGTGGTTTGCATTTCGCATACTGATTCCTTCACCAGATTACGAAGTTGGATACCGTCTATGGATCACAATCCGCAGTCACAGCTAAAGTCACTTGTTATTAAAGGCAAGGAACAAGGCTATCTGACCTACGCCGAAGTAAATGACCACCTACCTGCTGAAATCGTAGATTCAGAACAGGTAGAAGACATCATTCAGATGATCAACGACATGGGCATTAAGGTAGTAGAAACTGCTCCTGATGCTGATGATTTAGCACTGAACGATGACACAAATATTACCGATGAAGATGCAGCCGAAGCTGCAGCCGCTGCACTTTCTAGCGTAGAGAGTGAGATTGGTCGTACAACAGACCCAGTACGTATGTACATGCGTGAGATGGGTACTGTCGAACTTCTAACTCGCGAAGGCGAAATCGACATCGCAAAACGTATTGAAGAAGGTATTAACCAAGTTCAATCGTCTGTTGCTGAATACCCAGGCACAATTCCGTACATTCTTGAGCAATTTGACAAAGTTCAAGCTGAAGAACTACGTCTTACAGACCTAATTTCAGGTTTTGTAGATCCAGATGCTGACGACACCGCTGCACCAACGGCAACACACATCGGTTCTGAACTGACTGAATCTCAGTTAGAAGAAGAAGACGATGAAGACGTTGATGACGACGAAGATAGCGATGACGATTCAGATGATTCTGAAGAAGATGTAGGTATCGATCCAGAATTAGCGCTAGAGAAATTCAACCAACTACGCAGCACCTATCAAAATCTTCAATTAGCAATCAACGAGTACGGCTATAACAGCCCGAAAGCAACCGTTGCTAATGAAATGATGCTAGACGTATTCCGCGAGTTTCGTCTAACGCCTAAACAGTTTGATCACCTAGTGAATGAACTGCGTACTGCTATGGATCGCGTTCGTACACAAGAGCGTCTGATCATGAAGTCAGTGGTTGAATACGGCAAAATGCCGAAGAAATCATTCATCGCGCTGTTCACTGGTAATGAATCAAGTGAAGCTTGGCTGGATGAAGTTCTTGCTTCAGACAAGCCATACGCTGAAAAGATCAAACGTAACGAAGAAGAAATCCGTCGTTCAATCGCTAAGCTAAAAATGATTGAAGAAGAGACTTCTCTAAACGTACAGAACATTAAAGACATCAGCCGTCGTATGTCTATCGGTGAAGCAAAAGCTCGCCGTGCGAAGAAAGAGATGGTTGAAGCGAACTTGCGTCTTGTAATTTCTATCGCGAAGAAATACACCAACCGTGG
>NZ_JAWOVZ010000008.1:0-181215 GCF_033340175.1 Vibrio sp. 1557 | reverse complement strand
TGGTGATTTCTCCAATTGATTTTCCGGTGTAGCGGTTTCCGACGTCTCGGAAAACCAAGTAGTTCTCTCAAAGTTACTTTTATTAACGGCGCATACCCTGTTTTCTTTAGAGAAAATTTTAGATTTTTTTGAAAATAATTCGTTTGGAGGGGGAATCGTGACAAAGCGGATAAAAAAGCAAAAAAACTTTCATTTTTCGCTAAAGCTTCTTTTCGAATTGTCGATACAGGCAGGTTTTGCGTTAAATTCGGGCAAGGCCGTTCATCAGCCAAGCAAGGTCAATGCTAGGTTTGGCGCTTGTTTTGCTTGCGCCAGAATAGAAGTACTGACCTGTTGTAAAATCTGTTGCTTCACCATTTGCGTAGTTTCTTTGGCATAGTCAGTGTCTTGGATACGACTGTTGGAAGCGGCTAAGTTTTCGTGGATGTTATCGAGATTATTGATCGCGTGATTAAAGCGGTTTTGATACGCGCCTAACTCCGCACGACTGCCATCTACCGTTTTCAAAGCATCATCTAAAATGCCGACCGCCATCTGAGCGCCACCGACCGTGCTAATATCAATACTATCTACCGTTCTATTTATGGTGACATACTTGCCAAGTTCTAACTCATCAGCCAGGCCACCACTGAAGGTTGGTCCAGGGTATTTTATGGCGTCCTTGTGGGACATGAGTAACTGCAGTTGCCCCTCTTCATTAACAGACGCTTTCACTTTATCGGTTTGCCCATTAATGTAAGTCACGAGTTCTTCTATATCGTCGCCAGCTTTAGCTTCAATACGGATCTCCTGCTCTTCAAAATTGTTATCACGGTAGCTGATAACAATTTCATTATTTCCGTTTTGAACCGTCCAATCTGAACTGACTCTTTGATATGAGCTCATTGAAAAGCTACCTAAAGATTCCGGCTGCATGGTCCGCAGGCCAATTTGTACCGCTTCACCAGCCGTTGCACCGATTTGAAAAGACGATGTACCGAATGTGCCATTCAGCAATTTACGTCCGCCAAAGGAGGTCGTTTCTGCAATACGACTTAACTCATCATTTAAAGCAGAAACTTCTTCTTGCAGTGCAGTGCGCTCCGCTTTGCTGTTTGAACCATTGGCTGACTGTAGCGACAAATCACGCATACGTTGCATGATATTGGTCACCTCATTCATCGCGCCTTCCGCAGTTTGCATGATGGAAATGCCGTCATTCGCGTTACGTACCGCGACATCCAAACCACGCATTTGTGATTGCAAGCGGTTGGATATTTGCAGACCCGCAGCGTCATCCTTTGCGCTATTAATACGCTTCCCTGAAGACAAACGCTCCATGGATTGGTTCAGCATGTCAGTTGCACTGGTCAAATGACGCTGTGCGACGAGTGCTGCCACATTGGTATTAACGGTGATCGCCACGAGACACAGACTCCAAATAAATTAAGGCTTTGAGTACTTATCGACCAAGTAACAGAAAAGTTTAGTGTTTTTTGAAAAGAGATTGGAATAGAAATAGAAAACAAAAGCCCCCCATTGGAGGGCTTAAGAAATGAAGTCTGAGAACTTACTTGATGGCTAGCTCCGCGAGCATTTCTTGCGAAGGAGCGAAGAAGTACGCACCAGTTACCGCTTTTGTGAAACGAAGCATTTGGTCTGTTTTACCATCTGTCACGCCGTACATACTTTCTAGCATCACTTTAATGTTATGAAGTGTATTGCAGTAAGAAATAAACAGCAGGCCATGAGGCCCTGTCACCGTCCCGTATGGTAAGCTGTGGCGAACAATCTTCAAACCTTTACCTTCTTCTTTGATATCAACGCGACCAACGTGTGATGCAGCAGGAACGTCTTCTAGCTCGATAGAGTCTGGCTTGGTACGACCAATCACTTTTTCTTGCGCTTTGACATTCAATCGATTCCAAGCGGCAAGGTTATGTTCAAAGCGCTGAGCCATAACATAACTGCCTCCAGCAAATGGGCCCTCTTTTACTAGAGCCACATCAGCGCGAGCCTCCCCTTTCGGGTTTTCTGTGCCATCAATGAAGTCTGTCATATCACGAGCATCAAGGTAACGGTACCCATATGTTTCGTCCACAATGGTGACATCTTGTGCCGTCTCTTCTAGGAACTTACGCAACACGTAAAAATGCAAGTCGTGACGAGTCGAGTGACAGTGAATCAGTACATCTACGTCTGTTGCTGGAGCAACGATGTCACCTTCGCCAAGTTGAGTAAAATCAATAAGCTCTTCTGGCGCGTCTACATTAAGGTGTTCCCAAAACGATTTTGTGAATGCGATAGAAAGCGTCAGCGCTGCACCCGGCTGGGTAATGTTTAACTCTTCCACCAACTTTGGCAGTGCTTTCAGTTTTTCTAATACGTTTTCACGGTTTTGGTTCACTTTGAGTTGAGTGTACAGTGCAAATGGCCCGGCTTCTGGCACGATCGCCGTTTGAGCTTGTGACATTGAGGTTTCCTCTATTACTTTGCCCCAGAGTGGGAAGTTATTGTTTTTAATTCTTTGAATGCTGCTGTTCATCGTGCGCTAATTGTGGCACATGAAAACAGTCTTTTACCCATCTTCCATTTAGAAGATAGATCATAAACCAAGCTAATAAGGTAATGGTAAGGGCGTTTGCCCAATTAAACACTCCATGTTCTAGGTACACATGATACATGGTCTGAGCAAGTTGAATACCGCACAAGATCAAAGTGATCTCGCGACCATAGCGAGTAATTCTGTTTACCCATCCTCTGTCGGGATGACGAAGCCCCATTAACCACATAAGAAGCAAACTTGGAATGCCCATCGCCAAACCTAAATACAACGTACTTGAATCTGGGTAAACAATAGCGAGTAGCTTACTGCCACTATCACGACTTACACCAGCCATGGCAAACACCACCCATGAACGCACAAGAAACATCCATCCCACCCATAAAATGATCGGCGCCTTTAAAAATCCATGGGCGTCATATTGGTCAAACGAATAGCGCACAACATCTTCTTCTTTATGTGATAAAAACGTCACTTTAACCTATCGTTTCAGAGTTGCAAGCCAACAAAGATGAGAACTGAAGTTCATTTCAGCACCTTACACAGGTAAACTAAACAAAGATTTACAGCGACGTTGATGAGAAACATGAAAAAAAGAACTCCTGCCACCCCTGTGCCTTCTCAAGAAACTCAAGCCGAAGCGATGAGAATTGCCAAATCCACGCAGAAACCGGGGCAAACCAAAGAGCAAACCAAGCTCATCGCTCAAGGTATCGAAAAAGGCATCGCGCAATATAAGAAACAACAAAAAGAGCGCAACCGCCAAGCCGATAAAGCGAAGAAAAAACAGCAACGTGAAAAACAACGTCAGCATGAAGAGATTATCGAACAAGACAATATCACCGACGATGCACCAAACCATTCATCAAGCAAACTGCCTTGGACACTACTTGTTCTGAGCTGGATTGGCTTTGCTGCTTACATAGTATTGGGGAAATAGCTAATGAAACGCCTGTTACTTGGACTTTTTGTCGTGCTTCTAACGGGTTGCACGATGCCTTCTCACCTTACTCATGCTCAAAGTCAAGATGTTCATATTCGCATTGACGCGCAATTCGACCCTGAGCGATGCGAATACAAAGGCGAAGTCACCGGAAGTGAAGGCCATTGGTATAACTACATTTTCATGACTAATGACGCGATGATGCAAGGCGCGATGAATGATTTAAAAAACAATGCAGCGGCTATCGATGCGGACACCGTTTTTATGGTTTCCCCACAAGATTTTATCACTTCATTTAGCGTGCTGGGTTCCGCCTACCGCTGCAATGGATGAGGCCTGAATATGAAAAAAGCCAGCAATTGCTGGCTTATGCACGAAATCCAAGACTGCTAGCGATATCTCTCTCCCGCTCTAGAACCCATTGGCTATCAAAAGGCCCCCAATCTGAAAGTTGATAATAGCCGTCATTATGACGTCGGCCATCTTGAACGAATATGAGTTCAATGCCGATCCCAGGTAACGCCTTGAGTACATCTTGAATAGTACGACGAGGCCACCCCGTTTTTTCGATCAACTTTGGCACATTCGGCCTTTCTAGGTTTTCCACCAACAAGGCCAAATATAGCCGCCTTGCAAAAACAGGACTCAATTCCATTGACACCTCCTAAAATTGTGCTGATTCATTATTTCGTTTTTGCTCAGCGAGGTGTTGCGTTTGATCAATAACTCGACTTTTCCATTTGATTTAGACGAATTTTTATTCGATTTATAGCGCATTCATCGTAAATAAGTTATGTGACATTAGTTATCTCAATCTATCTGAAAATATTTTCCACCGCATTTTGTCAGTTTGATTGCTTCTTGATAGGATGCTTTAACAGCCCAAATCACTTAAGTGCGTCTTAACCGCGCCAGTGAAAAATAGAACAAAGAAAAAGGAAACACTATGTCGATTACCATGTTTGGTATTCCCAACTGCGATACGATCAAAAAAGCCAAGAAATGGTTAGAAGCCGAGGATATTGCTTACGACTTCCATGACTACCGTAAGCAAGGCATTGACGCCGAAGTGGTAAGTGAATTTTGTCGCGCTTTAGGTTGGGAACAGGTGCTCAATAAACGTGGCACAACCTACCGCCAATTAGCGCAAGAGCAGAAAGACACACTTAACGAGGAAAACGCCATCGCTCTTTTGGTAGAAAACCCTGCGATGATTAAACGCCCAATTTTAAAAGTGAATGATCAACTTCATATCGGTTTTAAAGCTGATCAATACGCTAGCATTTTCAACTCTTAAATAAAGGAATACTCAAGGATGACAGACAGTCCAGTATTGGCACTTGCTAAAGATCTGATCAGTAGACAGTCCGTAACGCCGGAAGACGCAGGTTGTCAGGATTTGATGATCGAGCGCTTAAAAGCACTCGGGTTTGAAATTGAAGTGATGGTATTTGAAGACACCACGAACTTCTGGGCTCGACGTGGTTCAGAAGCGCCGCTATTTGCGTTTGCTGGCCACACCGATGTGGTACCAGCTGGCAAATTGGAACACTGGAATACACATCCGTTTGAACCGACCATTATTGATGGTTACTTGCATGGCCGCGGCGCAGCTGACATGAAAGGGTCACTAGCTGCTATGGTCGTTGCTGTCGAACGCTTCATTGAAGAAAACCCAGACCACAAAGGCTCAATTGGCTTTTTGATTACGTCAGATGAAGAAGGGCCATTTATCAATGGTACCGTTCGCGTTGTAGAAACGTTGATGGAACGTGGTGAGAACATCGACATGTGTATTGTTGGTGAACCATCCAGCACCGACGTGGTTGGCGATGTAGTGAAAAATGGACGCCGTGGATCCATCACTGGTGATTTAACGGTAAAAGGAACACAAGGCCACGTGGCATACCCTCACCTAGCCAGCAATCCAGTGCACGAGTCTCTACTCGCGATTCATGAACTCGCGACGACAGAATGGGACAAAGGGAATGATTACTTCCCACCGACTAGTTTCCAGATCCCGAATGTATCGGCTGGCACTGGTGCGTCTAATGTTATTCCTGGCGAGTTCCATGTTCAGTTCAACCTACGTTTTAGTACTGAGCTTAACAATGACGCAATTGTTCAGCGTGTTACCGAAACATTGGACAAGCATGAGCTGGACTACGACCTAAAATGGACATTCAACGGTGACCCATTCCTGACCGATACGGGCGCACTGCTAGACGCAGTTGTAGCTGCTGTGGCCGAAGTCAATGATACGAAGCCAGCGCTACTTACAACTGGCGGTACTTCTGATGGTCGTTTTATTGCTCGAATGGGAGGCCAAGTCGTAGAGTTAGGCCCTGTTAACGCTACGATTCATAAAGTGAACGAGTGTGTGAAAGTCGACGATCTTGAAAAGTTGACGGACATGTACGAAAACACGTTGAAACACCTATTGGCGAAGTAATCAGCGAGAACACAATGACACCAGAGCAACTCACCGGAATCACTGATTCTCATCTTCAATCCACACTAGTGGGGCAAAAAGCGTTTCTACTCCACCCTGAAGTGGCTGACGATCTGCTAAAGATGATTGAAGCGGCAACAGAAGCAGGTTTCAAAATGGAAATCGCCAGTGGTTTTCGTGACTTTAATCGCCAAAAAGCCATCTGGAACGGGAAGTTTTCTGGTGAGTTGCCAATTCTCGACATCAACTCCCGCCCTTTGAATAAAGCAGAGTTAAATGACGAAGAGAAATTGATGGCCATTTTGCGCTGGTCGGCATTGCCCGGAGGAAGTCGTCATCATTGGGGGTGTGATTTTGATGTCTATGCGCGCAATTTATTGCCTGCTGACACAAAACTCAAGTTGGAACCTTGGGAGTATCTTGAAGGCCCCCAGCAGGCGTTCTACCAATGGTTAAAAGCCAACCTTGGTCGGTTCGGTTTCTTCTTTCCTTATCAGCACGATTTAGGTGGCGTTTCGATTGAGCCTTGGCACATTAGTCACCGCGCTGTCGGGCAGCAATGTCTCAAGCAGTTGACGCTTGATGTACTCAGCAGCCAGTTGATTAAACAAAATCAGACCAACAACATTGCAGGGATTGACGTCATACTGAATAATTTGGATAACGTCGTTGCCAAATTTATTCACAATATCACGCCGCCGGAGGCTCTATGATAGAAATACTAACCAATCCTTGGGTCATTATTATTGTAGTGTTGAGCGTGGTCATTGGTAATATTGCCGCACTCAAATACACCGCAAAAATGAAGTTTGGTCAGATGGATAAAAGCCGTAAGAACGATTTAGATAAGCTGAACACATTGGATAAACAGCGCTACGCTGAAGAAGATAAAAACAAAAACGAGCCTCGTTAGTTACTCACCAGCTTCATCTCGACACATTTAATCTAAACATCAAAAAAGGGACCACTAGGTCCCTTTTCTATCATTAAGTAAACACGCCGCGTTAAGCTCGCTTTGTTTACTGCTTCACTGTTGCAGCCAATACAGGCGCTAGTGATTTCAAAAACTCTTCTTCTACTGGCTTGCCAGAGGAGTCGGTGATATTGATAGACGTACGGTTGCCTAAATCACCAAGTAAGAATGTGTACTTACCAGCGGCTAACTCCACTGGTTTAACGCCGATATCGTTCCAGAATTCATCATCCGGAGACGCATATTTCGCAGTGATTGTGCCCTGAGACTGGCTACGCTCTTCAATCTTAAAGCCCATCTTAGGTAGAATATTAGGCAGACGCTGCCAAAGCATGTTGTATTGCGCACGCGCGATAATCACAGGAAGTCCGCTGCGGTCTTTACCCATTGTGATTGGGATCTGTTTAACCAACTCTTGCGCTTTACGCTGTGCTTCTTCACGCACTTCTTGATCGTAGCGAGCGGTGACCAAGTTCGTCATGAACACATTGTAGCGCTCACGGTTGGTCGCCGTTACTTCTTTCACTTGATTGCCTTCACGCCAGTCAATAAGGCTAACCTTAAAGCCGTGTCGACCATTTGCTTCAGCGCGTACGATTTCATATCGGCTGCCAATTTCTAGCTCTTCATCTGGCGAATCCCAAGTCACCCATCCTGTCTCGATGCGAGAGTCTGTTTGGCTTTCAACTGGAATCTCGTTAGCCGCGACCATGTTTTGCACCGTTTGCCAAACTTTATCTAGTTCATCTTTACGAAGTAGCCAAAGTGTCACTTCACCATCACTACTGCGGTCTAGACGTGCACCGGGAATAAGCTCTAGGACTTGTTGAGGTGGACGAATGTCGACATCTTTACCTACACCACCAGCGTAGTTACCCTGAGGGATCTCGTAGTTAGGGTAAAACTGAGGCTGTGCACCCTGTGGGACATTCCACTCACCCAAATTGGGGGAGTTCAAATACTCGAAGTCATCTTTTGCTTGACGACGTTGATTGGCACCACCTGAACAGGCAGTCAATACGAATACAGCTAATGAACTTAACACTAACTGGCTTGAAAGCTTCATCTATACTCCTAAAACACCGAGGGCGCTTTGGCCCCCAGTATGAACTTCAATCCTAGTAACTCAATCTTAATAAATATGGGCGTCTGTTAGCGCCTGCTCGACGATCGGCTGCGATTTTTCAGAAAGCGTAGTTAAAGGAAGACGCAAACCACCTTCTTCAATCAAACCAAGCTTTTGCGCTGCCCATTTTACTGGGATAGGGCTTGCTTCGATGAAAAGGTTTTTGTGTAGAGTCATCAAGCGTTGGTTAATCGCTTCTGCTTCTTCGTACTTACCTTCACTTGCCAAATGGAACATGTCTGCCATGTCTTTAGCTGCAATATTGTTCGTTACCGAGATAACACCATTGCCGCCAAGTTTCACAAAATCCAGCCCTGTCGCATCATCGCCACTTAGTAAGATAAAATCTTCGCCACAAAGTTCACGATGAATTGCAATTCGTTCCAAATCGCCCGTTGCATCTTTTAGAGCCACGATATTATCAAGCTTTGACAAGCGTGCCACTGTTTCTGGCTGCATATCAACAGCAGTACGGCCTGGTACGTTGTACAAAATTAGAGGCACATCACTCGCTTCGGCAATTGCCTTGTAATGTAAAAACAAACCCTCTTGAGTTGGTTTGTTGTAATACGGTGTCACACTCAGGAAGCCAGCAATACCAGAATCAGCCAGTAATTTGCTAAATGTTACTGCCTCATGGGTTGCATTTGCACCCGTGCCAGCAATCACAGGGATGCGACCGTCGGCAAACTCAACAGTTTTATTAACGACCTTCACATGCTCTTCAATGGTCAGTGTCGCTGACTCACCTGTTGTGCCTACTGCCACAATACCGTCTGTACCCGCTTCAACGTGGTACTCTACTAGCTTTTGCAGACCGTCAAAGTCTACTTCGCCATCTGCTTTGAATGGCGTAATCAGCGCTACGATACTTCCTGAAAACATGTTTATCTCCCTCATTTAACTCTTTCTGCATGGTACTGTAATGCGATTGAAAAACACAAGAGCGTAAACTCGCTTACAAAGTACAAATGAATGAATAATTATCAGTTGTTAGAGGTCTAGCAACTTAATTGCTCTATTTGGTTTGATTAACGGCAATATTGATAATCGTGTTGGGCTTTCGAGTGACTTTAGAATCTATCAGTGATTTGGAAAATACTGAAGAGCACAAGCAAGGAAAATATACTCTTTGGTCTTGTTAGCCAAGTCAGATCTAAGTGAATAAAACGGCCAGACAATAGGCAAGCACATCATGCAAACGTTTTGTTTATCCTATAGCCTGCATTTACTGTTTATTTCCCACCACTCCCCTCAAGCTCCGACTGCTTTTTTATGGACTAAAAAAGAACTGGCTCGATATTTCTTCGCAATATCTGTGCTAACATCTCTCTATTGAAGAAAGGACAAGAAGCTCATTTATGAAGCAACATCTGGTACTTACAGCAGTTGGAACGGACCGTCCAGGCATTTGTAACCAAGTCGTACAGCTCGTTACTCAAGCTGGTTGTAACATAGTCGATAGCCGTATCGCTATCTTTGGCAGCGAATTTACGCTGATCATGCTCCTGACTGGGAACGCCAGCAGCGTGACTCGAGTTGAAACACAATTGCCCCTGCTTGGCCAAGAACATGACCTTATTACGATCATGAAACGCACAGCGGCGCACGAACTGCTCGATAACAGCTACACCATGGAAGTGTTTATTGAGTCTGAAGACCGCCCTGGGTTAACTGAAAAATTTACTAAGTTCTTCGCTGATCAGCAGATTGGTTTAGACTCTCTTAGCGCGCAAACCATCAGCAAGTCGAAAATTCAACTCGATTCTGACCAGTTTCATATTGCGATTACTGCATCTGTAAGCGCGGATTTTAATTTGATGCAGTTACAAGAAGACTTCGATGAACTTTGTAAGTCGCTCAACGTACAAGGTTCTCTGAATTTCATTAAAAACACACTATAAAGTAAAGGAAATCAAAATGAATACGCTGACAGCAGGCTCGCCAGCGCCAGCCTTCTCTTTGCTCGACCAAGACGGAAATACCGTTTCTCTTGAAGACTTTAAAGGCAAGAAAGTACTTTTCTACTTTTACCCTAAGGCGATGACGCCGGGTTGTACTACACAAGCAAAAGGCCTTCGTGACATCAAAGCTGAACTCGATGCACATAACGTGGTGGTACTCGGCGTAAGCATCGACCCTGTAAAGCGCCTAGGCAAGTTCATCGAGCGCGATGATTTAAACTTCACTCTGCTTTCTGATGAAGACCATGCCGTTGCTGACCAGTTCGGCGTTTGGGGCGAAAAGAAATTCATGGGCAAAGTATACGACGGTCTTCACCGCATTAGCTTTCTGATCAATGAAGAAGGCGTGATCGAACATGTGTTCAACAAGTTCAAAACCAAAGATCACCACGAAGTCGTATTAAACTACTTAAACGAAAACGCTTAAACGCTATTGTTTTTCTACAAACAAAAAGCCCAGCAAACTGCTGGGCTTTCTTTTAACCATCGTACCTTTGGTAACAACTACTCTTGTTCGACAGGTTCGTTTTCTTCCGTGCTTGGTAATGCATGCCATACGGCTTTGACTAATGTCGCTAAAGGAATGGCGAAGAACACCCCCCAAAAACCCCACAGCCCACCAAAGACTAATACAGCCACAATGATAGCAACTGGGTGTAAGTTTACTGCCTCGGAAAACAGAACAGGAACCAACACATTACCATCCAGCGCCTGGATAATACCGTAAGCAAGCAACAACCAATAAAACGGAGGCGTTAAACCCCATTGGAACAAACCAACGATAGCAACAGGTACAGTAACAGCCGCCGCACCGATATAAGGAATCAAAACCGACAGACCAACGGCTACGGCAAGCAACGCCGAGTAACGAAGATCTAAAAGGGCAAAAGTCACGTAGCTCACACCGCCCACGATTAAAATCTCTAACACTTTACCGCGAATGTAATTTGATATCTGCTCGTTCATTTCATGCCAAACTTTATTCGCCAATTTACGGTTTTTCGGCAGAATACCGCTTGCGATTCGCAGCATTTCTTCTTTGTCTTTAAGCAAAAAGAAGATAAGGAGTGGCACTAAGATCAAATATACCGCTAGCGTTGCAATGCTAACTAATGAAGCAAGCGACCCTTTGACGACACTTTCACCCAGCCCCAGTGCTTGGTTTTTGGCGTTCGTCACCACGGTTTCTACTATTTCTAAATTGGCTAGTTCAGGATGGCGCTCTGGCAATGTGACAATAAACTTTTGTAGCCCGTTGTACATGTTCGGAATATCGTTAATTAGATTACCGACCTGAGTCCAAATCGTCGGAACCAAGCCAAACAACGCAATTAACATTAACCCGACAAAGACCAAGATCACGATAATAACCGACAAAGTGCGCGGCACGCCCATACGACACATTTTGACAACTGGCCATTCAAGTAGATAAGCCAAAACGATCGCGACAAGTAATGGCGCAATCAAGTGTCCAAAGAAGTAAATGGTGATAAAGCCAAACAGCAAGATCGCGACGAGACTTACTGCGTGAGGGTCAGAGAAACGTCGTTTATACCAACGACTAACCATTTCAAACATCTTATGCGGATTCCTTATTGAAGACAGTCAATGTGTAGTGCTCTGATGTAGATTGGCAATCAACCGAGTACCCTTGGGCACTAAGATAGTTCACAATGTCTCGTTTAGAGCTGTTGTCCACCACTTGAATGACAAGTTGATGATACTGCTTTGCTTCTCCTTGAAAGACCTCAGCAGCATGACGCTTTGCAAGTAACAGTGCCATAGGACAACGTTGCTCACGCAAATCAAGTAACATGGATTCCATTGTATTGCTCTGCACTTATGATAGGGTTGTATTGTAACGGCTTTTTGAGCTGGTGCTAGCACTTCTGACATGATTTAACCACATGCTGAAATAGCTCGGATGTAAAATAATTTACGAAACCAATTCATTTATTTCCGGTCTTACTGTTAGCTTATATCCTCACGGATAACCAAAACGTATGTGGCGCTGTTAATAGGCTCTCGACCTGTAACCACATGCTTATGTATTTTGGAGAACCTTTTAAACGTATGTTAAAACGCACTCGCTCGCTAGTTTGCTTATGTCTTGCTGCTGCCATCAGTTCGCCGACAACTTATGCCAATAGCATTGACTTGCCAGACATTGGCACAGCTGCTGGTGGCACGCTTTCAATAGACCAAGAGTTGATTTATGGCGACGCCTATATGCGTATGCTCAGAGCCAGTAAACCTATCGTTAATGACCCTGTCATCAATGAATATATTGACTCTCTTGGGCACAAATTAGTGGCCAATGCGAATGATGTAAAAACGCCGTTCCACTTCTTTATGATTCGCGACCGTAATATCAACGCATTCGCGTTTTTTGGTGGCTATGTAGCGCTGCATTCTGGGTTGTTTCTTCATGCTCGTTCAGAAAGTGAGCTGGCCTCTGTTGTCGCTCACGAGATAGCGCACGTCACACAACGTCACCTTGCTCGGAGTATGGAAGAACAAGCGCGTCGCTCTCCGGCCACATTAGCCGCACTTGCGGGGGCACTACTACTTTCAATTGCCTCACCCGAAGCGGGGATGGCTGCAATTACAGCAGCAACCGCGGGCAACATGCAAAGTCAAATCAACTACACTCGTGCAAACGAAAAAGAAGCGGATCGCTTTGGTATTTCGACATTAGCAAAAGCCGGCTTTGATGTTCAAGCAATGCCAAGGTTTTTTGGCCGTCTTGCTGATGAGTATCGTTATGCGAGTAAACCGCCACCAATGCTCCTGACTCACCCTTTGCCTGAAGATCGAATTACCGATAGCCGTGCGCGAGCAAGAACCTATCCTCCAATGCGTGTTGTGCCTTCAATAGACTATCATCTAGCTCGCGCGCGCATTGTGGCTCGTTACGCTGGCATTGATGGACAAGCCGCCCTGAGCTGGTTTGAGAGAACCCAAAAGAAAGCCTCTGCGGACATTACACCTGCTTTTGATTATGGTCGAGCACTCGTGCATTTAGACAATAAACGCTTATCTCAAGCGGAACCAATTTTGAAAAAGTTACTGGAACAAGACCCAAGTAACCCGTTTTACTTGGACGCTATGACGGATTTATACATCGAGAAGAAGCAGCCAGAAAAAGCAACCGAGATGCTCCGCAAAGCGTTATCTCGTAACCCTCAAAATAAAGTATTGACCATTAACTACGCCAATGCGCTACTTGAGGACAATAAAAACGATCAAGCCACGCGAGTTCTTCAAAGATACACTCATGACTATCCTGAAGATACAAATGGCTGGCACCTAATATCGAAGAGCTACCACGCGCTGGGGCGTAGCGATGAAGAGTTGGCTGCTCGAGCAGAAATTTTGGCATTGCGAGCAAATTGGAATAAAGCGATTCAATATTATAGTGAAGCAAGTAAAATGGCCAAGTTGGGCAGCTTAGAGCAAGCGCGATACGATGCCCGTATCGACCAACTCATGATCCAAAGAGATCGATTCATGGCATTACAATAACGAAATGGAGAAAACCATGTCAGTCGTGATTTATCACAACCCTCGTTGCTCAAAGAGCCGTCAAACACTTGAACTGCTTGAGCAAAATGGTGTTACACCGGAAGTCGTCAAATACCTAGACACACCACTTAACGTGGATGAACTAAAAGCGCTGTACGCCCAGCTTGGCTTTTCATCTGTACGTGAAATGATGCGCACTAAAGAAAGTGAATATAAAGAGCTTGGCTTAGGCGAAGACTCCGTCAGCGATGAGCAATTATTCGAAGCAATGGCGAAAAATCCAAAGTTGTTTGAGCGTCCGGTTGTCGTTGCTAACGGCAAAGCAAAAATTGGTCGCCCACCAGAGCAAGTGTTGGATATTTTATAAATGGATTGCCAGATCCTTATTTTGTATTTCAGCCGTCATGGCTCGACAAAACAACTGGCAAGACAAATAGCAAGAGGAGTCGAATCGACTCCTCAATGCCAAGCAATTTTGCGTACAGTTGAAGAATTGTCACCTCACTCACACTCCCCTTCTGATCCAATTGTTACTCTAGAGGAACTAAAAACGTGCGACGGTCTAGCGTTTGGCAGTCCCGTCTGGTTTGGCAACATGGCTGCGCCTTTAAAGCACTTCTGGGATCAGACTACATCTTTATGGGTCAGTGGTGACTTAATCGATAAGCCTGCTTGTGTCTTTACCTCTTCGTCCTCGATGCATGGTGGTCAAGAAACAACGTTACAAAGCATGATGACCCCTTTATTGCATCACGGGATGATGGTTTTGGGCATTCCTTATTCCGAGCCAGAGTTACACACTACGCAGTCCGGAGGCACTCCGTATGGCGCCAGCAGTGTAGGCCATGAGGCAACCCTAAGCAGTGAAGAGATTCGCCTGGCACAACAATTAGGCAAAAGGCTGGCAACTGCAGCGTTAAAACTAAAAGTCTGTTAGTAAAATCAAGGATAGTTAATCGATGTCTGACTCTTTAGACCAAACACCACTCGGTACACAGGCTAAAACCTATCGTTACCTGGCTTTATTTGGCAACTTAGCCTTATTAGCCTGGGTCGCTATTTGGCAGCTTGCGTTATCCCCTCACCCTCAACTCAGCAGCACAACACTTGCTATTGCTTGGTGTATTCCGCTACTACTTCCGTTACCTGGTATTTTAGCTGGTAAGCCTTACACTCATGCTTGGGCTAACTTTGTTCTTATGCTGTATTTCTTGCATGCGCTGACCATCCTCTATGTGGATGGGGGTGAACGCTGGCTTGCGGCAGTGGAACTGATACTGACTTCACTCGGTTTCGCTGGCAATATTTTGTTTGCTAGAGCGAGAGGCAAAGAGCTAGGCCTTAAGTTGAAACGCCTCTCTCAAGTAGAAAAAGAAGAAAAAGCGAAATTCAATAAATAACGCCAATCGCAGTCAATCACTGATCATTGGTTCGAATACGAATTTAGAAAACAAAAAGAGTCGCTATTGCGACTCTTTTTTATGCTTACCACATTGGTGTTTGATCCTTGCGTTTCACGCCTGGAACGCTACCAAGGAGATTACGATGCCGAGCGCCACTCGTAGATCAAGTCATACTGTTCTCGGACAGGCTCCACAATCATCGGCTGAGTTGGTTGTGTTTCGTCACTTGCTTCTGCCACAACATTTACTGGTACTTCAGGCTGCGCTTCTTTTGGCGTCGCGGCGTCTTTTGCTTCATTACTCTGAACCAATGGCTCTTCTTCTTGAGTTGAAGCTGGGGCATCAACTTCACCTAAAGGATCTTCAAAAACCATTAATTGAGAAATAGAAGAAGCTTCTTTCTCAAAAGCTTGTTGTGATGCCAAAAGGTGGATGTTGAGCGTTAACTCGTCCCCTTGAACACGCTTAATCTCTGTACCCGCAACCGAATTAAGTTGTTTTAGCGCATTCTCTAAACGGAAGAAGTCCGTGGCAGAGGTTACATTAAGGACTTTCACTGCTAGCGCTTTTGAAGACTTTCCTGAAACCACAACTGCACTCTTACTTGCATAGTAGTCTGCGATGCCATCCACCATTTCTGCAATAGCATTAGCACCTGATGCAGACTCGCTACGCGGAGAACGTTGCGCTTCTACAATTCTCGTTGGCGACTGGTCGTAGAGTGTCCAACGAATTTGTTCACCTTGAGCCCGTACAACCAAAACGGCGTCAGCTGGGTAGCGCTGGCTGGCTTGACCAATTGGCTCAATAAAGCCGCCCCAAAGATCAGAGACATTAACACCGGTTACATCATCAAAATCCCCAACCGGGATAGTGATTGGTAGGCCTCTTAATTTCGCTGCGCTACGAAGTGCTGCAACATTTGAAGATTCAGAATGTTCCCACGCAATGTTACGATCGTAACCCTGTTCTTCAACCATCCAAACTAAAATATTGGCACGATTTGGCGACCAAGATGGCAATTGTGCTTGTGTTAAAAGAGAGCTGATTTGGTCGTTGTTAAACAACATTTTTAAGCTCGCTTTTCCATCAACCTGCCCATAGCTTAGTTGAGAAATGTAACGCGCACTTGAGCTAAGTGCCTTTTTAATCACTGGATTGCTTAAAGAGGATTGAGAACCGGTCGCTCGAACAATCACATCCTGCATACCTTGTTGACGAGCCAAAGACTCACCGTCGTTCTGCTCACTGTCGATAACCACTTCGGCACGATAGATATCCACCTGAGTTAATGCATATACTGGTAGGGACAACCAACCTATCAATAAGAGAGCTAAATAGCGCATAGTTTTTATAATCCTCTGAACAAGAACCCGAATAATAAGCAACTATCAAATCTTGAGCAAGGTAAGTACTGAGTAAATTGTCTGTATTATGACCAGCTTTGTTAACTCGGGCCTCAACCAGCACTTCAGTGCTATTTTTTATAATAAACTCATTGCTTATTAAGCTATCTCAACAAGTTAGGCTGTCCATTTTTCATCTTCACGCAAGACACGTAAAAGAGGACAATTTGCAAGCAAGCAACTCTCAAAAGTGCTATTTATGGGAAAAATTCAATCGAAAGTTTGATCTATGCAACATTGCAAACGATTGCAGGATGATAGTATTCGCCGGATTTGTCTGCGTATCTTGAAAATAGGGAATTATTATGAAAAACGCGTTACAAGGCGCTCAAATGCTCTTTGTCGCTTTTGGTGCTTTGGTGCTTGTGCCGCTCCTAACTGGCCTTGATCCAAACGTAGCCCTCTTTGGTGCCGGTGTCGGTACCCTCCTCTTCCAATTAATGACTAAACGTTCTGTTCCCATCTTCCTTGCCTCTTCTTTTGCGTTTATTGCTCCTATTATGTTCGGTATCCAAACTTGGGGTATCGGTGCAACGATGGGCGGCTTGATGGCAGCTGGCTTAGTTTATGTGGCTCTAGGGGCGATGATCAAAGTGCGTGGTGTTGGATTTATCCATAAAATTCTCCCGCCCGTTGTCGTTGGCCCTGTGATCATGGTTATCGGCCTTGGCCTTGCCCCAACAGCAGTGAACATGGCGGTAGGTAAAACTGGTGATGGAGCTGCACAGCTAGTTAATGGTGATGCTGCGATCATTATCTCGGCGGTCTCACTGCTCACAACCATTGTACTCAGCGTTTTTGCAAAAGGCTTTTTGAAGCTCGTTCCTATTGTTGGTGGTATTCTTGCTGGTTACTCTGTTTCTCTATTCTACGGGGTGGTTGATTTCACTCCCGTAGAACAAGCGGCTTGGCTAGCCATGCCAAACTTCACCGCGCCAGAGTTCAATATCAACGCAATTTTGTTCATGATTCCTGTCGCTATCGCACCTGCGGTTGAGCACGTAGGTGACATGCTTGCCATCTCAAACGTTACAGGTAAAAACTACCTGAAAAAACCAGGCCTTCATCGCACAATCGCAGGTGACGGGGTGGCAACTATCGCAGCTTCGATGGTGGGTGCTCCACCAAACACCACTTACAGTGAAGTAACAGGAGCGGTAATGCTAACCAAAGCATTTAACCCTGTGATCATGACTTGGGCAGCAATCACCGCAATCGTACTTGCATTGGTAGGTAAGCTAGGTGCGGTTCTTCAAACGATTCCAGTACCTGTCATGGGCGGTATCATGATTCTGCTGTTCGGCTCTATCGCAACGGTAGGCCTCAACACACTGATCAAGAATAACGTTGATTTACATAAGTCTCGTAATCTAGTGATTGTTGCCGTAACCCTTGTGTTTGGCATTGGTGGTATGGCCTTCGGTATTGGTGAGTTCAGTCTACAAGGTGTGAGTCTATGCGGTATCGTGGCAATTATTCTTAACCTTGTGCTACCAAACGATTTAGGTGAAAACCACGTTGTAGATAACGCACAAATGGAAGAAGAAAGCGCGAAATAGTTCGTTTGCGCCGCTTTATTAGTTGGCGTGTCTTACTCTTCTTCTCTTGTAGATACAAAAAAGGCTTGGTTTTCACCAAGCCTTTTTCTGTTCAGTCATAGTAATACATCAAAGAATTACTTAGTACCGAAGATCTTATCACCTGCATCGCCTAGACCCGGAACGATGTAGCCTTTGTCATTAAGCTTCTCATCGATTGCCGCAGTGTATAGCTCAACATCTGGGTGTGCTTTTTCTAGCGCTTCAATACCTTCTGGTGCAGCAACAAGTACCAGCACTTTGATTTGGTTACAACCTTTCTCTTTTAGGAGATCGATCGTAGCAATCATAGAACCACCTGTTGCAAGCATTGGGTCAACAACAAGCGCAATACGCTCCTCGATGTTTGAAGCAAGCTTGTTGAAGTAAGGAACTGGCTCAAGCGTTTCTTCATCACGGTAAATACCCACAACACTGATACGTGCGCTTGGCATGTGCTCAAGAACTCCATCCATCATGCCTAGACCTGCACGTAGGATTGGCACTACGGTTACTTTTTTACCTTTAATCTGGTCTACTTCTACCGGACCGTTCCAACCATCAATGGTCACTTTTTCTGTTTCAAAGTCTGACGTTGCTTCGTAAGTAAGTAGGCTACCGACCTCAGTCGCTAACTCACGAAAACGTTTTGTGCTGATGTCACCTTCTCTCATTAGACCAATTTTATGTTTTACTAGAGGGTGCTTTACTTCAACAACTTTCATGTCCATCTCCGGCTATAGTTGGCAATATTTAAACAAACCTTCAGATTATACATGATTTTCACAGGGATATCAGGATAAATCACTAAAGAAAAAAACAGACGCAAACGTTTGCTATCTATGTTTAAGCACTGTTAGAATAGCGCCGTTTTCATATCCAACTTAATACCGAGGACTTCCCTGTGAGTGGTAACAACTCTTCTCTTAGCTATAAAGACGCTGGTGTAGATATTGATGCAGGCAACGCGCTTGTGGATCGTATTAAGGGTGCGGTAAAACGTACTCGTCGCCCTGAAGTTATGGGTGGTATCGGTGGTTTTGGCGCGCTATGCGAATTGCCAACTAAATACAAACAACCTGTACTGGTTTCTGGTACTGATGGCGTTGGCACAAAACTTCGCCTAGCACTGGATATGAACAAGCACGACACGATTGGCATCGACCTAGTGGCAATGTGTGTAAATGATCTTATCGTGCAAGGCGCAGAGCCACTGTTTTTCCTAGATTACTACGCAACAGGCAAACTAGACGTTGATACCGCAGCGGATGTTGTTTCAGGTATCGCAGAAGGGTGTGTTCAAGCAGGTTGTGCCCTAATTGGTGGCGAAACTGCGGAGATGCCTGGCATGTATGAAGGCGAAGACTACGACGTAGCTGGTTTCTGTGTTGGCGTAGTAGAAAAAGAAGACGTGATTGACGGCACGAAAGTCGCTGCTGGTGATGCACTTATCGCTGTTGGTTCAAGCGGCCCACACTCAAACGGTTACTCCCTTATCCGTAAGATCCTAGAAGTATCTGGTGCAGATAAGAGCGAAGAGCTAGCAGGCCGCACTATTGGTGAGCACCTACTAGAACCAACAAAAATTTACATCAAGTCAGCACTTAAGATGATTGAGAAACACGACATCCATGCGATTTCTCATATCACTGGTGGTGGTTTCTGGGAAAACATCCCACGCGTACTGCCTGAAGGCACGAAAGCAGTTATCGATGGTAACAGTTGGGAATGGCCAGTTATCTTCAAGTGGCTACAAGAGAAAGGCAACGTCGACACACACGAAATGTACCGCACATTCAACTGTGGTGTAGGTCTAATCGTCGCACTACCGAAAGACCAGGCAGATGCAGCAGTTGCTCTTCTTAAAGAAGAAGGCGAAAACGCGTGGGTGATTGGTCAAATCGCACAAGCAGACGCGAACGAAGAGCAAGTTGAAATCCAATAATTTGCAAATCGAGCTCAAAAGATAAGAAGAATGAGGACACTAGATGACTAGGTCCTCATTTTGCTATCTAGAACACTAAAAACCATTCTATTAGTAGGTAGTTTAGAAGCTACATAACTCCAACCTACAATACCAAGGCGCTCTCGACATCATGAAAAACCATACCCTAAAAAACATTGTGGTCCTCATCTCGGGTAACGGAAGTAACCTGCAAGCTATCTTGGAAGCTTGCGAAGACAGCATGCCAAACGCACGAGTGGCAGCCGTGTTCTCTAACAAAGCAGATGCTTTTGGTTTAGAACGTGCAAAAAAGTTTGATGTGGACGGTCACTTTGTCGACCCTAAAGCATTCAGCTCGCGTGAAAGCTTTGATGCAGAGCTAATGAGTCAAATAGATGAATACCAACCAGACGTGATTATTCTTGCTGGTTACATGCGCATTCTGAGCAGCGCATTTGTTTCTCATTACATGGGTAAGATGATCAATATCCACCCTTCTCTTCTACCAAAATATCCTGGGCTACACACACACCAGAGAGCAATTGATGCTGGCGATAAAGAACATGGTACGAGTGTGCACTTTGTAACGGAAGAGCTTGATGGTGGCCCTGTCATACTGCAAGCAAAAGTTCCTGTGTTCGAAGACGATGATGCTAGTGTACTTGCGGCACGTGTTCAGGCGCAGGAGCACCGAATCTACCCTATGGTGGCTAAGTGGCTGGTAGACGAGCGGTTGATCATGAAGGATGGTAAAGCCTATTTAGATGGCGCAGAGCTTGGCGTACATGGGTACGCCTCAGATGAGTAGCCCTGAATAATAAACTCCAAGCACAAAAGAGCAGCCTGAGGGCTGCTCTTGGTTGTTTTAATACTTATAAACTTGATTCAAGAAAGCCGTAGTGAGACTAGAAACCTAAAACCCAACATTCTAAAAAATCCCATAACCACTTGAGTAACATAACACTCGGAAAGTAGATTCTGAATCTGGTTCGTTCTTCACCGTTCAGACTGACGAGGTGTTTTATGAGAAATTTCTATCAGTTACGTCTTTACAGCAAGCCTTAGCGAGACTAGGACTCTACTACCAGCACTCTAGAAAGTAAGAATGCTCATCCGTATCCGCCCTCGGTTTAAAACGCATAAAAATAAAGCTCGCGATTAAGCGAGCTTTATTTTTATATTCAGAGTAAGAGACCATCACTCTAACGGTTCGGTTGGCGCTTGATTGCCCGGCTTAGCCGCCGCAAACGGCACATTTACCAGTTCAGAGGCATTATTTTTGACTAGTTCACCTAGGTGAAACAAGCCGTATTCGCCAGGTTTCATACGCTGCCAAGCTTCGTTGCCCGTCAAAGGTTGAGTTGCAATCACAGAAACGATGTCGTGTGGCGTTGTTTCTTCTTGGAAGTTAATTTCCACATCTTCATCAAGCAACGCGGCTTTTCCAAACGGTGCGCGTCTTGTGATCCAATACAAATGATTGGTGCAATACGTCATTACATACTCACCATCACTCAGAAGCATGTTAAATACACCCTTCTCTCTTAGCTCATCACAACATTTAGCAACATATAAGAATACCGACTCCATATCCTTTGGTGGCTCAGGATATCGATCTTCCATTTGCTTCAATAACCAGCAAAATGCCAGTTCACTATCTGTTTCACCGACAGGTCGATGTCGACCTGTATGCAAGTCTTGATAGCCAGAGAGCTGACCGTTATGCGCAAACGTCCAATACCTACCCCACAGCTCACGTGTAAAGGGATGAGTATTTTCTAAATTAACACCACCACGATTCGCCTGTCGGATATGACTAACGACCGCACGACTTTTGATGGGATAATTTTGTACCAACTCTGCTATTTTAGACTCACAACTTGGCTTGGGATCTTTGAAGGTTCGAAAGCCCTTCCCTTCGTAGAAGGTGATCCCCCATCCGTCACGGTGTGGGCCGGTTCGGCCTCCACGCTGCATGAGCCCAGTAAAACTGAAACAAATATCCGTTGGAACATTAGCGCTCATACCGAGCAATTCACACATGGTTTAAAAAACTCCCTAACAACACAGCTCGAAACGGTGGCCGTAAACGATTATTCCATCTCTTTTTCGATCAACTGAATGATGATATGAATAATCTTAATATGAATTTCCTGAATGCGGTCTGCATAACCAAAGTGTGGCACGCGGATTTCAATATCTGCAAGGCCTGCCATTTTGCCGCCATCTTTACCTGTTAGCGCAATCGTCTTCATGCCTTTCGCTTGTGCTGCTTCAATCGCTTTCAGGATGTTACCTGAGTTACCTGAAGTCGACAGACCAAACAGTACGTCACCTTTTCGACCAACCGCTTCTACATAACGTGAAAACACGAAGTCATAACCAAAGTCATTACTCACACAAGAAAGGTGGCTTGGATCTGAAATAGCAATACCAGCATAGCCAGGACGATTTTCTCGGTAACGGCCTGTTAGCTCTTCGGCAAAGTGCATTGAATCACAGTGAGAACCACCGTTACCACATGACAATACTTTACCATCTTGTTTGAATGAGTCAGCAATCATTTTCGCCGCTGCTTCGATTTGCGCAATGTTATGGTCATCGCTTAAAAATTTGTTGAGCACTTCAGCAGCTTCGTTTAATTCACTTCTAATCAGATCATGGTACATAAGACGTTCTCTTTATTATTTCGGCTTCAGTCAGCTCTTGACTCACTGAGCAAATTGTTCTGATACCAATTTGGTATCGGACATTTCATAAACCTGAACTCGGGTTTGATTACTCTGAGTTTACCCACAAACGAGAATTAGTGTCGATAGTGAACCAACAGATTTAGATTAGTGATGGTAATAAACTTGTCAACTTGCTCATGAAACCATCACTCAAATCTCAACTTTAGAATTTTAACTCTACTTAGATCACTTTTTATCCAATCTTATGTTTTACATTTCCTTAATATTTTGATTACACTTAAACCAACTGGTTAGACCTCTTACCTAACATACAGACGTACAAAACTTATAAAGTCTGAAAAGGAAAATATATATGGACATCTTGCTCTCAATCATCACGATGGCGATCGTGCTAGGCATTACGCTCTACCACCGCATGTCTCTCGTGAAATCTATTAGCTTACTCACCGCGGCCATGCTGGCTCTTACAGTAGCAGGAACTGTCGGCGTTATTGGTTGGGCTATTTACGTTCTCGCCGCAGCTGTGCTCGCGGTTCCTGGCGTACGTCAGTCTTTAATTAGCCGCAAAGCGTTAGTGCTTTTCAAGAAAGTGCTGCCAGCTATGTCTCAAACCGAAAAAGAAGCGTTAGACGCAGGTACCGTCTGGTGGGAAGCCGAACTGTTTAAAGGCAAACCAGAGTGGCAAAAGCTACACGCGATTCAAGCACCTAAGTTAAGTGCGGAAGAACAAGCCTTTTTAGACGGCCCTGTGAATGAAGTGTGCGCCATGGTGAGTGATTTCCAAGTGACCCATGAACTCGCGGACTTACCGCCAGAAGTTTGGCAATACCTGAAAGATCATAAGTTCTTCGCCATGATCATTAAGAAAAAGTACGGTGGTCTGGAATTCTCAGCATACGCGCAATCACTAGTACTACAAAAACTAACGGGTGTTTCTGGCGTTCTATCGTCTACCGTTGGTGTTCCTAACTCTTTGGGCCCAGGTGAGCTACTGCAACACTACGGTACTGAAGATCAAAAAAATCATTACTTACCGCGTCTAGCTGAAGGTAAGGAAATCCCTTGTTTCGCCCTAACAAGTCCAGAAGCGGGTTCTGACGCAGGCTCTATTCCAGATTACGGTGTGGTCTGTAAAGGCGAATGGGAAGGAAAAGAAGTACTGGGTATGCGCCTGACTTGGAACAAGCGCTACATCACCCTAGCGCCAGTCGCAACGGTACTAGGCTTAGCATTTAAACTTCGCGATCCTGAAGGTTTGCTAGGCGACAAAGAAGATCTTGGCATCACTTGTGCGCTTATCCCAACTGATGTCAAAGGTGTTGAGATTGGTAACCGACACTTCCCGCTCAATGTACCATTCCAAAATGGTCCAACGCGCGGTAAAGACATCTTTGTTCCTATCGATTTCATTATCGGTGGTGAAAAAATGGCGGGCCAAGGTTGGCGTATGCTGGTTGAGTGTCTGTCGGTTGGACGTGGTATCACGCTACCTTCAAACTCAACAGGTGGCATCAAAACTGCGGCAATGGCAACCGGTGCTTACTCACGTATTCGCCGTCAGTTCAAACAGCCGATCGGCCATATGGAAGGAGTTGAAGAACCATTAGCACGCTTGGGTGGTAATGCTTACGTGATGGATGCAGCAAGCAACTTAACCGTTGCGGGTATCGACTTAGGTGAAAAACCTTCAGTTATCTCAGCTATCGTGAAGTATCACTGTACGCACCGCGGCCAGCAAAGCATCATCGATGCAATGGACATCGTAGGCGGTAAAGGTATCTGTATGGGACCTTCTAACTTCCTAGCTCGTGGTTACCAAGGTGCGCCAATCGCAGTAACGGTTGAGGGTGCTAACATTCTAACACGCTCAATGATCATCTTTGGCCAAGGCGCAATCCGTTGCCATCCGTACGTTCTTGAAGAAATGAACGCGGCGTATTCTGAAGCAAGTAATGCTGTCGAGAAATTTGATAAAGCGCTTGCTGGTCACGTGAGCTTTACAATGAGTAACCTAGTGCGCAGTATATGGTTTGGTTTGAGCGACGGTCTGGGCTCTTCATCGCCAACCAAAGATGCAACCAAGCGTTACTACCAACAATTGAACCGCTACAGTGCAAACCTTGCCTTACTATCGGATATCTCGATGGCAGTGCTAGGTGGCTCTTTGAAGCGTAAAGAGCGTCTATCAGCGCGTCTTGGTGACATTCTAAGCCAGCTATATTTAAGCTCTGCGACGTTGAAACGTTTTGAGCAAGATGGACGCCCAGTCGAAGATTTACCATTAGTACACTGGGGTCTACAAGACAGTTTGAAACAAGCGGAAGTGGCGGTAGACGAATTCTTAGCAAACTTCCCGAACAAAGTGATTGGTCGTGCACTGCGCGTGTTAATCATGCCATTCGGTCGTGTACGCAAAGCGCCAAGCGATAAACTAGACAGTAAAGTGGCGCGCATTCTACAAACGCCAAGTGCAACGCGCTCACGCATTGGTCGCGGTCAATACCTTGAACCAACCGAGCACAACGCAGCAGGTAAGATTGAGCTTGCGCTGTCAGTCATTCTTCAAGCTGAACCTGTGTTTGACAAAGTATGTAAAGCGCAAGGTAAGCGTCGCCCATTCTTACGTTTGGATATGATTGCTCAGGAAGGGCTAGAGCAAGGCTTTATCACGCAAGAAGAAGCCGATCTACTCAGAGAAGCGGAACAGCATCGTCTAGATACAATCAACGTTGACGATTTTGAGCCGGAACTGCTTGCCGCAAAGCCGCTATACCCTCAGATGGATAGTGTCGCGTAACTCTAGAATCTGAGACCACAAACGGGAGTATCAGCTCCCGTTTTTTATTGCTTCCAGAATCGGATTCATAACACCTCACACTACAAAGCCCCCCTGCGCAATAAAATCCTCGCACTCCAATCTTTTCCCCGATTTCCAGTGATAACTAACTCACAGACGTTCCAACTAAGCGGTGTATACTTTAAGTAACTCACTCACATATATGGTAAATCCGTTGGCTAAAATATTACTCGCACAGTGGTTCCCAGGGCTTGTTCAGCTTAAGCATTATCAAAAAGAATGGTTTGTTAACGACTTTAGAGCCGCCTTTTCTGTTGTCGCGGTTGCACTGCCAGTTGCCATAGCTTACGCACAATTAACTGGTGTATCCGCAATTGTCGGTCTGTATTCGTGTGTACTGCCAATGTTGGTTTACGCCATGATGGGCACATCTCGGCAACTCATTGTCGGACCCGATGCAGCAACCTGTGCAGTGATCGCAGCTGTTGTGACACCACTTGCCGCAGGTGACCCCACAAAACATTGGCAGTTGGTTATGACCATGACAGCGATGACGGGAATTTGGTGTGTACTGGCAAGTCGTTTCAAGCTAGGGGTATTTGCAGATTTCCTTTCTCGTCCGATTCTTTTGGGTCTACTCAACGGTGTTGCTCTCACAATTATCGTTGGTCAGTTTGCGAAAGTAGTCGGTTTGAAATACGAGCAACGTTATTTACTGGAACGTTTATGGGAAGCTCCACAACGATTAACCGATCTTCATTGGCCTACTGTAACTCTGAGTATCGTGACGATTGTCGTTTATTTGCTCACCAAACGCTACCGACCAACTTGGCCTGCTGCCATGCTGGCGATCCTCGTAACTACTGCGTCAGTTTGGTTTTTCCATTTACAAGAGATGGGCGTATCGGTTGTCGGACTCACTCAAGGTGGCTTCCCCCAGTTTCAAACACCGGAGTTTGAGCTAGGTGAAGTCCGTGAACTAGTGGTCCCGGCGCTCAACCTTGCGATTGTCAGTTTTGTTAGCATGATGCTCACCGCCCGCAGTTTCGCGGCTAAAAACGGTTATGATATTGATGCAAATAAAGAGTTTCAGGCGTTGGGTTTTGCCAACATTGCCTCAGCGTTTTCACAAGGTTTCGCAATAAGCGGCGCTGACTCACGCACAGCCGTCAATGATGCAAATGGCGGTAAATCTCAATTAGTTTCGATTGTCGCCGCAATCACCATTGCCATTATTGCGGTATTTATTTACGAGCCTTTGCAGTTCATCCCTATCGCTTCACTTGGTGTTGTATTGATCATTGCGTCCCTATCGCTGCTCGATCTTAAAGCAATTTGGAAATTAAAATCTCGTGACAAAGATGCATTTTATCTGGCCATCATTACTTTTATTTCTGTGTTGATCGTGGGTGTAATACCGGGGATCACTTTGGCGGTATTGCTAGGGCTGTTTCAATTTTTACGGATTGTCATGCGACCGAGTGATCAGCTACTTGGCTTGGATGAAAAAGGTACCATTCGGACCATCGACGACTCAGGAAAAGCTTCGCCTATTCCTGGAATGGTGATTTACCGCTTTAACTCACCGCTAACTTACTTCAATGCTCCTTACTTTAAACGTAGAGTGTTAGAGCAGGCAGAGCATCACAAAGACGCAAGTTGCGTTGTCATCGACGCCGTATCGAGCTTTACTCACTTGGATCTCAGTGTGATGGCAACACTGGCAGATATTCACAATACTTTGAAAAAGAGAGGTGTACGCTTAATCCTCGCAGGAAGGAAACGACGTCTTCGTCAATGGTGTGAGCTTACTGGTATCAGCACCAGTGAAGGAGGCATCTTACTGCGAGCTGATATGTACCTTGCCATTAAACTTAGTGGCTGTTACATCAGTGCTGTGGGTGAGGGACAAATTCCTACTGTTCAAAAAGAGCCTGATTTAGAGCAGCCACCCAAACCAATTCCAGAAGTGGCTTAAATAGAAATTTAATATAGAAAACAGGAAATTAAACTCCTGTTTTCTAGTGCTTATCTTCACAGCTGAATACGTGTTATGCCTTTGGCTTAAACTTTTTTGTCATCCCTTGGCTTTTAGGAGCCACCAGCCTATAACCAAACTTTTCGTAAAAGACCGGTTCATCAGCAATCATAGAAACGTAAGAGCCTTCAAGTGCAACAGAAGAAAGATAACCGTCGATGTATTCCATGACTTTTCTACCTAAACCGTTACCTTGATAATCAGAATCAACGGCAACGTCGACAATTTCGAAGTTACACGCCCCGTCACCAACAACCCGACCCATTGCAATGAGCTTTCCTTCATCCCGAACAGATACGCCATATAACGAATTGGGTAGGCCAATTTCAGCAGCTTTCAACGATTTAGGTGATAGCCCGGCTTTTATACGCATATCACAGTATTCTTTCGGGCTTGGCACATGCTCTTCATATCTTATTGTCATTATGTACTACTCCTTTGTATCACCTTGGAGCTTACATAACTAAACTGTATAAATAAACAGTTATACGCTGGAAAGATGTTCCCATTAAGCACACAAAGTATCGGGTCTAGAAAAGAACCCGCCGACAACTCTGACGCCATAATAGATATAAGTTGCTCTGAAGCTAGACATTCCTTTTTCTAAACATGTTTCTCTCAACAACGTATCCGCATGCTTTCGAGCACTTTGAGGCAACACCTCTTCCCTCATGAGTTGGTAAAGAGCATCATGCACTAAAGAAGCTTTCATAATGTTTTTTGTGTCTAACGCTGGCCCACTCGCTCCATCCCATGCATAGCCCTTTTTAATCGTTAACACGCCTTGTTTGGACAAACTAAGAAAAGGGCTGTCATACGCGTTACTCACTGAAATGTGAGTCTCAATCTTTTCTTCAGAATGGAGAGTGTATTTATACTTCTGACGCTTTTTGTATTTCATCAGAGACCTCGCGTTTACTTATTCTTATTTATCACGCACAGCTGAATATTTATCCAGAAACCCTAAAAGATCGGCTCTTGTTATTATGGCGTACTACCTATTACAAAGCCCAAATCAATATAAATAGAACTCCATGCAATCAATAAAGCCAGAACCCCTGACTTTATTGACCAAAATTCAACCAACAATCCTTATTCTGAAGGAAGTCTACTCAATTTTTTATGGATATCTTCTACAAAATTGGCTTGTTCACTTGGAGAAACCTCTAGAACATAATGAAAAAACGGACTTGTATGCTCAGTAATTTTATACTCTTCACTTAACAGCTTAATTACTTGTTCATGATTAAATCGTGCGGAGACTAAGCCACTCTCGGTTTCTTGAGTTATAACTATATAGTGAGCGGTTGGAAAAACCGTAAACCTTCCTTCGACAGGAAACCAAGGAGCAAAAGAAATAATCTCGTCATCAATTATGTATGCTTGAGGTTTACTGACATAGGTGTAAGGGTACTTTTCATCTAAATAGGGTCTTGCTGTATCAAACAAGCCATCATAATAAGTTGGTATTTCTACTTTTTGGATTTTACTTAAGGGATCGAAAGTGAAGGTATCAAGTGATTTTAAATTATTACTTCCCGAATCTGGATTATTAACACCATTGTCAATAGAAGAACAACCTACAATTATCACTGCACAAAAAAAAGCTAAAATTTTATTCATTATTTCTTTATCTTTAATTGATTGTTTTGAAAGTTAGTCACATTAAAAATGCAACCAATTTAGAAAGTAAAAATGATATATTATTTATATAAAATCCCAAACATATATTTGAATACAGTAAACTTAAATATTCATATTTTATCCATTTTTCTTCTTCCAACTTGGTAACTTGATAAAAAACGGAGCCGATTGGCTCCGTTTCTCGCTTTATGTGTTACTACTATTTCTTTGGTACTTCTAATTGCATCTCTGGCATGGCATCGCGCTTCGCTTTAATTTTGCGCCAGACTATCCATGCAATGATCACAATCAGCAGCATTATCAAATTACCCACCGCGATAATAATCATGCTGCGCTTACGCTCAGCCTCTCGCTCAGCGATAATTTGCTTTTCCATTTCAATACGGCGCTGTTCGGCTAATTCAGCTTCTTTTGCAATTCGAGCAGCTTCTAGATCAACTTCATCAACAACACTGAAGGTTTGCTCTGGGATAGGAAACACCAACGAGCGCTGAGTTGCAAAATCAGTGGCAAAGATCTCGCCGCGCCATGCGTACTTACCAAGCTCAGCATCGTTATTGAGGTTCAACGTAACTCTCATTCCATCTTTAGAGACCTGTCCTTGGCTGTAACTAATGAAACCATCGGGAGCGTCCTTTTTCACTGTGACTGCAATAGAGCCTGGTGCAATCATACCTTGCTCGCCACTCACCACTAATTGGTGTGGCTTATCGGGATTACGAGCCTGAATAAAAGTACGAGAGATTGGGTTCGGATAAACCAAGATGACTTGTTCTTGCGCTCGTAAGAATACGCCATTGCCAGACGTGATGCGCGCGCGGTACTTACCAGGCTCAACGTCTATTGGGAGCTGAACCGTAAACACACCATCCCCTGCTTTTTCATCCAAGCCGCGGCCGCCATCAGAAAACTCACCCACAACCATCGGCACTGGACGAGCTTCTTTGATCAGCTCATCTTCATTTTCGACAAACTTGGTAAATGTCACGCGCAGATTCACGCGATCAAGGAAGTCGCGCAATACAAGAGGTTTGCCGTCGGAGGTCAGGCGAGCTGTAAACTTAAGCGCTTCCCCATTATATAATCGGTTTGGGAACAGATCCGTACTGAGCTTTAGGTGAGAAATTAAGCGGATGTTATTTTTAGGCGTAACTTTCCCCACAGCCTGCCATGGACCTGGCATAGGGTTATCAACGGAAATAATATCGAGTGAGGCTTCTTGATACCAACGTACATTGTCGTAAGAGCCCCAGGCATAGTATTTTTTACCGTCAGGACGGACTAAAACAACTGGCTGAGAACTTTGCTCACGATAAACCAAAAACGTGATCTGCTCGATGGTTGGATCAACTCGAAAGCGATTGTCTAACAAAGACATTGTAGATTCACTCGCAGCACTCGAGAGACTACTCCATATCGCTAAAAACGCGACCAACAAAGCCCTCAACATAGCTTCTCCTATTGATGCCAAATACAGTCGTTCACCAACTCTAATCTTTTTTGGTGAGCTTCTAGTTCATCGGCACTTGCGCGCAAAACCTTTAGCGCTTTTCTTCCTTCAATACGACGAATGGTTTCTACTCCACCCTCTTGTTTATTCGCGTTAAATTCTAGACTCGTTTGACCACCCGTCATAAAGAGGTAAACGTCGGCTAGAATCTCCGCATCGAGCAAAGCTCCGTGGAGTGTACGGTGCGAGTTATCAATACCGTAACGTTCACATAAGATATCAAGGTTGTTTCGCTTACCAGGGAAGATTTTCTTCGCCATAGCAAGGGTATCGGTCACCTTGCAGTAGTCGTCCGTTTTGCCGATGTTAGGATCGAGCATGCCAAACTCGTAATCCATAAAGCCGGTATCGAAGGGCGCGTTGTGGGCAACAAGTTCTGCGCCTTTAATAAACTCAAGAAACTCTTGGTGCACGCTCGCGTATTCCGGTTTATCAACCAAGAATTCATCCGTAATACCGTGAACTTCAACCGCTTCTGGTTGGATTTCACGATCGGGTTTTAAATAAACGTGGAAGTGACGACCAGTCAGCTTACGGTTGATGATCTCCACGGCACCGATTTCAATAATGCGGTGTCCCATGTAGTGAGGACCACCCTCGCGGTTCATACCTGTGGTTTCGGTATCGAGAACGACAATGCGGTTATATTCAGAATTGCTGCTGGTATTCATAAGGTTATGTATGTCAGACTATGCTTTATTAAATGTTTCGGCTAATAGTACCAAAAAATATGACCAAACACGTTGAGATTTTCACTGACGGTTCTTGTTTAGGTAACCCAGGACCAGGTGGTTACGGCATAGTATTGCGTTACAAAGACGTAGAAAAGACACTTTCCAAAGGCTATACGTTAACTACCAACAACCGCATGGAAATGTTGGCGGCTGTCGTCGCGCTACAGACGTTAAAACAACCTTGCAAAGTCACTTTAACGACTGACAGCCAATATGTGCGCCAAGGTATTACTCAGTGGATCCATAACTGGAAGAAGCGTGGTTGGAAAACAGCGGATAAAAAACCCGTGAAGAATGCCGATTTATGGCAAGCTCTAGACAAAGAAACCGCACGCCATCAAGTTGAATGGCATTGGGTAAAAGGCCACGCGGGCCATCGTGAGAACGAAATGTGTGATGAGCTAGCCCGGACTGCTGCAGAAAACCCAACTGAGGAAGATACAGGTTACCAACCCTCTTAGCGAGATTCTTTCCTCATAGTGTTACCCTCTCGATTCATCACCCCAAGTGGTGTGAGCTTTTTCTTCAAGCGCCAATGCGGTTTGATAGGCTTGAGAGGGTATGTCCGTTTCCGCGCGACTATGTAATACAAACTCCCAGCGGGTGATGCCCAATCACCAAGACTATTTTCCAACCATGTCCACATCGTACGGTAACGTTTCATCGGAAACAGCGCATAACGATCACAATGAATCACTTGATAATTAAGTAACCCTAACCAATCTTTGATGCGGTTCGACGTAAACATTCGTCCACTCCAAGGCAAATTATGTTTACGCCATGGAAGCAAACTCGCTAATCCAGTCAAGCTTAATGGGTTGAATCCAGTAATAATTACATAGCCATCATCCATCATCACTCTATCGACTTCACGCAACAAACGGTGTGGATCGCTTGCATAGTCGAGCTGATGAGCGAGTATCACAACATCAAAGCTTTTTTCCAAAAAGGGTAATTCGTAACCATCTGCAATCACATTATGCAACGGGTTCTGGATATCTACGTTGACTTGGTGTTGAATGTTACAATTACAGCTGGTTAGCTCACAGCTCAACCCGCCCAGTTTGAGCATATGGTAGCCGAAGAGTTTCGGGCACCATTCATCAAGTCGGGTCTGGATTGACTCAAGCACCCACGGACCGTTGTTCATTGCTGACCAAGTCGACGGGTGTGGTATAGTTTTGTTGCTGAGTGCTGGTTTCATTAACCACCTGACTAAAATGGGTGACGGAGAACGAATCGTGTTAGAGATCAAAAGCATACCCGCATTTAATGATAATTACATCTGGCTGATACAAAATAACGATAAGCGCTGCGCAGTCGTTGATCCGGGCGATGCGAAGCCAGTATTAGAATTTCTGCAGGCTAACGAATTAACTTTAGAAGCGATTTTAATTACGCACCACCACAACGATCACATTGGTGGCGTTCCAGACTTAGTGCGTGCCTTTCCCGAAGTCGCCGTTGTGGGCCCAAAATCAGAGCCAATTCCAACCCTAACAACACCAATGGAAGAAGGCGACAAACTGGAGTTGTTTGGTGAGATTTTCTTAGTACTTGGGTTACCAGGCCATACTTTGGGCCATATCGGTTACGTTGGAGACGGAAAACTGTTTTGCGGTGATGTGCTCTTTTCCGCTGGCTGTGGTCGTATTTTTGAAGGTACGCCTGAGCAAATGTTTGAATCACTGAGTAAACTAACGTCTCTACCAGAAGAAACTCAAGTCTTCTGCGCACATGAATACACGGCGAGTAACGTGGCGTTTGCTCTAGCGGTTGAACCTGACAATGAGCAACTTCGCCAATATCGCGACGATGTAAACCGACTGCGAGCACTCAACATTCCGACACTTCCAACAACAATATGCAAAGAAAAGTGGATTAATCCGTTCTTGCGAACCTCTAACCCTGACGTGGTTCAATCTGTTGCTAGTCGCATTAAAAATAGCGATCCATGCTCGGTTTTTACTGCTTTACGCGAGTGGAAGAACGAATTTTAACCATTTTCTGCTTGTAAGTTTGCAAGACCCCAGTATTATCAGGGACTGATTTTTCGAGAAGCGCCACTGGCGCTTCTCTTACGTTTGGGGTTGATATAAATCTATTTGAATTTCTCCCCATTGCATAATTAGAAGCTCTTTGCCTCTATAAATTAGTTAGTGTTTAAAAGATGTCTATTATCTTGCGACTGCCACGCACATTACGTTGCGCGACAGGCAGGTGAAGATAAACAGGCCCTAAATAGGCTGAATCCATGCGTTTGAAGTATACTTGGGCGTTGGCGTTGTTATTATCTGGCTGTCAATTGACTCAGTCAGATTCAACGTCTTCTACACCAGAAACCAATAAATCTGAGCAGACTGCAAAGCAAAATGCAGTAAAAGCTCAACCGGGCAATAAATCGTCACTAGCAAAAAAATCCGCTAACGACGCGCCTAAAGTTCTCTCCCCCCAAGAACAAGAAGATGTGTGGCAACGTATCGCCATGCAGCTGGACATGGATATCCCAAACCACAAGAAAGTGGACTACTACCGTACGTGGTATTTAAAGCACCCAAATCACCTTTACACGGTATCTAAGCGTGCGACTCCTTTTCTATACATGATCACAAAACGTATCGAAGAGCGCGGACTCCCAATGGAGCTAGCTTTACTTCCTGTAGTGGAAAGTTCATTCGATGCCTTTGCCTACTCACATGGTAGCGCGGCTGGGTTGTGGCAATTTGTCCCTGGCACCGGAAAAATGATGGGACTAGAGCAAAACTACTGGTATGACGGTCGCAGAGATGTGGCAGCAGCAACGGATGCAGCGCTGGACTACCTAGTACAACTAAACGAGCGTTTTGATGGTAACTGGGAACATGCAATCGCCGCTTATAACAGCGGTGGAGGCCGAGTTTCTAGCGCAATTCGTAAGAATAAAAAGCTCGGTAAACCTATCGATTTCTTCTCATTAGACTTACCAAAAGAGACCAGCAGTTACGTTCCTAAGCTATTGGCCTTGGCTGACGTTATCGCAAACCAAGACAAGTACGGACTTAATATTCCTGCAATTCCAAACAAGCCTGTTCTAACGCTTGTTGATCCAGAAGAGCAGTTAGATCTGGCTATTGCCGCAGATTATGCCGGCATTAGCGTAAAAGAGTTGCAGAGTTACAACCCAGCATACAACCAGTGGTCGACAGCGCCTGAGGGGCCGCACCAACTTTTGATTCCCGTAGAGAAAAAAGAGACTTTTCTCACCAAGGTGGAGAAAAATCGCGGTAAAGGGATGAAGGTCGCTCGCTACAAGGTGAAATCTGGTGACTCTTTAAGCGTGCTAGCTAATAAATACGGCACAACCACGAAAGTCATTCGACGTGCCAACGGCCTATCGAATAACAACATTCGTATTGGTCAATACCTATTGATTCCGACATCAACAAAAGACGATGCAAAATATGCATTAACGGCACAAAACCGATTAAACAAGACTCAATCTCGTGCTCGTGGTCAACTCAAGCTCACCCATGTCGTTCAGTCTGGAGAAAGTTTGTGGTCAATCGCACGTAACAATAAAGTGTCGTATAAATCGTTAGCTAAATGGAATGGTATGGGCCCTAAAGATCCATTGCGTGTGGGTCAAAAGCTAGTGATTTGGAAGGACTCAGACAAAGGTTCTGTGATCCGTACCGTTTTCTACAACGTTCGCTCTGGCGACACCATTAGCGGCATTGCAAGCAAGTTCAAAGTAAAAACGAACGACATCGTGAAATGGAACTCGCTACACAAGAAAAAATACTTACAACCAGGTCAAAAGCTTAAGTTGTACGTTGACGTAACGAAGGTAAGTGTATGAACCCATCAAGCAATCCACTTGTGATGCTGTTGGACATTTTTCGTTCTCCAACATCTTGTTTTCTCGCGCTTTATCAACGCGGTGGATGGGGATGGCAACCGTTCATCTTCCTGATGCTTAGTCCGTTTTTATTCTGGGGTGCTTACTTTTCGAATGTCGATTTCACGTGGCTCAGTGACCAACTTGCTGCGCAATTTCAGCAAATCGACCCGAAGCAGATTGAGCTATTAGAAGCAAACACGCTAATGGCAAGCGCGATCATCAATGATGTATTCAACCGCTTTGCCACCTTAATATTGCTCGCGCTTTGGTTCTTTCTTGCAACAAAGGCAAGCAAACAACAATACGGTTACTGGAAATGGTTTGCCGCATCGTGTGCTATCTTATTCCCAGCAGTATTGGGCGATGTAGCAAGCTACGCGAGCTTGCTACTCAAGCATGGTCAGGTAATGACTTACGCTGCCGATTTAAATAGCCTCAATGGTCTATTAAAGCTGCCTCTTACTAACGAATGGTCTCATTTCGCTAGCTCGTTACCTTTGCTTCTGCCTTGGTACATTGTGCTCGGCTACGGCGTTGTACTGACGTGGACGGAGTTTGAACGTGGCCAAGCTTTGGTGATTGCAAGCCTGCCATGGGTATTCTTCTACGTTATTTGGGCACTTTATATTGTGGTAACCTAAGCTAGTCATTTAACGTAAATGACAATAACAATGGGTTATGATCGGAAGCGTCGCTCTGCGGCGCTTTTGCGTACTTAAGCGTCAGACCTCGGTAAAACACATGGTCCAGTGGTAACCCTGTTATAAATTGGACTCGATGATCCGGCAAGAACGTCACCTCTTGTAAGTCCGCAGCCTTTAAGGCCTGCCTCATCGCATTAACGCGAGATTCACTCCAGCTATTGAAGTCTCCAGCAAATAGAATTGGCCCCACATGATGCTTTAAAAGCATTTCAAGCGCCGTTAACTGAGATACATACTCTTTTGTACCCACGGTGAAGTTAATCGCATGTACATTCACCACTGCGAGTTTCTCGCCATTACTCAAGTGATACTGGCTATATAATGCAGACTTAGGTAAGCGAAGCCACGGCTCTTTAGAGGTGTAAGCGCAGGCTTTTTCTGGTTGCCCTTGAGCAATACTAATTACACCGGCACCGCTACCCAGCGCCTTAAAAGCACTCACTTGATTACTAACCCAGCGACCATCCACCAACCACTGTTTAAATGATGGTGTCATGCTGGCTTCTTGCAATAACAGTAACTGCTTATCAGCAGAAAACTCATCGAGTGCACGTTGCCAATTAGCCCGGTTCTGTTTGTAGATATTCCAGACAAGCACATTGATTTTGCCGTCATGATCGAGAGCTTTTGAATCGCTAAATTCGATGCACCTGATATCTTGTGTCAGCTCGGTACCTGTTTGAGTAATAATTTGCGGCTGATCTGGTACGGTGAAAATAACCTGGAAGCCAACCAATACCGCCATTACGAGAAAAGCTAACGCCAGAAAAAAACGCTTAAACATACGACAAACCTGAATGTAGGCACCCAAAATCTAGAACAACAAATCTCGGGTTAAATGATTTCACTAATAAGCAAACAACAAAAAAGGAGCCACTTGGCTCCCTTTTAGCATAATAAATACGAAACAGGTGACAAGAAACCTTAGATCGCGTCTTCGTCTTCTTCACCAGTACGAATACGAACCACACGCTCAATATCAGTGACAAATATTTTACCATCACCAATCTTACCAGTTTGCGCGGTTTCAATGATTGTCTCTACGCATTTATCAGCCACATCTTCCGTTACAACGATTTCGAGCTTCACTTTAGGTAGAAAGTCCACCATGTACTCTGCACCACGGTAAAGCTCGGTGTGACCTTTTTGGCGACCAAAGCCTTTCACTTCAGAGACGGTCATCCCTGTAATGCCAACTTCAGCTAGCGCTTCTCGAACATCATCCAGTTTAAATGGCTTGATAATCGCTTCAATTTTTTTCATGTTCATCCCTTAAGCTTCAATCGATTGCGCTTATTATCGTTTAGCGTTTCGCAACATTCAATGTTTGTCTCTGATCCACCAGCGAAAATCCAGATTGAGCAAATTAACATAGCGAATATCGTGAGTTGATAAAACCCCAGTGAGGACTGCTCAATGCCCAATCGTCCAAGCTTTTTCAGACTCGCGTTTACTTCAAACTTGCGTAGTAAGCCGCTAGGTTAGCGATATCTTCATCAGACAACAATGAAGCTTGAGCTTGCATCACAGCAGCAAGCCCACCTGTTCGCTCTTTATTTTTATAAGCTTTAATTGAACTGATAATATATTGCTCATTTTGCCCTTTCAGATTTGGGTAACCCGGAATGACAGCAATACCATCAGCGCCATGACACGCCGCGCATACTCCCGACTTTGCTTGACCTGCTGCAGCATCTCCCGCAGCTAGAGCCTGCCCACTGAACATGGTTAACGCCACCATTGCACCCATGATTGTTTTCTTCATTGCTTCACCTAATCAATTATTATTCAAGGATTTTTATATTTTATAATCGACATTGTGGCATGAATTTTCATTACCTGCGCCAAATAAGTTCACAATCTTGACCATTAAACGCCTGATCAACGAACAGATCTGCCACAGCAACGACTCGGTCTTGGTACATTAAAATCGGAATTTGACGACGCAGCCAGCTTGGCACATTGTATTCTTGGAATAACTTCTTCAGTTTTCGACTGTGATTACGCGTGGTTGGATGCGCTGATAAGCCTTCCGGATTGAAGGTCACGCGAAGCAATTCTGGCTGACTCGGTAGCGCAATCGTTGCGTTACTAGAACTCGTCGTTAAGGTCAGCTCCCCGAGTCCCTCAGGCAGCGACAAAGTCGCATCAACTTGAATCGTACTTTGCCACTTAGTGACATCAGCCGTTTCCGTTACCCAATAGAGACGATTTCGAAAACGGCGCACTTCACCTTGTTTAAGTTGTAGTTTGGGGTTGGCATCTTGCTGAGCTAATGCGACTTCATTCCAGATAAGATTGAGTTGTACCTGAGTCGGCATACTAGTATTAAGCTTAGCCAGCCACATACGAATCAAGCGCGCACGCGCTAATCCACTGTGCTTAGCCAGTTCTTCAATACTCAAACTTAGATCCGTTTGTAAAGCGCGTTCAAACACCGCGCTCAATAGTTCATCCAATAGCGCTTCTTGTTGAGCACATAAACTTGCACTGCGCTGAACCGCTTGATGGATACTCGGCCAGCGACCAGACAATTCAGGAATAACACAATGACGAAGAAAGTTACGATCATAACGGGTATCTTGATTGCTTTCGTCTTCCACCCACTCCAAGCCTAATTTAGTAGCGGCTTCTTCGATGGTCTTCCGCTTGATAGTAAGCAATGGTCGAACTAGAGATCCGCAAGAAAACGGCATACTCTCCGCCATCGAAGATAACCCTTTAGGCCCGCTGCCGCGCTTAAGCGCAAGGAGAAAAGTCTCTATTTGATCGTCGGCATGTTGACCAGTCAACAGTATATCACCTTCTTGAATGTACTTAGTTAAGGCTTGGTAGCGAGCTTCACGAGCAAGAAGTTCAATACTTTCACCATTGCTGATGTCTAAGCTCACTCGCTCGATCGAGCACGATATCCCCACTTGTTGTGCCCAAAGTAAGCATTTATCGGCCCAATTATCGGCATTCGAGCTTAAACCATGGTGCACATACACAGCGTGACACTCTACAGAGTGCGCTTGTTGGTAGCGACTGAGTAATTCGAGTAAAAGACGTGAATCCACTCCTCCGCTAAACGCCAAGACAACCTTAGTGCCTAATTGATAGTAGCGGCCGAGAACTTGAGCAAAATGCAGGTAAAGCGATTCCATAAGCGATCCGATAGGTACAAAAAAGGGCTGGACTCTCATCCAACCCTTTCTATTTTAACTGTTATCACTTGAGATATCAGCTAACGCTTAATAGCAATCACCGAAATTAACAGTAACCGTAGCTCATTAGGCGCTGGTAACGACGTTCACGTAGCGTCTCTTCATCCAATTGTTCTAGATCTTCTAGCTGACGAAGTAGTGTTGCTTTCATATTCGCTGCCATTTGAACATGATCGCGATGAGCGCCACCTAGTGGCTCTTCAATGATTTCGTCGATCAGTTCAAGCTCTTTAAGACGAGGAGCAGTTAGACCCATCGCTTCTGCAGCTTGCGGCGCTTTGTCTGAATCACGCCATAAGATTGAAGCACAACCTTCAGGAGAGATTACTGAGTATGTAGAGTACTGAAGCATGTTCACGTAGTCGCCTACACCAATTGCTAGTGCGCCGCCTGAACCGCCTTCACCAACAACGTTACAGATTACTGGCACTTTAAGACCAGACATCACTTTTAGGTTTTTCGCGATAGCTTCAGATTGACCACGCTCTTCTGCGCCCACACCTGGATACGCGCCAGCCGTGTCGATAAATGTGATGATCGGCATGTTGAAACGCTCTGCCATTTCCATCAAACGTAGCGCTTTACGGTAACCTTCTGGTTTTGGCATACCAAAGTTACGTTTCACTTTCTCTTTGGTTTCACGACCTTTTTGGTGACCAATGATCATCACAGGGCGGCCTTCAAGGCGAGCCATGCCACCCACAATCGCTTTGTCGTCTGCAAACGCGCGGTCACCCGCTAATTCATCAAACTCCTCAAAAGCGTGTTGGATGTAATCTAGCGTGTAAGGACGTAGTGGGTGACGAGCCAGTTGAGCTGTTTCCCATGCGCCTAGGTCGCTGAAGGTTTTTTTCTTCAGCTCTAAGCTTTTCTTCTCAAGCTGTTCGATTTCTTTATCCAGGTCAATCGCAGAATCACCACCGTGACGAGAGACATCACGTAATGCTTCAATTTTCGCTTCTAGTTCTGCAATTGGCTTTTCAAATTCAAGAAAGTTTAGGCTCATCTATGAATCCTTGTTTACTCAGCGTCTAACATATTGCGCTGAATTTTTAGTTAAATTCGAGTTCTACCTGGCTTTTGCCAAGCAACTGTTTTAAATCGTCGAGTAATGTATCACTTGGCGTAACTCGCCACTCGGTGCCCAATGTTAACCGCGCTCTGGCGTCGGCACGCTGGTAGTATACATTGACGGGTACGGTTCCGGCTTTGTGCGGTTCTAAAATACGGCTGAACTGCTCAAAAAACTGATCGTTGATCTGATTTGCATCTATCGATACCGACAAACCACGAGCGTATTTCTCGCGCGCACTGCCGAGATCCATAACTTCACGCGCCGACATTTTAAGGCCACCGTTGAAGTCATCAAAGCTGACCTGTCCAGAAACGACCAAAATTCTGTCTTTTTCGAGAAGTTCAGCGTATCGATCCAGCGCATCAGAGAACAACATCACTTCCATGCGGCCACTTCGGTCATCCAGTGTCATAATACCAATTCGTGTACCACGCTTGGTCGTCATTACACGAGCGGCAATAACCAGGCCGGCTACCGTGACAGATTGATCGCGGCGAGTGGGCGTTGCGTCTTTTAGTCGACAACTGGTGTATTTGTTTAGTTCGTTTACGTAGGCGTTAATTGGGTGCCCTGTCAAATATAGACCTAGGGTATCACGCTCGCCCTCTAACCACACTTTTTCTGGCCAAGGCGGAACCTGCGTATACTTATGCTCTACTTCTTCAGGTGCATCCGTTAACACACCAAACATATCTGTTTGACCAAACGCCTCAGCTTGGTGATGTTGACTTGCTGCTTTTACCGCATCATTGAGTGACGCCATCATCGCCGCGCGGTGTGGGCCTAGTCGATCCAACGCGCCCGCGTAAATCAGCTTCTCTATCACTCGTTTATTGACACGTTTTAGATCAACTCGAGCACAGAAATCAAATAGGTCTTTAAAGTGACCACCTTTATTTCTCGCCTCAAGAATCGCATCGATAGGGCCCTCACCAACCCCTTTTATCGCACCAATACCGTAAACAATTGCGCCATTTTCATCAACATTAAAGCGATATAGGCCAGAGTTGATGTCTGGTGGCAGCACGGTAAGCTTCATACGGAAACACTCATCGACCAAGCCAACAACTTTTTCCGTGTTATCCATATCGGCTGTCATTACCGCAGCCATAAATTCGGCAGGATAATGTGTTTTCAGCCAAAGAGTTTGATAAGAAACCAATGCATAAGCAGCAGAGTGCGATTTGTTAAAACCATAACCGGCGAACTTTTCTACCAAGTCGAAGATTTTCATCGCCAACTCGCCATCGATACCGTTCTTTATCGCACCTTCTTCAAAGATAGCACGTTGTTTTGCCATCTCTTCTGGCTTTTTCTTACCCATTGCACGACGAAGCATGTCCGCACCACCTAGCGTGTAACCTGCTAAGATCTGCGCAATCTGCATTACCTGCTCTTGGTACAGGATGATGCCGTAGGTTGGATCAAGCGTCTCTTTTAGCGACTCGTGTTGCCACTTTTCATCTGGATAAGAGATCGCTTCTCGACCATGTTTACGGTCGATAAAGTTATCTACCATGCCCGATTGCAAAGGACCCGGACGGAAGAGTGCTACCAATGCGATAATGTCTTCGAAACAGTCTGGCTGAAGTCGTTTGATCAGCTCTTTCATGCCTCGAGATTCAAGCTGGAATACTGCTGTCGTTTCAGAGTTTTGCAACAAACGGAAAGAGGCAGGGTCTTCTAACGGTATGGATTCAATTTGAACCGGTTCTTTCCCTTCTCGCTCTAGGCGTGGGTTAATCAGTCCTAACGCCCAGTCAATAATGGTTAAGGTACGTAAACCCAAGAAGTCAAACTTAACTAGGCCAGCGGTCTCAACATCGTTTTTATCAAATTGAGTAACCGGGAAGTGACCTTCAGCGTCTGCATAAATTGGCGCAAAATCGGTAATTGTTGTAGGTGAAATTACAACACCACCAGCGTGTTTACCGGCGTTTCGCGTACAGCCTTCCAAAATATGACACATGTCGATGAGTTCTTTAACTTCCTCATCGGCCTCATACAATTCAGGTAGTGCAGGTTCAGCTTTAAACGCTTTATCTAGCGTCATGCCTGGATCGGGCGGAATCAGCTTTGAAATACGATCAACAAAACCAAATGGGTGGCCCAATACGCGGCCAACGTCACGGATTACCGCTTTTGCCGCCATGGTACCAAACGTGATGATCTGAGACACCGCGTCACGACCGTACATTTCTGCAACGTGGTCAATAACCTGGTCACGTTTATCCATACAGAAATCGACGTCGAAATCGGGCATCGAAACACGTTCTGGGTTCAAGAAACGTTCGAACAGCAAGTCATATTCTAGTGGATCCAGATCGGTGATTTTTAGTGCGTAAGCCACCAAAGAACCAGCACCGGAACCACGTCCAGGACCGACAGGAATTCCATTATCTTTTGACCACTGGATGAACTCCATTACGATCAAGAAGTAACCAGGAAATCCCATTTGGTTGATAACATCTAGCTCTATCTGAAGACGTTCATCATATTCAGGGCGGCGACGTTTTCTCTCTTCCTCATCTGGAAATAGAAACTCTAAACGCTCTTCCAACCCCTCTCGGGATTTCATGACTAGGAACTCAGTCTCTTTCATCCCTTCTGTTGGGAAAGCTGGTAGGAAGTACTCACCTAAGCGCACAGTCACGTTACAACGCTTCGCTATCTCGACACTGTTTTCTAACGCTTCAGGAATATCAGCAAACAGCTCACACATTTCTTCTTCTGTACGAAGATATTGCTGCGGACTGTAGTTTTTTGGCCTACGCGGATCTTCTAATGTGTAACCATCGTGAATCGCTACGCGTATTTCATGAGCATCAAATAGGTCTGGACTCAGGAATACAACTTCATTGGTCGCCACTACTGGCAAGTCTTGCTGCTCTGCCAATTCAACCGCAAAGTGAAGATAAGTTTCTTCATCTGGACGACCGGTACGAAGTAGCTCAAGATAAAAGCGATCTGGAAAATGCTGTTTATAAAAATCAACACACCCCTGCACTATTTGACGGTTGCCTTTCAAAAGGCCGCGGCCAATTTCCCCGCTTTTACCGCCGGATAATACAATCAAGCCTTCAGACATTTCAGCCAACCAGGCTTTGTCAATCACTGGGTGGTGTTGAACATGTCCACGTAAGTACGCTTTTGATATCAATAACGTCAGGTTCTTATAACCTACATTATCCGCCGCAAGCAAAGTCACTTGTGTCAGCTCTTCACCAAACTCGTCCGACTGCATTTTAAAGTCAGCACCAATGATCGGTTTAACACCACTGCCATGCGCCGTACCGTAAAACTTCACCAAACCACATAGGTTGGTAAAGTCGGTCAACGCCATTGCGGGCATACCGAGCTCAGCAACTTTCTTTACAATTGGCGGAACTTTGTTGAGGCCATCCACCATCGAGAAGTCACTATGAACACGCAGGTGGATGAATTTGGGATCTGACATTAACAGGTACCGTGTAACTCTATTTTGTTGGGGATTCTAACCTAAAGAGGTTGGGTTTATAACACCAATTAGATCGTTTGATTATTCTATGCCTAACGCTTTTTTTACTGGCTTGAAACTCTTGCGGTGTTCACTGATCACTCCGTGTTGCTCAATCGCTTCAAAGTGCGCTTTAGTTGGGTAACCTTTGTGCTTCGCGAAGCCAAATTGTGGATGAAGTTTATTCAACTCTTCCATCTCTTGGTCACGCACGACTTTGGCAATAATGGAAGCCGCACTGATTTCGGCAACACGTAGATCGCCTTTTACTACAGCTTGAGCATCCATTGGCAGCTCCGGACAACGGTTACCATCAATCAACACCAAATCAGGTTGAACCTGTAACCCCGCCACTGCACGCTGCATCGCAACCATAGTCGCCTGTAAAATATTCAGTTGATCAATTTCTTCAGGAGAACAACGCCCGACCGCCCACGCCAATGCTTTTTCTTTGATTTCAGGAAGCAACGCCATGCGTTTCTTTTCGGTCAATTTTTTCGAATCGTTCAACCCTTCAATAGGATTGTGAGGATCAAGGATAACCGCAGCGGTGACGACGTCTCCCGCCAAAGGGCCACGTCCGACCTCGTCGACTCCGGCCACAAGCTGATAACCTTGCGGATATTCAAACGGAGGGAGTTCAACTTTGGTTTTGGTCGCTTTTGGTTTAACAGCCATGATAAATCTCTATTTCTCAATCAGTTTTAGAACTGCGTTTGCGGCTTGTTGGTCCGCATCTTTACGAATCCAATGATGCATTTCCGTAAATTTATCTAACATCGGTTTATTGTCGCTTTCCAATAAGCGAGAAACCTCAGTAAACAAATTGTCTGGTGTGCACTCATCTTGTAGATATTCTTTGACGAGCTCATCATCCGCCAAGATATTCGGCAATGACACATACTTCGTTTTCAATAGACGTTTAGCTAAGAAAGCAGTAAATGCATTCACACGATAACCCACCACCATTGGACGCTTGAGAAGCATACACTCCAACGCTACGGTACCGGAGGCCAACATCACGGCATCGGATGCGGTGATGACGTTGCGTGCGGTGTCATCAACTAACTTGAAGTCCAACTCTGGCGCTAGCTCTTTCCATGCTTGTTCAAACTGCTCACGGCGTTTTTGATTGACAAGCGCGACAACAAACCCCAGTTCTGGAAATTTTTTATGGAGTAACTTGCAGGTTTCAATAAATGGCTCTGAGAGCATTTTTAACTCGCTACCACGACTGCCTGGCAGGACAGCAAGCCACTTTTTATCTTGTTCTAAACCAAGCAACTCACGTGCAGGCGCTTGTTCTGATTCTAGTGGGATGGCATCAGCCAAGGTATGACCAATGAACTCGCAAGGTACATTAAATTTGTCGTAGAACGCTTTCTCAAACGGAAGAAATGCTAGCACCAAGTTCGTTGCCGCTTCTATTTTAAAGATGCGCTTCTGACGCCAAGCCCAAACAGACGGACTCACGTAATGAACGGTTTTAATGCCCGCTTGCTTGAGGTCAAGCTCCAGGCGTAAGTTGAAGTCAGGAGCATCGATCCCGATGAAAACATCAGGCGGATTCTGAGTAAAATACTGAACGAGCTCAGCTTTCACTTTAAGAAGTCTCGGTAAGCGGCCTAAAACCTCGACTAATCCCATCACCGCAAGCTCTTCCATATCAAACAGAGACTCGCAACCTTGGGCTATCATTTTCGGACCACCAATGCCTACGAACTCTGCGTCTGGAAATTGTTGCTTTACTGCTTTGATAAAGCCTTCACCTAGCGTATCGCCAGACAATTCTCCGGCAATGATGCCAATACGTAATGGTCTTTCCATATCTACTTCGCTATTTTTCCTGTGCGCTATGGATAACGGTTTGCCTTATCCATAAAACACAAAAAGATCGTAACCTCAAATTTGGTCACGATCTTTTTATTTATTGGTTCATTCGCCAATTAACGAATAATGCCACGTTCCGTCGTTTCCAGAATATCTGAGAAACGCTTCACAGCCGGCCACTCTTGAGCCATTTCAGCCAGAATAGGCTTCACTTCTTCTAGCGTCTTACCTGAACGGTAGATTTCTTTATACGCTTTTTGTAGCGCACGAATCTCTGGTTTCTCAAAGCCATTACGCTTCAAGCCAACAAGGTTCAAGCCGAATGGAGTAGCGTGGTTACCTTGCGCGAGTACATAAGCTGGGACATCTTGCACCACAGCTGAACAGCCGCCAATGTATGCGTAAGCGCCCACTGTACAAAACGGATGAATCGCAGACAGTGCCATCACACCGGCATAATCATCAACAGTAACGTGACCACCAAGAATCGAGTTATTACCGATATGAGTGTGGTTACCAATAACAACATCATGCGCAACGTGTGCATTCACACACAATAAGTTGTCATCACCAATGATCGTGGTTGCTTTGTCTTGCACTGTGCCGCGGTGAACTTGGACCGCTTCACGAATGACGTTACGGTCACCGATAACCACAGTTGTGTCTTCACCACCGTATTTTTTGTCTTGGTTTTCTTCACCAATGACAGCATGTGGGAAAATACGGTTATCTTTGCCGATAGTTGTGTGACCTTTGATCACAACGTGAGACATCACTTCTGTGCCTTCACCAATTTCAACCGTAGAGGTGATGTACGTAAAAGGACCTACTGTTACGTTAGCACCAATTTTGGCGCCCTCTTCTACCACCGCTGCCGGGTGGATTTTAGCGGTTTCATGAATCATATTAAAACTCTCGACGAGCACACTTCAGTTCTGCAGAACATACCACTTCACCGTCAACTTTTGCTACACCGCTAAATGCAGCAATGCCGCGACGTTCTTTCAGAAATTCTACCTCAATAACCAATTGGTCGCCCGGAACCACTGGTTTACGGAATTTCGCGCCGTCTACGCTTGCAAAGTAGTACAGTTCATTTTCTGTTGGTGCACCAAATGATTTAAATGCAAGTAAGCCTGTTGCCTGAGCCATTGCTTCTAAAATCAAAACACCTGGGAATACTGGTAGTTGAGGAAAGTGACCTGTGAACTGAGGTTCGTTAACCGACACGTTTTTAATCGCGTGAAGGTACTTCTCTTCTTGGAAGTCTATCACTCGGTCGATCAATAAGAATGGGTAGCGATGAGGTAGTAGCTCTTGAATTTCAGAGATGTTCATCGTTTTCTTTTCAGTAGTCAAAGTCGTCTTCCTATATCAATTTTTTGCACCCAAGATGGCAAACGTGGCAACAGGTCGTAAAGCCGAATCGCTTTGCAATATACTAGCAAAATACGCACCATCTTGGAGTTAAATCTACTTAGAGCGCGTCATTATAGAAGAAAAAGACCCGCATTTCGCGAGTCTTCTTACAGAATATGGAACTAGAGCTTGTTAGCCTTCGTGTTAAATACAGAGCGAAAGATAACTTGTTCTAAATTTCTTCTTTCTGTTCCAGCTGTTTTTCAACCGCTTTTAGGCGCTTATTCATCTCATCAATACGGTGAACTCGAGTCGCGGTCTTACGCCACTCTCTGTTCGTTTGTAGTGGGATACCTGATGAGTAAAGGCCTTTTTCTTCGATACTGCGCATTACCATGCCCATACCTGTAATAGCCACACCATCTGCGATAGTGATATGGCCATTCAGAACAGACGCGCCGCCAATCTGGCAGTACTTACCAATTTTTGTACTGCCCGCGACAATAGTACCACCAGGCATCACGGTACCATATCCGATCTGCACGTTGTGCGCGATTTGAAGTTGGTTATCCAGAATGACATTGTCTTCAATGATAGTATCTTCGAGTGCACCGCGGTCAATCGTAGTACAAGCACCAATCTCAACGCGGTTACCGATACGCACTGAACCAAGCTGAGGAATTTTGATCCACTCGCCTTTGTCATTCGCATAACCGAAGCCATCAGAGCCAATGACGGTACCCGATTGAACGAGACAGTCATCACCCAATGACACTTCATGATAGATAGTGACATTAGCCCAAAGCTTGGTGTTATTCCCTAGCTTGGCGTTCTTACCGATAAAACAACCAGCTCCAACGCTTACGTTATCGCCTAGTTCTACGCCCGTTTCAATCACAGCGTTAGCGCCGATTGTAACGTTCTCACCCATCTTAACGTCAGCGGCAATCACAGCACTTGGTGCAATATCGTTTGCCGGCTTTGGTGTGGTATCCATCGCTTGAACCACACGAGCAAATGCGACATAAGGGTCTGAAACCACTAACGCATTTCCAACGCATTGATCTTTATGCTCAGCCTTTACCATAACAACGGTAGCTTGGCACTCAGAAAGGTGTTTTGCGTATTTTGGGTTAGACAAGAAGGTTACATCACCTTCTTGTGCTTTATCCATTGGGGCAACACGGCTTACAACGAGAGACTCGTCACCAAACAGTTCACCCCCGGTAATTGTCGCCAATTCGGCTAATGTTAATGTCTTCATAACTTCTTATTTTAGAGCTTTAATTACGTCTTCAGAGATATTGTATTCTGGCTTGCCGTACTGCAAAGCAGAGATATCAATCACAAGATCGTAACCATTTTTGTCTGCGACTTTCTTAACTGCATCTTGAATCGTTTTGAAAAGCTTCGCTTTTTCTTCAGCTTCACGACGCGCACTTGCTTTTTCAAGTGCTTGTGCTTTCACTTTGTACTCGCTGTCTAGCTTCGCGATATCGATACGTAGCTTTTCAACTTCGTCTTGACCCAAAAGCTCGCCGTCACGTTGTAGCTTCTCAATCTTTGTTTTAGCTTGTGCTTGGATTGACTTCAGTTCATCAGCTTTGCTTTTGAAGTCTTTCTGCATTTTTTGTAGTACAACTTCACGTTGAGGAAGAGCTTGAAAAACTTGAGCTGTATTTACGTAAGCAATTTTCTGTGCAGCTTCTGCCGCATTTGCAAACATTGAAGAGCTCAGTACAAGAAGGCCAATCCCAGCCGCTTTGATCATTTTATTCAAAATATTTTCCTCTTTAGAAAGTTCTACCGATAGTGAATGTGAAGAACTCTTCATCATCGCCATCAAATTTCTTAATTGGTTTCGCTAGTGAGAAGACTAGTGGCCCCATTGGAGACATCCACTGCAACGCCGCACCGTAAGAAGAGCGGTAGTTGGTTGGATCTGAGTAATCGTAGTAGTAACGGTCACCATATTCCGCACCTGAATCGCGGTAGTCAAACTCCGTATCCCAAACACTTGCCATATCAAAGAAGATACTGGTACGAATTTGGTTTTGTACTTCTTCTGATGCAAATGGTGTTGGGACAATCAACTCAACACTTGCTAGCGCTACGGCGTTACCACCAACAGAGTCATCTGTTGCTGTATCTGCGCCATTGTTTGAACCAGATGTATCACGGTAAACCGCTTTAGGACCAACAGAGTTTGAGCCAAAGCCACGAAGCGATGTAAAGCCACCTGCGTAGTAGTTTTCGTAGAATGGGAACAAGTTATCGTTGCCATCCGTTTGACCGTAACCATTACCGTAACCTAAGCGGCCACGGAACAAGAGGGTAAACTCGTGCTTTTTAGTCAATGGCACATACTGACGAACATCGTACTGCATTTTGAAGTATTGAACGTCAGAGCCAGGTACGGTCATTTTATAGAATGCACGCTGATGGTTACCTGCCGTAGGGAAGTAGCCACGGTTTAAGTTATTACGTGTCCAAGAGATATTGAAGTCGAAATCGTTTGTGTTCAACGCTCCACTAGAATCAATGTTGTCTGCTTGTGCTCGTAAGAACTGCTCTACCTGTAAGTAAGGCGATAAGTTACCGATCTTGTTGTGCGTATAACCGACACCGAATTCAAAACGGTTCAACTCATCGAATGGGAAACCCCACGTTAAGCTCGCGCCATAGCTTTCGTTGGTATAGTCAACGATATTGGCTTCTTTCGCTTCAAATTCGTTATAGAAAACCTTACCACCTAAGCTTACACCGTCTAAGTTCCAGTACGGATCTCGGTAATCTAGACTGATGTTTTTCTGGTAGTCATTCATCATCGCGTTGATACCAACACGGTTACCACTACCAATGAAGTTATCTTGTTGCAGGCCAACCTGGAAGCTCACACCCGATTCTGTGCCGTAGCCAACACCGAAGTTAACGCTACCAGAGTTCGCTTCTTTGACAGAGTAAACTAGGTCAACTTGATCATCACTACCAGGAACTCGAACCGTCTGTACTTCAACATTTTCAAAGTAGCCCAAACGATTTAGACGAGTTTTACCCGTTTCAATCGATTTCGAGTTCAACCAACTGCCTTCCATCTGACGCATTTCACGACGAAGGACTTCATCTTTGGTTGAGTTATTACCCGTGAAGCGAATGTCACGAACATAAATTCGGTTACCCGGATCTACGTTAACGACCAAAGAAACTTCTTGATTCTCGTCGTCAAACTCAGGAATGGTATTCACTTGAGGATAAGCATAACCGGACTCACCAAGCACACGCTTAATCCCTTCTTCCATTGAAGTAACCAACGAGCCGTTGTATGTCTCATTGTCTTCAAATGGCACAAGTCTTTCGAACGTCGCTTCCTCGCCAATCAAATCACCACGGAACTTCACGTCCTTAACGGTGTAAACCTCGCCCTCTTCTAGACCAAGAGTAATGTATACCCCTTTCTTGTCAGGAGAGATTGCAACTTGTGTCGAATCAACGTTAAATTTTAAGTAACCACGATCCAGGTAGAATGATTTGAGTGCTTCAATATCACCTGCAAGAACTTGCTTTTGATACTTTTCATCAGAAAGGAAATTCCACCACGGCACATCAACATTTAAGTTAAAGCGCGAAAGCAGTTCTTCATCACTGAACACTTCATTACCGATAAAGTTGATTTGCTGAATTTTTGCCGACACACCTTCAGTAAAGACAAACTTAAGATCAGAACGATTACGTGGTAGTGGAGTCACCACCGCTTTTACTGTTGCGTTGTATTTACCTACGCTGTAGTAAAAGTCTTCTAAGCCTTTTTCAATGTTGCTTAGCGTGGTGCGGTCAAGCGCTTCACCTTCACGAACGCCAGACGCGTTCAGGTTTTCTTGTAGCTGCTCGTCCTTGATTGCTTTGTTACCTGAAAAAGAGATGCTTGCAATGGTAGGACGTTCTTTGACTTGAACCATCAGAACACCACCGTCACGCAACACTTTCACATCTTCAAAGTTACCAGATGCATACAGGGCGCGGATAATTTCTGCAACATCGCCTTGGCCAATGGTATCACCGACACGTACAGGCATTTTCAACAATGCAGCACCCAGTGCTACACGCTGCAATCCATCGATTTCAATATCTTGAACTACGAAGTTCTCTGCTCCATTTGCAGATACACTGGTCGCCAGTAAACTTGCAAATAGAATTCGCTTAATCGCCATACTTGTTCTAATTATTCCTTGCTACTGCTTTTGTCTCTGAACTATCACAGACGAGTAAAATCATTAAATAGCGCTAACGCCATGAGCGAGAAGATGATCGCACCACCAATTCTAAAGCCCATTTCCTGCACTTTCTCAGGAACAGGACGTCGAATGACTGCTTCAATTGCAAAAAACAACAAATGACCGCCATCCAACATTGGTAAAGGAACGAGATTAATAATACCTAGGTTAACACTAATTAGAGCGAGAAAACCTAAAAAGTAGACCAAACCATAATCTGCTGTCGCGCCTGCGCCTTTGGCTATTGATATTGGTCCACTCAGATTATTCAGACCAACGTCTCCAACAATAAGCTTCTTAAGCATGCTGATTGTCAAACCAATGACTTGGCCAGTTTTGTCTACTGCTTTACCTATTGACTCGAATACACCAAACTGAAGATCGAAGCGATAACTTTCTGGCCATTCTGCGACTTTAGGTGCAATACCTGCAAAACCAACGACTTCTTTGTTAGCTAGCTCACGGCTACCGGGCGTCAGCGTCAATGTTTGCTCATAACCCTGACGTAACACCGTCAATTCAAGCGGTGTATCAGGATTAGAACGAACCGCTTCAACTACTTGCTTCCATTCGGTCACGCGTTGTTGACCAATTGCGACAACCTCATCACCTGGAAGCACACCGGCTTTTTCCGCCGCTCCACCTTGCGAGACCTGCTCGATAACTCGATACACCTCCGGTGTATACGGAGCAAAACCTAACGACTGCATCGCTGACTGAGTTTCTGGGTCGAACTTCCACTCACGTAAATCGAGCGTTTTCGTTACTTCTGAACCAACTTCATTCGCTGACGTTAGTGTTACCGTCATCAAATCATCGCCAATATGAGAAATCAATCCCATATTTACTGATTCCCAATCCGGAGTTTTGATACCAGATATCGATTTAAGTTCCATTCCAGATTCAATTCCAGCTTCCGCAACAATCGAATTGGGCGTAACTTCACCAATTACAGGCTTAACAGCTGGGATACCAATTAGAAATACCAGCCAATAGGCAAAAATTGCGAAAAGAAAATTAAAGATGGGGCCAGCCGCAACAATAGAGGTACGCTTCCATAACGGCTTCTTATCAAACGCTAGGTGCTTCTCATGTTCTGGCACCTCATCGACACGGCTATCAACCATTTTCACATAGCCGCCGAGAGGGATCATTGAGATGCTGTACTCCGTTCCGTCTTTGCCTACTTTACTCCAAATAGACTTGCCGAAACCGATTGAAAACTTTTCAACTTTAACGCCGCAACGGCGAGCAACCCAAAAATGCCCAAATTCGTGCACGGCAACAAGAATGCCCAGTGCGACGATAAAAGAAATGAGATTCCACAATATACCAGTCATCAGCTACGCTCGCGTATGGTTTCTAGGGCAATAGTTCGTGCCATTCTATCTAGCTCGAGCAAGCTTTCCAAGCTATTCGCATTCTCAGCTTTGCAGCTTGCGTTGATTTTATTCAACACAGACTCATTGATGCGAGCAATATCGGTAAAACCTAGTCTGTTATTTAAAAATGCATCAACAGCGACTTCATTAGCTGCATTCAATGCCGTTGTTGCGTGTTGACCTTCATAACAAGCATCAATTGCGAGTTTTAAACATGGGTAACGAGCAAAGTCAGGCTGCAAAAACGTCAGCTCACCAACTTTCGTGAAGTCTAGCGGCTTAACCCCAGCTTCCACTCTTGACGGGTATGACATGGTGAGCGCAATTGGCGTCGCCATATCCGCTTCTCCCATTTGTGCCAAGACCGAACCATCACGATACTGAACCATAGAATGAATTACCGATTGAGGATGAATAACCACCTTCAGTTGTTCGCGAGCAGCATTAAATAGCCACTTAGCTTCTATATACTCAAGGCCTTTATTCATCATCGTGGCAGAATCAACAGAAATTTTTGGCCCCATCGACCAGTTTGGATGAGCGATCGCCTGAGCGGGTGTCACCTGCTCCAGTTCTGCGATGTCAGTGTAACGGAAAGGACCACCAGATCCAGTCAACAAAATATGAGAAATGCCATGTTCTTGTAAATTGCAACGACCTAGATTGGTTTGTACTTGCTGTGGTAAACATTGGAAAATGGCGTTGTGTTCACTGTCGACGGGAAGTAGCTCTGCGCCAAATTCTTCAACGGCATCAATAAATAGCTGGCCTGACATTACAAGTGCTTCTTTATTTGCCAACAAGACTCGCTTACCTGCTTTCACGGCAGCCATGGTAGGCAATAAGCCGGCTGCTCCTACAATAGCAGCCATTACACTGTCGACCTCGTCCAGCGAAGCAATATGGCATAGCGCATCAACACCACCTAGCACTTCGGTACCTGGCGAAACCGAGTGTAGCTCAGCTTGAAGTTGAGACGCCGCAGCTTTATCTGCCATGACCGCATACTTAGGTTGCCACTGACGACATAGACCGATCATCTTTTCAACGTTAGTGCTTGCCGCTAAGGCAACGACAGAAAACAGATCTGGGTTTTGTTCGACCACTTTAAGCGTGCTTGCACCAATTGATCCAGTAGCACCAAGAATCGTTAACTTTTGCATGTTGTAAGACCGTTAGAAAGCTCAGGAGCGACGACGCCGCTCCTGATAAATTAGAATACGTAGTAAAGAAGAGCAAAAACTGGGAATGCTGCGGTTAGGCTGTCGATACGATCTAGCACACCACCGTGCCCTGGGATAATGTTACTGCTGTCTTTAATGCCTGAGACACGTTTGAACATACTTTCAACCAGATCACCAAGCACTGAAATAACGACAGTAACCAGCGTAATCAGCACCATATGGACAGGGCTAGTGAACTGGATATCGAACCAATCAGCAAATGCCCACGCTACGATTAATGCCGTGATAATGCCACCAATTAGCCCTTCAATGGTTTTATTGGGGCTTACATGAGGAGCCATCTTACGTTTGCCTAAGCTTTTGCCTGCAAAGTAGGCGCCGCTATCTGCAGCCCATACCAAGAAACAAACGTACAACACAAGCTTTGCGCCGTGGTATGGATCTACAGTGATGTCATACGCTCTGAGAATAATCACACTCCAAAGGAATGGGATTAATGTCAGAAAACCAAATACATGACGTAAAACAAAATTACTTTGCCAAGATTTCGTCGTTTTGGGGTAAGTAATCGCCATTAAGCTAGCAATAATCCACCAAACAAAACCAATACCCAAGACGACATAATGAGGTGTCGTTAAGTGATTGAGGCTATATGCATCAGGCGAGATGTATAGAAAACTAAGTCCGGTAATAATGATTGCCGGCACAAGGGCAGCAATGCGAGAGTTGCTTCCTGTAAACTGAGTCCACTCCCAAAAACCTAATAGCGTTATTGCAGTTAAAGCGGCAATAAAGCCCATTAGCGGTAATTTAAAAATGCCTAAAATAACCAGGGGAGCTAAAATTAGTGCTGTTATTATTCTCTGTTTCAAACTAACTAGTCCTTATTGAGCTGCCATCAATGCCTTTATTTGTTCACCTGTACAGCCAAAACGACGTTCTCGGTTGATAAACCAAGTTACAGCTTCTACCAAACTGTCTTCATCGAATTCTGGCCAGTACTCTGGTGTAAAGTACATTTCTGCATAAGCCATTTGCCACAACATAAAGTTGCTGATGCGGCACTCTCCACTGGTGCGAATTAAAAGATCCACTTCCGGTAGGTCTGCCATGGTCAAATGCTCAGTGATTAGCTGCTCATTGATATCCTCTACACGAATTTCACCGTTACGTGCTTTTAGCGCTAACGTTTTAGCAGCTTCTGTGATGTCCCATTTACCGCCATAGTTGGCTGCAATGTTGATCACCATACCCGTGTTATCTGCCGTTAGGTTTTCTGCTTCTACAATTTTCTTTTGTAGACGCTCACTAAATCGACTGGTATCACCGATCACGCGCAACCGTAAGTTATTTTTGTGTAGTTTTTTTACTTCACTAGACAGGACCGTGATAAACAGTTCCATCAAAAGACCCACTTCTTCCTCCGGACGACGCCAGTTTTCACTACTAAAAGCAAACAGCGTCATGGCTCTAATGCCTAGTTTTGAAGCAGCAGCCACGGTCTTACGAACGGCACTAACGCCTTTTTTATGACCAAATACGCGAGGTTTTCCTTTGGACTTAGCCCAACGGCCATTACCGTCCATAATGATGGCAATATGCTTAGGAAGGGAATCAGAGAAGGCTTGAGAATTTTGCATAGGGAGTTAATTGAGTTCCATCAGTTGGATAGACTAACATAAAAAAACGCTGAGCTGTGAGCACAGCGTTTTCCAACAGTGATGTGTGTGGGAGTATTAAACTTCCATCAACTCTTTTTCTTTTGCAGCAAGAACTTCATCGATCTTCTTAACTGCAACGTCAGTTAGCTTTTGAATTTCGTCTTGTGCTTTACGGTCTTCATCTTCAGAGATTTCTTTATCTTTTAGAAGCGCTTTAAGATCGTTGTTTGCGTCACGACGGATGTTACGAACAGCAACACGACCACCTTCAGCTTCACCACGGACGATCTTAACTAGGTCTTTACGACGTTCTTCCGTTAGCGGTGGAAGTGGAACGCGGATGATAGTGCCAGCTGACATAGGGTTTAGACCAAGGTCAGACGTCATGATCGCTTTTTCTACTTTCGGCGTCAGCTCTTTATCAAAAACCGTGATTGCAAGTGTACGTGCATCTTCAGCAATAACGTTTGCTACTTGGTTTAGAGGTGTTGCTGCACCGTAGTATTCTACAGAAATACCAGATAGTAGGCTTGGGTGTGCACGACCTGTACGAATTTTAGAAAGGTTGTTCTTAAGCGCTTCAACGCTTTTATCCATGCGCTCTTGCGCGTCTTTTTTGATTTCGTTAATCACAGTTTCACCTTAAAAATGTCATCTTTCCTGAAGAAAGCCTAAAACGGTTGAGCAAAGCAAGCACCACCCTAACGCTTTGGAGTGGCACCTTAAGCCAAGCTTATTCGTTGATGAGCGTGCCTTCTGCTTCGCCCATAACCACGCGACGTAGTGCGCCTGGCTTGTTCATATTAAATACGCGGATTGGCATTTTGTGGTCACGAGCTAGCGTAAACGCCGCCAAGTCCATAACTTTCAGCTCTTTATCCAGAACTTCCGCATAAGATAGCTTATCATACAGCTCTGCGTCTGGGTTTGCTACAGGGTCAGCAGTAAATACACCATCAACTTTCGTCGCTTTTAGTACGACATCCGCTTCAATTTCGATACCACGTAAACAAGCAGCAGAATCCGTTGTAAAGAACGGGTTACCAGTACCAGCAGAGAAGATGACAACTCGGCCTTGGCGAAGCTCACGGATCGCATCAGCCCAATTATAGTCGTCACATACGCCTTTTAGAGGGATTGCAGACATAACGCGCGCATTTACGTATGCACGGTGAAGAGCATCACGCATCGCTAGGCCATTCATTACTGTAGCAAGCATACCCATGTGGTCACCAACTACGCGGTTCATACCAGCTTCAGCTAGGCCTGCACCACGGAACAAGTTACCGCCACCGATAACTACACCAACCTGAACACCCAGTTCAACCAGTTCTTTAACTTCTTGTGCCATACGATCAAGGACCGCAGGATCAATACCAAAACCGTCTTCACCTTGAAGAGCTTCACCACTCAGTTTTAATAGAATACGTTGATACGCTGGTTTAGGGTTCGTAGTCATGGAGTTTACCTTCCAAAGAGAGTTGTTGATTAACAGTCATGAATAGACACAACTTCAGTTATGGCTATTCATCACGGCTAATCGTTCACTGCTCATAAAAAGACCGCAGCCTTGGCTACGGTCTAATCTTTATACAGTCTCTAAGGATTAACCTTTTTGAGCTGCTGCAACTTCTTCAGCGAAGCTCATTTCTTCTTTCTTCTCGATACCTTCACCTACTTCTAGGCGAACGAACGTAGAAACTGAAGCGCCTTTTTCTTTCAGCATTTCGCCTACAGTTTTCTTAGGCTCCATGATGAAAGCTTGACCTGTTAGAGAGATCTCGCCAGTGAATTTCTTCATGCGGCCAACAACCATCTTCTCAGCGATTTCAGCAGGCTTGCCTTCGTTCATTGCGATTTCAACTTGAACCGCTTTCTCTTTTTCTACTACGTCAGCTGGTACGTCTTCTGGGTTAACGAACTCAGGCTTAGAAGCAGCAACGTGCATTGCAACGTGCTTAAGAGTTTCTGCGTCGCCTTCACCAGCAACAACAACACCGATTTTCTCACCGTGACGGTAAGAAGCGATTGCAGTGCCTTGAACGTATTCTACGCGACGGATAGTGATGTTTTCACCGATTTTAGCTACTAGAGCTACACGTGCGTCTTCGAATTGTGCTTGTAGTTCTTCAACAGAAGCTTTTGAAGCTAGAGCTGCAGCTGCAACTTCTTCTGCGAATGCAGTGAAGTTACCGTCTTTAGCAACGAAGTCAGTTTGGCAGTTAACTTCAAGAAGAACAGCAACGCCGTTTTCTTCTTTGATGATGATTGCGCCTTCAGCTGCAACGTTACCAGCTTTCTTAGCTGCTTTCGCTGCGCCAGATTTACGCATGTTTTCAATTGCTAGTTCGATGTCAGCGTTTGCTTCTACAAGCGCTTTCTTACATTCCATCATGCCAGCGCCAGTACGCTCGCGAAGTTCTTTAACTAGAGCAGCAGTTACAGTTGCCATTCTGTCTTCCTCGTTTGATTCGAAATAAGGTAAAAAACAGGGGCCTAACATTGTCGGCCCCCATTGCTAACTATAACTTAGTTTATGCTACACAAAGGTTTCACATAGACCAAGTGTGACACAGAGCCGCTATTATTCAGCTTCTACGAAACCGTCTTTTTCAGCAACTGCAGCTACGTCTTTGTTACGACCTTCAGATACTGCTGAAGCAGCAGCGTTCAGGTATAGCTGTACAGCGCGGATCGCGTCGTCGTTACCTGGGATTACGTAGTCAACGCCGTCTGGGTTAGAGTTAGTATCTACCACAGCGTATACTGGAATACCTAGGTTGTTAGCTTCTTTAATTGCAATGTGTTCGTGATCAGCGTCGATTACGAATAGAGCGTCTGGTAGGCCGCCCATGTCTTTGATACCACCAAGAGATTTCTCTAGCTTCTCCATTTCGCGAGTACGCATTAGAGCTTCTTTCTTAGTTAGTTTGTCAAAAGTACCGTCTTGAGATTGAGTCTCTAGTTCTTTTAGACGCTTGATAGACTGACGAACTGTTTTGTAGTTTGTAAGCATACCGCCTAACCAGCGGTTGTTTACGTAAAACTGGTTGCTTGCGATTGCAGCTTCTTTAACAGCTTCAGATGCAGCGCGCTTAGTACCTACGAATAGAACCTTACCTTTCTTCTCGCCAACTTTAGCTAGTTCAGCTAGAGCGTCGTTGAACATTGGTACAGTTTTTTCTAGGTTGATGATATGAACTTTGTTACGAGCACCAAAGATGAATGGCTTCATTTTTGGGTTCCAGTAACGAGTCTGGTGACCGAAGTGAACACCAGCTTTTAGCATATCGCGCATTGATACAGTTGCCATTTTAAAATCCTCTATGGGGTTAGGCCTCCACATTCCCCATAACTCCGACCAAGCTTCTGCTCAGCACCCCGGAATATGTGACGGAATGTGTGTGATTTAAAGATAAAAGGTTATTCGGATGAAGCTTGCTTCGCCGCTTAACTTTGCTAAACGAAGAGAACAGTCCTCTATTCCGGCGCGCTTTATACCATATTTTAGCTCACTGTGGCTAGTAAAAATTATTTCTTCACCGAGCGACTTTCTCCTATTTATAAGCAAAACTTTAAACATATGATCGAATTAAGAATGATGCATATTCCTATCTAACTTGGGTTAACGCCCCGATGTCTGATAGAATGCGGCCATTCGCACGTTTACGTGCATAGGAATAAGTAGAGAAAGCCAATGTCAATCAAGATTAAAACTGCTGAAGAAATAGAACGCATGCGCATTGCGGGCAAGCTAGCCGCAGAGATTCTAGAAATGATCGAACCACACATCAAAGTTGGTGTGACGACAGAAGAGTTAAACAAAATCTGTCATGAGTACGCTCTAGAAAAAGGCGCATACTCTGCTCCGCTTGATTATCATGGTTTCCCTAAGTCGATCTGTACTTCAATCAACCATATCGTATGCCATGGTATTCCAGCGGAAAAAGACGAAATCGGTAGCAACGGCCAAATGAAGCCGGCGGTACTAAAAGATGGTGACATCTTAAACGTTGATATTACCGTAATCGTTCCAAATGATGAGAATGCCGATCTGAGCGTGCGTCCTCAGGGGTACCATGGTGACACTTCTAAGATGTTCCTAGTCGGTGATGTTTCGCCTGCAAACAAACGTCTGTGCATGGTAGCTCAAGAAGCACTGTATGTTGGTATGCGTACCGTTAAGCCAGGTTCAACGGTTGGTGACATCGGTACAGCTATCGAGAAGTACATCAAAGAGAACAACAAGAACAATCCTCGCAACAAGTTTTCTATTGTGAAAGACTTCTGTGGTCACGGTATCGGCGATGAGTTCCATGAAGAACCACAAGTGGTTCATTACAAGAACAAAGACCGCCGCGTATTAAAAGAAGGCATGTGCTTTACTATTGAGCCGATGATTAACGCTGGTAAATTTGGTTGCTCTGTTGATGCACAAGATGACTGGACTGTTTACACGGGCGACGGCAAGAACTCTGCGCAATGGGAACATACCATTGTAGTAACAAAAGAAGGTTGTGAAGTACTAACGCTTCGTAGCGACGATACGATTCCTCGCCTAATGAAAAACGCGTAAAGCTGACGACCACTCGTTGTTTACTATATCCCTGCTTCGGCGGGGATATTTTTTATCTGCCGCAAATTTGTTAGATTGTTATTAGATTAGCTTGCACGGATGGCAAATATGACACTTCAGTCCCCTCTTTCCTTTTCCGATGAACAAATCAATATCGGTGAACTCAAACGAGAATTAGAGAAGTTTAGCTCTAATCAAAACCAAGAGTTTCTCAATCATCATCCGGTAACAAGCTTGGTTTTAGCCAGAGCTGAATATATGGATCTGCTTCTCAATCGTTTGTGGCAACATTTTGGTTTCAAGGATATTTACAACATTTCCCTGGTTGCCGTTGGTGGCTACGGACGCGGTGAGCTGCATCCACTCTCCGATATCGATATTTTGATTCTGTCGAACAATAAACTGCCAACCGCGTTAGAAGCAAAAATCAGCGAATTCATTACGCTGTTGTGGGATTTAAAACTCGAGGTCGGACACGCTGTTCGCACCGTTACTGAATGTGCTGAAATTGGTAAAGCCGATCTAACGGTCGCGACAAACCTGCAAGAAGCGCGACTGCTGTGTGGAAGCGAGGACACCTTTCAGGCACTGAAGAAAGTCGTGTTATCAGACTCCTTCTGGCCAAGTGAGACGTTTTACCGCGCTAAAATTCAAGAGCAGCGCGAACGCCATGCACGTTACCACGACACGACCTACAACTTAGAACCGGACATTAAATCAACCCCTGGCGGGCTACGCGATATTCATACATTAAGCTGGGTCGCTCGACGTCACTTTGGTGCGACTTCATTGTTGGAAATGAGCCGATACGGATTTTTAACTGACGCAGAATACCGAGAATTGGTTGAATGTCAGGACTTCCTTTGGCGAGTACGTTTCGCTCTGCACATGGAGCTTCGCCGCTATGACAACCGCTTGACCTTTGCTCATCAAGCACAAGTTGCGGAAAATCTAGGCTACGTCGGAGAAGGCAATCGAGGCGTAGAAATGATGATGAAAGAGTTCTACCGCACGCTTCGTCGTGTGGCAGAGCTCAATAAAATGCTACTCAAACTCTTTGACCAAGCGATCATTAATGGTGGGGCAACAGAAAGTGCCGAGATTCTCGATACGGACTTTCAACGTCGCGGTTCTTTAATTGAAGCGCGGAAACCCGCATTGTTCCAAGCTCGCCCAGAAACTATTCTGGATATGTTCTTACATATTGCTAACGACTCGACTATTGAAGGGGTGAGCCCACCAACGCTGCGTCAACTGCGCACCGCTCGCCGTCGGCTCAACAAGTTTTTGCACACCATTCCTGCTGCGCGTGAAAAGTTCATGGCGTTATGTCGTCACCCTAATGCTCTGCACAAAGCATTCAGTCTCATGCACCGATTAGGGGTTATGGCGGCCTATTTACCGCAATGGAGTCAGATTGTTGGTCAAATGCAGTTTGACTTATTCCATGCCTACACAGTTGATGAACACAGTATTCGCTTACTTAAACACATCAACACTTTTAGTGACCCAGAAAATCATGCGAAGCACCCAATTTGCTGTGACGTCTACCCTCGAATGCAAAAGAAAGAGCTGCTGATTATTGCCGCTATTTTCCACGATATCGGGAAAGGTCGTGGCGGCGATCACTCAATTATCGGTGAAGGAGAAGCATACGACTTCTGCATTGAGCATGGCTTATCGAAGCCCGAAGCCAAACTTGTCGCTTGGTTGGTAAGACATCATCTATTAATGTCTGTCACCGCACAGCGCCGAGACATTTATGATCCTGATGTCATTACCGAATTTGCCAAAAAAGTCAGAGACGAAGAATCTCTCGATTATCTTGTATGCCTGACAGTTGCAGATATTTGTGCAACGAACCCAGAACTTTGGAATGCTTGGAAACGAACTTTACTTGCGGAGCTGTATTACTCCACACAACGTGCTTTACGTAGAGGCCTAGAGAACCCTGTCGATGTGCGTGAGCGAATTCGCCACAATCAACAAATGGCCTCCGCAATGCTGCGCAAAGAGGGGTTTGCCGCGCGCGAAATTGAAGTATTGTGGCAACGCTTCAAAGCTGACTACTTCCTTCGTCATACCCATACGCAAATCGCGTGGCACTGCGAACACTTACTTCGCATGGAAGATCCGACTAAGCCTTTGGTATTGATCAGTAAAAAAGCCACTCGTGGCGGCACTGAGGTGTTTGTATATACGAAAGACCAGCCTGCTTTATTTGCGACGGTCGTGGCGGAGTTAGATAGGCGTAATTTTAATGTACACGACGCGCAAATCATGACCAGCAAAGATGGGCACGTGATTGATACCTTTATGGTACTCGATCAACATGGCGAAGCGATCGATGAGTCTCGTCACGCGGCGGTGATTAAACACCTCACCCATGTACTGGAGGCGGGCCGACCAACCAAGATTAAAACGCGCCGTACTCCGAACAAACTTCAGCACTTTAATGTGAAAACCAAAGTCGACTTCTTACCAACCAAAGGTAAAAAACACACTTTAATGGAGTTTGTCGCGCTAGACACACCAGGGCTGTTGGCCAAAGTAGGCCGTACGTTTGCTGATTTAAATATCAACCTTCACGGTGCCAAAATCACCACCATTGGTGAGCGAGCAGAAGACTTGTTTATTTTAACCAGTGATGCAGGAGGAAGATTAAGTGAAGAACAGCAAGATGAGCTAAGAGAGAGATTGATCGAAAAGTTATCTGATGAGGTCGCAGCTTAGATAAAACCTGCCAATCTTTTCGGTTCAGGGCGAGAGCGATCTTGCCCACAAGTTAAGCATTTTGGCTAAATATCAGCTATCTAGCTCATACATAGGCTGCTACAGTTATATCAATATCAATTCGATGTAATAGAGGTAGCCTATGTATCCCCACCTCACTGGTTTGGGTATTCACGACCCTAAGCAGATTGAACGTTATTCCCTACGCCAAGAAGCACACAAAGACGTACTCAAGATCTATTTCCACAAGCAAAAAGGCGAACTATTCGCTAAAAGCGTTAAATTCAAATACCCACGCCAAATCAAAAATGTTCTTGTTGATAGTGGCAGTCACAAATATAAAGAAGTAACGGAAATCAACCGTAACCTCACATTAGTCATTGATGAACTGAATAAAATCACTAAGCCAACGAAACAACCTGAGGTTGATGTCAAAGAGAAAATTCTCTCAGACCTTCGTCATTTAGAAAAAGTCGTTTCGAGCAAGATCGCAGAGATCGAGGCGGATCTCGAAAAACTAAAGTAAAACGTTAAGTCTTAAATATTAAAAAGGGTTAGCATTGATGCTAACCCTTTTTATTTGTACCCAATCATTATCTAGATCTAACTGCACCGATTATCGGTTAATCATCGATTCATCCCACTCAAATCGAGTGAACAATTGCTGCCAAGTTTCATCAAGATTGGCCGTCATGACAATCTCTTGATCGGTAAATGGATGGACGAACCGTAACTCTGAAGCATGCAGTAGCAGACGATGAGATTCAAACTCTGTGCGATACAGCTTGTTGTGCTTTCCATCCCCGTGCGTTGTATCACCCACGATCGGATGGCGTAGATGTGCCATATGACGACGAAGTTGGTGCTTACGCCCCGTTTTAGGTTTCATCTCAACTAAGCAATAACGCGTTGTAGGAAATTTACCCGTCGAATAGGGAACCTCCACTTTAGCCAGCGGCTTATATTCCGTCACCGCTTCTTGCGCTTCTTTTTCTTGTGAAGCGAACTTATCAGCAATCTTGTCTAACTCGACTTTGAGCGCGTAATCCAATACGCCCTCTTCCTCAATCCAACCGCGTACTATTGCGTGGTATGTCTTTTCCATTTTATGTTCAGCAAACATCGGCATGACTTGTGATGCGACTTCACTCGACAACGCAAACACAAGCACACCAGATGTTGGACGATCCAGACGATGCAATGGGAACACATGCTGACCAATTTGGTCGCGCAAAGTTTGCATGACAAACTGAGTTTCGTGTTTATCTAACCAACTGCGATGCACTAACATGCCTGCAGGCTTATTGACCGCTACAAAATATTCATCCTGATAAACGATCTCCAGCTCAACTGGTTCTGAAGATCGCGTTAGTTCTTGTTCTAGCATTCGTTTACTTACACAGTTCGTCAATGGTTCGGATTGTAACAAGCAGCTCGGCGAACTGCGGTTCCTGCTTCCACGCTTCTGAAAAATAGGGCTCGAGAGAAAACCCTCTTGGCAATGGTTGGTTATTTTTCACTAGTGAGTGCATTCTGGCTATAAAGATCCACTGCAACCACTCATGAGGGTGCAATGTATCAATCGCAAATGGCTCTGTACTTTGTAAGGCTTGCTCTGAAGGCATAGTATATTGCCATAAGTTATGCTCTCTAAGCTGCGCTTCAAGTTGGTGAAGTAAGTCGACCAATTGAGTATTTGTTACCATTAATTCTATCTCGAACCTTGAATTAGCCGAGAATGATACCATTTCTTGTGAAAAGAACGTTAGGACGTCGTATTTAATGGAAAACATTCAAACCCTCACTCAACTGTTGAACAACAGCCACTGTGATTATCAAATCTTCGATCTTGGTCGCCGTATCAAAACCATCGCTAAGAAAGAGTTTACCGATGTAGAAAAAGGTCAAGCACCTTACCCATTTCCAATGCAACGTAAAGCACACCTTGCCATCGCGTACTGGAATGAACAAAAGCAACCTTGGATTTGGTTTCTAAAGTTTGAATTGGACGAGCGCGGTTTGTTAAAGCAAGCGGATATCGGCAATTTCATTAAATACGTAGTGGAGGCTATGGGAACACGCCTCAATGATGATATCACTGAAGAGCAACAGCAAAAGCTGTCTAACAACCCATACACTTTCAAACCTTCCGAAGATAAAATGGCCGTGTTTCATAGCCAGGTCCGCGCAAACCTCAATCTTCCTACCAGCCAATATTACGAGCATACCCAGCATTACTTCTCTGGAGGTTTAGGCTGGGATAATTGGCAAACTGTAGGTCTGCAAGGTATCACAGACATAGCCGCTCGCCTGGACAAAGAGCAAAACGGAGTAATGATACGCAAAGCGTTGAACCACCTACCAAATGAGCCACTTTATGCCCTATTAGGTGCGCTTGAGCATGTAGAGCTACAAGAGCGTTTAGCAGAACGTATCGCAGAAAAGGCACAGCAAGAAATCGCAAGTAGCGAACCTGATCTCTTCCTACTTTCAGCACTTATCCGAGCCCTTGCTGGTGCACCAACAGAAGTCGCCTCTCCAGTATTAGATGCGATATTGCATAGCCCTCGTTTAAGCCATCAGGAGGTATTGATTGGTGTGGCGGGCCGCGCTTGGCACTTACTCGCCAATGAAAAGGTAGCGGAACAGTTTTTGCTGCGTTTAGCTCAAACCGGTAATCAATCCCTATTTAATCAGTTATTTGCCGATTTAGTGATGCTGCCAGAGTTAAGAATGGTGTTATTGCCTTTGCTGCATTCAAACCCATCAGAGGAACTAGCAAATGCGCTAGTAAGCTTACAACAAGCAACAAAAAGCTAAGAAAGGTTCAGGAATGATTGGTGATCTTTTAGCAATTTTAGGGCTCTGCTTTTTCTGTTACCTGTTTTGGCAACAGCGTCGCCAAGCCGAACTCGCAAAAGCGGCCATCACGCGTAAATGTGAGCAATTGGATCTCCAATTAATCAGCATCGCCTTTGGTGCCCATAAACTAAAAACGCCAGACGGAGTCTGGCGTTGGCATACGGTGTATCAATTTGAGTTTTCATCTCTTGGTGACGATTGCTACCAAGGAGAGTTAACCATGGTCGGTTTCAGGCCGCAGAACTTTCACCTACCACCGCATCGCTTGTAAATTCCATTTCAAAGTAAGGACCATATACATCCTTACTTTCTTTTGTTTTAACAAATCCCAGCTTTTTCAGTACCGCCATAGAAGCTTGATGATTGCTATTCACGTTAGCTTTCACCTTATTCAAGCCCAACTCACGGCACGCTTTGGGGAAAAATGCTTTTAGTGCTTCTGTTGCTAACCCTTTACCCCAATATGATTTATCAAAAATAAACCCTAATTCAGGTTCGGAATCGAGATTAGCAATGAACACGTGCCCCATATAGTCACGACTGGTGCTCTCTAGCACTGCCATACTATAAATGTTCTCATCATCCAGTATTTTCTCAAACATCTGTTTGGCAGACGCAACTGTATACGGACCATTCAATTCAGCACGGTTTTTCGCACAGCAATTCAGCATGACGAATTCTAGTTGCAACGACTCATTGTAGGGTAGAAGAAGCATTCTTCTGGTTACTATGGCCACATCTGTTCCTTGATTACAACAAACTTAATCCATCCGCAGATCACAAACTCGATGAGCTGAACATGCTCAATGATTGCGGGCTAACACCTTGTAGAGAAGCCGAAAGTTAAACCAACTGGTTGGAAAGGATATTGATCTGAGTTGTTTTTTATTAAGTGTTATTAGGAATTTATATATTTTGTGATATTGATATCCCCAAATAACATCGAGATGCTTAATTCAATGAGAACACTGGATATCGTTTTTATATAAGAAAGACCCCGACACATAAGTATCGGGGTCATGGTCTTACTCGCAGCAGTCCGGCTACTAAAAGTGCTCCATGCATCATCCATAATAGTGGCTGATTCCGTCAGCTTATTCCTTACGTCGCCGTCCTAGCGGTGTCCTTATCATCCTGACTGCTAACATTCCTCGTTAGCACACGTCACTTGTTCCTTGAGCGGTGTCCCTTGCATCTTCCTGATGCTGTCCATAACCTCAATCCTAGAGGGGTCCATTGTCTATCCTTAGTCATCAACATCCTATTGATGATCGTATCCTTACAATGTCCTACGCTCCATGCTTGATTAATCATCCTGACCAACCAAATCGTCTTCCTGACGATAACCAAATCCTTGGTGCTTTCCTGTTCCATGTCTGCTTCCTGCTGACAACTCTCAATTTACGCCTTTTCCAAAAATAGACAATCTATCTAAGATAAATATTTGGCTCCCACATTGGTTAACAAGTTGTTAAATCATTATTTATCAGAAACTTAAGCTCTTCAGCTTCTCTTTTTCCGCTTACGAAATCGTTTTCTCTCACAACCTATGTAAGAGATCTCTCACACTACACTCTCCAAAATGCCATTCGCCAAATTAGCGCACTCAACGTATGATGATAGATATATCGTTGTTAAGGATTAAAAATGTTAACTCAAGACGTTACTAAAGAATTAGAAGCGGCAATGGAACAGTTGCAACAACAAGGAAAAGAGCCAACCGTAGCGTTAGTGAAAGCACGATTGAAAACGCCAGTTCCAATGCCAGCGTTAATCACCGCAATAAAAAGTTGGAAGAGTGCTCAACGCGTACCCAAGGTTGAAATCGCAGCACAACACCACACCGATAATGATCGTCTTGAAGCCCTAGAACACACCGTAAAAATGCTAGCCATTCGTATTGAAGAGTTAGAAGCGAAACTCAGTGAGAAATCATCATGAAGTTATGGGTAGATGCAGACGCGTGTCCGAAAGTTATTCGCGAAACCATTGTGCGTGCCGCCGAGCGTACGGGGATTGAATGTACGTTTGTCGCTAACCACGTTGTCCCTGTGCCGAAAAGAGACAACATCCACTCGCTACAAGTCCCTGCGGGATTTGACATCGCAGACAACGAAATCGTCAAGCGTGTAGAAGCCAACGATTTGGTGATCACGTCAGATATTCCGCTTGCAGATGAGGTTATCTCTAAAGGCGCTCAAGCCCTCAGTTCTCGTGGCGAGCTCTATACAAAAGACACCATCAAAGCTCGCCTAAATATCCGCGACTTTATGGAAACCATGCGTTCAAGCGGAATTCAGACAGGTGGGCCCGCCGCGCTTTCTCAAACCGATCGACGCGAATTTGCAAACCATTTGGATCGTATTTTGGCGAAATTTAAGAAGTAACCCTCACTCTATTCATATTGAGCCAGCAAATAAAAGCCTGGCTCATTCCTGAAAATTCATTCTCAGCATTGCACCCAAAGCGTGCTCTTACTCCCATTTGTTTTGTTCTGTTTATTTTTCATCTCGCTCACCATAGCTTCAATATGCAACGTGGTTTATTTTGAACGACGTTTTTAATAAGTGTATAGAGAATAATGGGCTTTAACATCGTTTCCAGTGGAAGCTACCTGCCAACGAATCAATGGTCTGATCGAGAGATGGATCACTTCCTAAAATTAGCGCCAGGGACCTGCCGAAATAAATTCGACGTTGAATATCGTCATGTAGCCAATACAAAAGAGACCGCTATTTACATGGCGGTGCAGGCAATAGAGCAGTGTTTAGGAAACACACATACCTTAAGCTCCGTTGATCTCCTTATCTACGCTAGCGGTACACACCACCAGTCTCTACCCTACGACGCTTCAGCGGTTCTCGCCGCGTTAGACGCTCCAACATGGCTAGAAAGCTTTGATTTGAACAGCACCTGTTTATCCTTTCTCTCTGCGCTTGATCTTGCTCAGAGTCTATTCTTAGCAAAACGGTACCGTCGGATTCTTATTGTCACCAGCGAACTCGCCACTGGCATCACACTGAATCGAAATTTTACGCTCAAACCAGAAGTTGCAACCTTATTCGCGGACGGTGCCGCCGCATTTTTGCTCGAAGAACACAACGATGATGGATTGCTCACCAGTCACTTTGAAACGCATCATACCGGGTATTCATTTTGTCAAATTAAGGGCGGAGGTAGTCATATCAATCCGCATACCTCCGAGCATCAAGCCTATTTAAAAAGTTGCCAGTTTGAGATGGAGGGCAAAGCACTCTTTAAGCATGTGCGTAAAGCCTTACCAGCGTTTCTAAAAAAAGGGTTTGACGCCTCTCCGGTAACACTCGGCGATATTGATTATTTTCTTCCTCATCAAGCCAGCGCGCATGGATTAAAAAAACTGCCTTCACTCACCGGGCTACCAACAGAGAAAACCGTTAATCACTTTTCGACTTTGGGAAACCAAGTCGCCGCCTCACTCCCAATTAACTTACACTGGCTGCGTAATCAGCCAGAAACCGCAGGAAAACATGTGTTATTAGCTGGCACCGCCGCAGGGTTGTCGCTAGGGATGGGAGTGCTAAAACTATGAAGATATTGGTCACTGGTGGCAGCGGGATGTTGGGTAGCGCAATTCTGAGAATGTTTCACCAGCAACATGAACTGCACTTTACAGCACGAAACACAGTCATCGCTAAACAACTCGCCGAGCAATTCGATGTTATCCCACATATAGTCGATTTAAGAGACCACTCAGCAGTTCATGCGGTATGCCAAGGTATGGATGCAATCATCCATTGTGCCGCTCTCTCAAGCCCATGGGGAAAGTGGCAGGCGTTTTATCAAGCCAATGTAGATGCCACCAAAAACCTCGTCAATGCGGCTAATACCCATCAAATCTCGCGTTTTATCCATATTTCCTCCACCAGCGTCTACTTTGACCATCAAGACCGTTGGAATATTCGAGAAACCGACGCCATAGCTTCATACTGGTGTAATGATTACGCACACACAAAATACCTATCGGAAATTGAAGCCGTAAAAGGCCAAAGCAAAGCGATCATTTTAAGACCGCGTGGCATTTTTGGACCCAATGATCGCGCGATTATCCCAAGAGTGCTTAAGGCGATAAAAAACAACACTCTGCTTCTGCCATCGGGTAGAAATCCTGTGGTTGATCTGACCTATGTCGACAACGTTGCCCATGCAGCGATGCTCGCTTGCACTCAGGCAGACCGACTTCAGCATGGTGATGTGTTCAACATTTCCAACAACGAACCAATGCCAATTGAGACTGTTCTGCAAGCTTTATGTGAGGGGTTAAACCTAAAAGTAACGTTACAATCATTACCATACGGTGTGGTATCACCATTATTAAAGCTCAGTGAGCAAATACGAAGGCACTTACCACATCAGCCAGAACCAAGGCTCACCTCATACAGCGCAGGATTGTTTAACTATCATCAAACTCTGGATATCAGCAAGGCTAAACAAACACTGAATTACCAACCGCTTTTTTCAATTCAAGAAGGAATACAGCAGTATGCAAACTGGTCTAAAAATAAAAATCTTTGAGGCTGGACACTGCGTACACCCAGGCTTTGTTGTCAAACCAGGTTCTGGTATCAAGCCTAGAGCATTTCCGGCAGCCGTTGCGTTAATTCAGCACCCAACACAAGGCAACATCCTGTTTGACACGGGATATCACGAGCATTTTTTTAGCGCGACTCGTCCCTTCCCTGAACGTTTTTATGCTTGGACAACACCTTGTCGCTATAAAAAAGAACACGGAATTGTTGCGCAGTTAGCAAAAGAAAGTCTCAAACCTCATGATATTGAACACTTAGTGCTCTCCCACTTCCATGCTGATCACATTGCTGCCGTGTCTGAGTTTTCCCACTCTCAATTGCATTGCCAACAAAAAGGGGTAGATGCAATTACTAAAAGTGGTCGAATTGGAGGCGTAAGAAAAGGATACCTAAAAGCTCTACTTCCTCCACAGCTTGAACCTAACTTATTCATTCATAGTGATTTTTCTGTACCAATCAGCCAAATTCTTCCTCAGTGCCAAGGTGTTAATTTGCTCTGTAAAGACATGTTCGACGATGGATTTATTTATATGGTTAGCTTGCCAGGCCATGCAGCTGGCCAAGTGGGCTTGCTAGTTAAAAGAGACCAAAGTTGGCTGTTCTTACTCGCCGATGCATGCTGGTTAATCGAGAGCTTGAGTGAAAATATCGATCAACATTGGCTGGCGAACATGCTTTGCGATGATACAAAAGCCTATAAAAACACCCTCTCCGAGTTGAGAAGTTGCTACCAACAAACCCACCACTTTGTTCGCTTCGTGCCTTCACATTGTCAGGAAACTATCCAGCAGCTAATCAAAGAAGGATGGATGAAGTGAGAACGCTTATCTCAGAATTCTGGCGAACCCGCTACCGCCCCTTCGGCTCAAGGGAACAAGTCGAAACATGGCAGCAACAACACTTAACGCAGCACTTGGATTGGGTATGCCGTCATTCACCGTATTACCGCTCACTTCAAGGTGCACCACTCAGTGATTTCCCTATCATGAATAAGCAAACCATGATGGAGAACCTCTCGGAGTTGAATACGAAAGGCTTAGATGCTGAACAGCTAATGCAACAAGCACTCGACGCAGAACAGTCACGCAACTTCGCCGCTTCGAAAGTTGGCGATGTTACTGTTGGGCTTTCTTCGGGCACATCAGGCATGCGCGGGTTGTTTCTTGCTGACAAACAGGAAACACAACTATGGGCTGGCAATATATTGGCTCGCCTGTTGCCCAACCTATGGCAAAAACACCGAATTGCTCTAGCCTTGCGCGCCAACAGCCCACTGTATAAATCCGTCGCGAAAGGGCCTGTAACATTTTTTTATGCCGATTTAACCAAACCTTACCAAGAATGGATAAAAGAGCTGGATGAGTTCCAACCCACGCTTTTGGTTGGTAGTGCGCAAGCTCTTCAGCTCTGCGCCCAGTTCAGCGGTCAATTTGGTCAACCCGCAATTCAACCACAGCGGATCATTTCTGGTGCAGAAGTCCTAACCGAGAGTGACCGTCACTTTATTTCTCAACGGTTCGACAGCGAACTCCATGAAGTCTATCAATGTACTGAAGGTTTTCTTGCATGTACGGATCAGCATGGACAAATGCGCTGGAATCAAGATGTTGTTTACATCGAAAAACATTGGCTGAATACCGAACGTACTCATTACAGCCCAATCATTACCGATTTTCGTCGTAAAACTCAGCCAATTATTCGTTATCAGCTCGACGATATTATTGAGAATAAACAGGATAATGGCGTATTTGAACCTCTTGGCACGGTTGCCGGACGATGTGGTGATCGCCTCACGCTAAACGCAAACCACGTCCCAGTTACGGTGTTACCAGATCTCATCTACCGCGCTATAACACTATCTGCCAAAGGTCGCGTGGATTACCGAATCACCCAAACAGGGTCACAAGCCATTCAAATTGAAGCGGATGTTCACCACCATCGGGTTATACACCAAGCCTTGATAAAGTTGTTTGACCAATTGCGGCTTGATCCTGTCAGATTCAGTTACCGCCCTGCGCCTATTTGGACGCCAATGAATAAACAACGACGTGTGGTGAACATATGCGGGTCTTAATCACCGGAGCCCGAGCACCAGTTGCACTAGAGTGGGCAACCATGTGTATTCATCATGGACATGACGTAATTCTCACCGATTCGCTAAAAAAACCTCTAGGATCGTTTTTGCGAGGCATCGAGTCTTATATCCCCACCGCTTCACCTCGATTTGCGTTTCCCACCTATCAACAGCAGATCCTAAAAATCATTACTCAGATGCGTATTGATATAGTGATACCCACTTGTGAAGAAGTTTATTACTTGGCTCATGTTGCCAAACAATGCCCAGAAGTAGATTTTTTTCTGCCCAATGTGGGACTACTCAATGCCCTGCACAACAAGTTGACCGTCTTTGAACAGCTTCAAAGTTTGCCAGAAATCACACTTCCAAAAACTCGTTTGGTCGCTGATAAAAGTGAGATTGAAATTAATAAGAGAACCGTTCTAAAGCCCGTTTACTCTCGGTTTGGCGGGCAAGTCATAAGAGATGTGACAACTCAGTCTATTTCTGCCGCCACGATATCGCCCCTTTACCCTTGGGTTCAGCAACAAAAAATCCATGGGACTCCGGTGTGTAACTATGCCATTTTTGAACATGGTGACCTTAAAGCACACCAAGCTTATGTGCCGAAATACTGTGTAAACGGCTCGGCCGCCAGTGCTTTTCAGCCGATCTCGTGCGAACGACTAGATACATTTATCGCAGCTTTTGGTAAACGTCATACTTATCATGGGCAAGTGTCGTTTGACTTCATCAAATCACAAGATGAACTCTACGTGATTGAATGTAACCCAAGAGCCACCAGTGGTTTGCACCTACTCTCGTCTCGATGCAACCAACTGCTTCCTAATATGGAGTTTACCAGTCCTTCCAAGCAGCGATTGCATCATTTAGGTCCAATAACACTCATCGCGAAAGGTGGATTATCCCTGTTCAAGGCTCGAACTTGGCAAGATTGGTGGTCTGGAGTGAATGTGATGCAACAGCATAACTTACCGGCCGGGAGCCAAATCCGGAGTATGTTTGAATTACTCCGGTTAGCTAGGCAGAACAAGACGAAGTGGAGCGACGCTTCTACCGTTGATATTGAGTGGAATGGAGAGGCATTGAACTCATGACACTTTCCTCTCAAGAATGGCATAAAACTTTTTTCACTCTTATGCAGTCGAATCCCATTGATGAATGCACAGCAAGCTTTGGTTGCTACTATATCGATGATGTTGCCATTCCCTACTCCGTAACACCAAAAATACCAAACAACTGTTATGCCGTGTCCCCTATGACACTGCTTAGTGGCTACGCCGAAGAAGAGCTTCACAAAGTCAAAAATGTGGTTGTTCGATGGGTATGTAAGTTACTTATTAATATGACTAAACCAATCTTATCACTGGCTGGATTGGATCAAGTCCAAACGCTCAACAATCAGTGCTTGTCCACCAATATGTATAGCGAACAATGGGCAGCCTTAAATCTCGATGAACTGCGTCGCGTCGCACTCGATCAATACCCCACCTTTCCCTTGGTGCTTCGCTCCCTCAACCAGCGTCAGCATTTATACTTAATTCAGCGATTGAAGCAGCCAAAATGGCAAAGCTTGGTAACACGACAAGTGTATTTACTTGATGATTGGCAAGCGTTCAGCTTCAACCGAGATTTAACGAAAGACTTCAAACTGCTTAATGATAAAGATTGGCAGTTTAGGTCACTGACCACTGATGAAGAATTTCAGCGTGCCAAAGAGTTATATGACATGCTTTACCTTGATAAATACAGCCTCAATAACATCCAGTTTTCAAGCCAATATTTAAAACAGGCGAGCCAGAACAAATTAGTACATTTAGTGGGACTGTTTTATCAAGAAGAGATGCTGGCTACGTTAGGCATTGTAGAAATTGATAATGATATGACTTGCCCAATTTTTGGCTACGATACCAATAAGCCACAACGCCTCGCATTGTATCGTCGAATATCGGCCTATACCATCCGCCATGCCATGATATACCAGCGTCGCTTTAATATGAGCTCAGGCGCTCCGGCTTTTAAACGCAACAGAAAAGCCCGGCCAGAAATTGAATTTAGCTATGTTTATATTGCGCACTTACCTTGGTACAAACGCATAATTTGGAAAAGCTTGTGCTGGCTCACTCAGCACTTTTATCGCCCTTTGTTGATACGTTTTCAGCTATAAACCGACATCTATAATCAGGTAAGCCTGCGTACACAGTCTCAATCGATAAAAAAGCCTGCGACGTTCGCAGGCTTTTTATAATGGAGCTGTGTGAGGTAACCGTTTTCTACGGTGTGTAGTATGTTGCTGCGCCAGGGCCTACTGGTAAACCAAATACGAATACCCATAGGTAGAACAGCACACTCCAACCTACAATGAAGCAGATTGAGTAAGGTAGCATGGTCGCGATCAGCGTACCGATACCTAAGTTCTTCATGTAACGAGTCGCTACGGCAAGAATCAAACCAAAGTAGCTCATCATTGGAGTAATGATGTTTGTCGTCGAGTCACCAATTCGGTAAGCAGCCTGAATCGTTTCCGGTGCATAACCAACAAGCATCAACATAGGAACAAAAATCGGAGCCGTTACTGCCCACTGTGCCGATGCCGAACCAATCATTAGGTTGATAAATCCACACATCAGGATGAAGGCAAAGAACAACATTGGGCCAGTTAAGCCAATTTCTTGCAGGAAGCTAGCGCCAGCAACCGCGAATACCTGACCGAAGTTAGTCCATTTAAAGAAAGCAACGAACTGAGCCGCAAAGAAAACTAATACAATGTACATGCCCATAGAAGACATAGATTTCGCCATTGCATCAATTACATCGCGATCCGTCTTCATCGTGCCAACAACTTTACCAAACACAAAGCCTGGAATAGCAAAGAACACAAAGATGAATGCCACGATACTTTTCAGGAATGGTGAACCTGCAATTGTACCTGCATCAGAACGTAGAATGCCGTCTTCTGGAACAACCGTCCAAGCAAGCAGCGCTGAAACAACCAGTACAGCAACACCTGCTAGTTTTAGGCCTTTCTTCTCAATGTCTGTTAAGCCACCCATTTTGTCGTTCGACAAATCTTCTGAGGCTTCTTCTTCACTGTATTTGCCAAGCTTTGGCTCAACAATTTTTTCAGTAACAAACGCACCTGTGATTGCAATGAAGAATGTCGACACAAACATGAAGTACCAGTTAACTTCTGGACCAACAGTGTAAGTTGGGTCAATCATTTGCGCCGCCGTTTCAGTAATGCCTGACAACAGCGGGTCAACCGTACCAATAAGTAGGTTTGCTGAGTAACCACCAGATACACCAGCGAACGCCGCAGCAAGACCGGCAAGTGGATGACGACCTAAAGAATGGAACAGCATTGCAGCCAGTGGAATAAGTACCACATAGCCAAGCTCTGATGCCGTATTTGAAATGATACCCGCGAAAACGACCGTCACTGTTACCATGCGTTGAGATGCACCCATTACTAAGCCACGCATTGCTGCAGATAGCAAGCCTGAGTATTCAGCAATAGCAACACCCAACATCGCAACCAATACCGTACCCAAAGGTGCAAAGCCGACAAAGTTTTTCACTAGATTGGTAACGATTAGTTCAAGGCCATCAGCGTTAAGCAAGCTAACGACATGAATCATGCCATCCGCGGCACGACCTTTTGCACCCTCAGGACGAGGATCAACTACGGAAACTTCGAAGTATCCTGCAATACCCGACATCACCAGAATGGCTAAACAGAAAATGGCAAATAGTGTGATCGGGTGGGGTAATAAGTTCCCCAAATATTCGACAGTATCCAAAAAGCGCGTAAACAGCGGCTTCTTAGGCGAGTTTTGTTTAATTGAATCAGATGAACTCATCTGTTCCCTCCTTGTTTTTATTCCTATGCAAATGTGACAAAAATGTCAAAAAGCGTGCGAAGGGTACTTGAGTAGAAGGTCAAATAAAAGCCCTAAATGTTACAAACTGTGACAAACAGAGGCATTTATAACCAACATTGAATAAAAATGTAGATATTTCATCCATGTAAGATAATTAACTCAACATTATCAATTAAACAAAACCATAAGTTAGATATATGCAGGTTGATTACTTTTGCACAGCTTTGAATCTCGGGTTCGTTTTACAAATGACATAAAGACGCCCTCTCCGTTTTACAATCTGGCAATCCGGATGACGACTTTTTGCACTTTTTAATGATTTTACTACCTTCATGATTTATTCCTTTTCGCTCTTAAATTGACCAAAACGACGGTTGAAGTTCGCAATGCGACCTTCGGTTTGTACAACGCGCTGTTTACCGGTGTAGTACGGGTGAGAAGCTGACGACACATCTAACGTAAAGTAAGGGTAAGTTTTGCCATCTTTCCATTCTATGGTTCTCTCCGTTTTCAACGTAGAACCAACGACAAAGTACTTATCTACACTGGTGTCGTGGAACACCACAGGACGATATTCAGGGTGGATTCCTGGTTTCATAATACTTTTCCTTTTAATTGAATTGTTATGTTATAACATTTTAATTAATAATCATTATCAACAAGAAAAGCAAGAGAAATTTGTGATACTTTTCATCTCAATGAATTCTTAAAGATGTCCACCATGTATTCCATCGAACCCATCGGCGTCATTGAGACACCGTACAAAGAAAAGTTTGCAGTTCCGCGCCAACCACGCTTAGTACCAGAGGCTAAAGCACGCGTAAAACTGTTAGGTGCAGCAAATAGCCCTGAAGCAGTGCGTGGGCTAGAACAGTTCTCTCACGTTTGGTTGTTGTTTCTATTTGATCAGAATCTGGAAGCTGGTTGGAAACCAACTGTACGTCCGCCACGATTAGGCGGCAATGAACGAATTGGTGTCTTTGCCTCGCGCTCGACTTTCCGTCCAAACGGAATCGGAATGTCAGCCGTTGAAGTGAAAGGAGTCACTAAGCAAGGCGATCAAATCTATCTTGATTTAGGCAGTGTAGATCTCGTGGATGGGACACCGATTGTGGATATTAAGCCTTATATTCCCTATTCGGATTCTATTTCGGAAGCACAAGGCGGATACGCAGACCAAGAACCAGAAAAGTCACAAGTCACCTTTTCTGCTCAAGCATTAGCAACGATAGAAAATCGACCCGATACTGACTATGTAAGATCAGTCATTGAACAAGTTCTGGCACAAGATCCTCGCCCTGCATATAAGAAAAACAAGCCGGACGACAAAGAATATGCGGTAAATTTGTTCGACTTGAACGTAAAGTTCACAGCAACAAGCAACTTAATAACGGTTACCGCTATTGAAAGCTTTTGACAAACGCAATTGGCTGATATTATAGACGGCTAACAAATTTCCCTTTAGGGAACTCCCATACTCCTGCTTATTCAAGCTTGAGTATCTAACTTAAATAAACGGATAAATTTAATGCGTACCAGTAATTATCTTCTTTCTACTCTGAAGGAGACTCCAAACGACGCAGAAGTAGTGAGCCACCAGCTCATGCTACGTGCAGGTATGATCCGTAAGCTGGCTTCAGGTTTATACACCTGGCTACCTACTGGTCTACGTGTACTGCGTAAAGTCGAAAACATCGTTCGTCAAGAAATCGACAATGCAGGCGCAGTCGAAACTTTGATGCCCGTTGTTCAGCCGTTTGAACTATGGGAAGAGACAGGCCGCAGCGAAAAGATGGGTCCTGAGCTACTTCGCTTTACTGACCGTCATGTTCGTCCGTTTGTACTTAGCCCAACCGCTGAAGAAGTGATCACTAGCCTTGTTCGCAATGAAGTGAGCTCTTACAAACAGCTTCCGCTAAACCTGTACCAAATCCAAACCAAATTCCGTGACGAACGTCGTCCACGCTTCGGTGTAATGCGTTCACGTGAATTCTCAATGATGGATGCGTACAGCTTTGACATTGATAAAGACGGACTACAAAAGTCATACGACGCAATGCATGATGCTTACTGTAAAGCATTCGATCGCATGGGTCTGGATTACCGTCCTGTACTTGCAGATAGCGGTGCTATCGGTGGTAGCGGCTCTCAAGAGTTCCACGTACTGGCTGAAAGCGGCGAAGATATCATCGCATTTTCTAGCGAGTCAGATTACGCGGCAAACATTGAAAAAGCAGAAGCACTAGCTCCAGCCTCTGAGGCTGCGGCACCAACACAAGAAATGACGTTGGTTGATACGCCAAACGCGAAAACAATCGCTGAATTGGTTGAGCAGTTCGAACTACCAATTGAAAAAACAGTGAAAACACTGTTTGTGAAAGCATCTGACGAAGTTGATGCGCCAATCATCGCGCTTATTATTCGTGGTGATCATGAACTGAACGAAGTGAAAGCAGAAAACCTTCCTCAGGTTGCAGCTCCACTGGAAATGGCATCTGAAGAAGAAATTCGTGCGCTTATCGGTGCAGGCCCTGGTTCACTAGGCCCTGTTGGCCTTAAACTGCCGTTCATTGTTGACCGCAGCGTTGCGGTAATGAGCGACTTCGGTGCGGGCGCGAACATCGATGGCAAACACTACTTCGGTATTAACTGGGGTCGTGATGTAGAGCTTGGCCAAGTTGAAGACCTACGTAACGTTGTGGAAGGTGACCCAAGCCCATGTGGCAAGGGCATTATCCAGCTTAAGCGTGGTATCGAAGTTGGCCATATCTTCCAACTAGGTAACGCTTACTCCGCAGCGATGAACTGTGGTGTACTGGGTCCTGATGGTAAGAACGTCATCCTAGAAATGGGTTGTTACGGTATCGGTATCACTCGCGTAGTAGCGGCTGCTATTGAACAAAACCACGACAAATACGGCATCATCTGGCCAGATGCAATCGCACCATTCCAGGTAGCGATCGTTCCAATGAACATGCACAAGTCAGAAGAAGTGAAAGAAGCCGCTGAGAAATTGTACGCTGAGCTAACGGCAATGGGCATCGAAGTGCTATTTGACGACCGAAAAGAACGCCCAGGCGTAATGTTCTCTGACATGGAGCTTATTGGTGTACCGCATACCATTATTATCGGTGACCGCTCAATGAAAGAAGGCAACTTCGAATACAAGAACCGTGCTACTGGTGAGAAAACAGCAGTCGCAATGACTGACATTGTTGAGCACGTAAAAGCTCAACTAAAGTAAGCACTCGACGAGTTCGCATTTGAAGTAGTTTCAAATAGTTAAAAAGGGTTGGCTTCGGTCAGCCCTTTTTTATTACAGCTCAACGCCCTCCCTCGACCTTTTTCGAACTATTCACTTTGTTAATCTTTGGTTCAGCTTCTTGCTATTAAACTGATTTCATCATCTAAAGGAGGTCAGTTATGGATTTAAAAAGTCTTCTAAACCAAGCACTCAAATCAGACTTACTTAAGCAAGGTGCAGATGCATTGGGCAAACAAACCAACAACATCAAATCCTCATCAAATTCAAGTAGCCTAAAAACGCTAGGAGCAGGTGCTGTAGGCGGAGGCCTCATCGGTATGCTGATGGGCTCAAAGAAAAGTAAAAAAATGACTAAAAAAATAGGGTCAAGCGCATTAAAAGTCGGTGGCGCAGCTGCGCTTGGAGCCTTGGCCTACAAAGTGTATAACGACTGGCAAGCCAAGCAATCCGGTCAAGGTGTTCAAGAAACCTTTGACCCCGATGACAGTAAACACAGTGTCTTAATTTTAAAAGCAATGATTGGAGCTGCAAAAGCTGATGGTCACGTTGATGAAGAGGAAATGGCTCGCATTGAACAAGCTCTCGCGGATATGGGCGCAGATGAGCACGTTCGTCACCTCGTTCAGCAAGAGTTAAACAAACCGCTTGATCCTGCTGAAATTGCTAATCAGGCGACCTCTCCTCAACAAGCGTCAGAAATTTACCTGGCGTCTTTGATCGTCGCTGATGAACAAAACTTTATGGAAAAAGCGTATCTGCAAGAACTAGCAAAACAACTTCAACTTTCGCCAGAAGTCACTCAGCAGTTAGAAGCACAAATGCAGTGATTAAATCTCGCTCAAGCAAACCTTCAACTTGAGCCAAAACAACTCTGTACTTTGAGTTTCAAATCCGCTGTGTGTATATTGAGATAAGTTATCATTTAGTGGAAAGAAAACATGCAAGTATACGGCTGTTGTGAACTGGTTCGTGAGCTTTATGCTCAGATTGGTAGTGGCGATCAAGCTTATATTCCCCAAGCAATTTCATGTGCAGTTAAAGCACTGAACGATGTTGCAGCGGATGAGTCCCTGCCTAAAGAAGTGCGTGAAAAAGCGGCATTTGCTGCGGCAAACCTACTGATTTCAGATTTTGAGGATAAGTAATGAATCTAGCGAACTTTGAATCCATGGATCCTGTCATGCTGATGAGCATTGTGAATATGAAGCTACGCGACGACTTCGGTGGTGACTTAGATAAACTGGTGGCTTTCTTCGATATCGAACGCACAGCACTGGAGACAAAACTGGCTTCTGCTGGTTTTGACTTTCTTCCAGAAGCAGGACAATTCCGTTAATCAACACCATTCTTGGCGGATAACCGAAACGAGAATAACCAATATGAAAAAGGGCTTGATGAGTTACCATCAAGCCCTTTTCTTTTATTCGATAGGCGTCTCGGTTAGCCAAATGAAGCCCAGATGACTGTCGCCACAAGAATTGGACATACAAACTTCACATACGCAGGCCATAACTTACCAAACCAACCTTGCGTAAACTCCGGGCAACCTTGCTCAAGCTCTTTGATTTTTGAGTTGCGATTCCATACCCAACCACCAAATAAGCAGAATAAGAGCGCAGCGGTTGGTTGTAGATACTGAGTAGCAACCGTCGCGACCATACCAAATAGAGCACCAAAATTATAAACAATCACCACACTGAACAAAGCAATGAGACCACCTAAAACCCAGCTCGTTGCGCTGCGCTTAGTATTGAAGCGCTCACTCACTAAAGCCACTGGACACTCTAACATTGAAATGGAAGACGTTAGCGCCGCAATCGTCAGCAATAAGAAGAACACAATAGAGAATAATTGACCAAGCAAACCTAAACTATCAAACATTAGTGGCAATACCGTAAACACTAACGTATCTGAGCTTAAGAGAGAGCCATCTTCTGCATAGATTTGAACGCCCTTTTGCATTGCTACAAACATCGCTGGCATCACCACTAACCCTGCAATGAAAGCAACGGCAGTATCTACCATGGTCACGTTCATCGCCATCTTTGGTAGGTTTTCTTTCTTACTCAAGTAAGATCCGTAAATCAACATTGAGCAGCCACCGATCGTAAGCGAGAAGAAGCCCTGTCCCATTGCGGCAAGAATCAACTTGCGGTCCCATACCTTTTCAAAATCCGGCACTAGGTAATGTTTCAGACCTTCCATCGCACCGTTTTGCGTCATGATGTAAGCAAATAGCAGAGCAAACAGAACAAACAATGCTGGCATCAAACGTGTGGACCACTTCTCAATACCTTGTTTTACGCCACCTTGTACGATGAGAATCGTCAGTACATAAAAAGTAATGGTTCCGAACAAGTTACGTTCAACACTAAAGCCCTTTAGCCATTGAGTTGCAGCTTCTAACCCCATTAGATCTGTGATTGCACCCAGTAAAAAGCAGATCAACCAACCACCAACAATTGAATAAAACGCTAAGACAGCGCTTGGTACGCTTAAACCAATCCAACCCACAATGCCGCCGAGTTTTTTACCGGTAGGGTTATCTGTGATTGCACGCATACTGTCTACAGGGTTGGCTTGACCATGGCGACCAATCGCCATTTCAACCACCAGCATCGGAAATGCGACGATAAGAATCATCACCAAATAAACTAACAGGAAAGCACCGCCACCATTACTGGCTGCTTGAGTTGGGAAGCCCCAAATATTGCCAAGGCCAACTGCGGCACCTGCGGCAGCTAAGATGAACCCGAGACGAGAGCCAAAATGCTCGCGAGGCTGAGAAGAGGTTTGCTGTGTCATACTACTCACACAAAAAAATCATTGAACTAGCTAACTAGTACACTATAGCAATATTCACTATTCAACAAGAGCACCTCGGTTAAATCCTCGACAGTTGAAACAATTTGTAGTCATTCAGCTTGTAAATTTTAACGTACATCTCATATTCATCGCTCAAAAGCCTCGCGACTGTTGTTCGTTTTACGTGGCTGAATTTTACCAATCCTTCTGCCGTGAAGTGAGCCGAAAAATAATGAGCTCTGGTGTAAGGGACGAACTGTTCCTCGTGATACTGTGTCGAAAAGCAGAATATTGTGCTTCGCTTTTTCCCACTAATGTCTATTTATCAGCTAGTTATTACTCTGTTCTCATTTATACCCATGATTCAAGGAGAGGAAAATGAAGGTCACCCTACTTCACGGAGCGATGGTTGTAGCACTCAGCGCCAGCTACCAAGCTCAAGCCTATAACTGTCAAAGTCTACCCGACTGGGACAGCACTGCGACTTATACATCGGGCGCTTTAGTAAAAACGCAAGGAGCCGCTTATGAGGCTGCATATTGGACGCAAGGCAATGATCCCGTGACCAACTCAGGATCTTGGGAAGCATGGAAAGCGTTAGGGCAATGTGATGGTGGAAGCAACAATTTATCACCAACGGTGTCGTTCTCCTCTCCAATAAACAACGCACAAATTCCCGAAGGCAGTGCGATCACTTTGTTAGCCAACGCAGCTGACGAAGATGGCCAAATCACACAAATTGAGTTTGTTGCAGGCAACCAAACCGTTGCTGTGGTAACTCAAGCACCATTCGAAGCTTCTTGGACAGCTATTGAAGGGATCTCGCAATTGACCGCAATTGCGACAGATAATGAGGGAGCTGTTAGCACCACGACGATTTCTATCCAAGTTCAACCACAAGTCGAATTACCGCCACCAAGCATTTCATTGACAAGCCCAGTAGGCACAGAAGTGCTTAATGTAGGCGATAACCTAACCGTAGCCGCTCAAGCTGACGATATTGATGGTGTGGTCACACAAGTTGAGTTCTTCGTAAACAATCAATCTGTCGCCATTGATACTAGCGCACCTTACGAATATCAATGGACCGCTAGTCCAGGTACATACTCGTTCAAAGCACAAGCGACTGATGATACAAACCTCGCAACGATGAGCCAAGAAGTAGCGCTGGTTATTAGTAATTCAGAAACCGGAACGGGCGGATGTGCAGATGCAGTACCTTATGTGGCAGGCACAAGTTATCAAGCTGGCGACCTGGTTTCTCACTTCAACCAAAAATATCGTTGTGATGTTGCTGGTTGGTGCTCCTCGGATGCGACATGGGCTTACGAGCCTGGTGAAGGGCTATACTGGCAAGATGCTTGGAGTGGCCTAGGTGCTTGTTCGACACCACCGCAAGTTACCATTACGGCACCAACGGATGGACAAGTCGTGCTCGCTGGCAGCAATAACGAAATCACGGCAAACGCAAGCGATGCTGATGGCACAGTCACGCAAGTTGAGTTTTTTGCGAACAACACCAGCTTAGGGGTCACCACTCAAGCGCCATATTCCGTTACTTGGAACGCCACACTTATTGGCGCTAACCAGCTTAAAGCCGTCGCAACCGATAATGATAACAACACGTCAGAGTCCCTGGTTGGTGTGGAAGTCAGCGATAAAGATTTGGTCGTCTCTCTGACTTCACCAAGCAGCGGTCAGACCACCGGATTAGGCAAAAGCCTCGCATTAAGCGCCGATGCAACGTCTTTAACTTCAGGCATTAAACACGTTGATTTCATGATCAACGGCTCTATTGTTGCAACCGATACCACCGCACCTTACACAGCCAACTGGACACCAACTGCAATTGGTAACTTTACAGTTAGCGCCCAAGCTGTGGATTTGTCAGGAAGCAATGCATTGTCTGACGCCGCAGCAATAACAGTGGTTGAGCAAGTAGATAAACGCCATAAACTCATCGGTTACTGGCACAATTTTGTAAATGGAGCGGGCTGTCCAATTCGTCTAGCAGATATGGCAGATGCTTGGGATGTGATTGATATTGCCTTTGCTGAAAATGATCGCAACAGTGATGGCACCGTGCACTTTAATCTATATTCAGGCGATATTTACAGCGATTGTCCAGCACTCGATCCAACACAATTCAAGCAGGACATGGCAGCGCTTCAAGCTAAAGGTAAGAAGTTTGTTCTCTCTCTTGGCGGCGCAGAAGGCACGATTACGCTGAATACCGACCAAGATGAAGCCAACTTTGTCTCTAGCCTAACAGGTCTTATCGCTGAGTGGGGCTTTGATGGTCTAGATGTGGATTTAGAGAGTGGTTCTAACTTAGTTCATGGCTCGCAAATTCAAGCTCGCCTTGGTCGTGCTTTGCTTCAAATAGAGCAAAACATGGGTGGCGATATGTACCTAACCATGGCGCCTGAGCACCCTTATGTTCAAGGTGGTTATGTGGCTTACAGCGGTATTTGGGGGGCGTACATCCCTGTGATTAACGAGACACGCAGCACGCTCGACTTGCTTCACGTCCAGTTATATAACAACGGTGGTTTGCCAAACCCATACTTGCCAAGCAGTGCACCAGAAGGCTCTGTGGATATGATGGTAGCGCAATCTAAAATGCTTATCGAAGGCTTTGAATTGGCCGACGGCACTCAGTTTGCACCACTACGTGATGATCAAGTCGCAATCGGCTTACCTTCAGGTCCTAGCTCGGCAAATTCAGGGCAGGCTCCGACACAGAATATTATCAGCGCACTAGATTGTTTAACCAAAGGCACTTCATGTGGCACCGTTAAGCCAGCGTTCAATTACCCGAATTATGCAGGAGTAATGACATGGTCTATCAACTGGGATCAGCATGATGGTTTTAACTTCTCAAAACCTGTCGGCGATAAGCTCACCAAGATGAACGCGCAATAAGCAACCAAAGAACAAGCGAGTAAAACGCAAAGAGAGCACAATAGTGCTCTCTTTCTTTATCTCATCGAGTTTTTACTTTTTAATGAGTAATTAAATCGTAAATACTCGGTAATCTTTTAGCTCAGGGATTTTCTTCAACAAATCGTCTTCTTGCCCTGCCATGTCATCCAACGAGTCACACAAGTCTTCTGCTTGTTGCTCTACCTCTTTCGAATGCTCAGCTAAACGCTCTTCTACTTTCGCGCTGAGTTCAGCCATACTCTCCGATAATGCAGTGAGGTTTATTCCCCCCTCTTCCTTCATTTTTTTCGATAAAGCATCCAACGAACTCGCTAAAAACTCTTTATTGAAGATCTCTTGTGCTTTTGCAAAGTCTTCAGTCCACCCTTGTGTCATGGACTCAAAACTTTCCGCTGGTAGAATGAAATCGCCATCTTTGTAGTAACGTGATTCAACATCAGCGAAAAAGTCCTGTACTGCGACTTTGACGTTATCAAACGCGCCAGGTGCGTCTAGGCTTTCTGCGACATCATCGATGATGTCATTTGCAAGCGCTAAACCATCACTCGCCAACTGCTTTGCTTGTGGAATATACGCGTTCATTTTTTCGCGATAGTCTTCAATTGCCGCTTTTTGGTCGGCATTGAGTTCAATTAACTCACCTTTGATGAATAGATTGTTATCTTCATCCACGACAGCTTTATCACCTGTCGTTTGGCGAATTTCCAAGCTTTGCCCATCCATACGGACTTCATTATTGATGTCCACACGACACTGCGCTGCATAACCAGTAGCACTGACCATCAGCAATGAGAGTGTAAAAAGCTTTTTCATGTCATTCTCTTTTATTTAACATTACTCGTGTTAAACATAACACTGAGTGATACATGAGATGTCAGCAAACCGTCACGACTTCGTAACAAGTTGTTTTATCTCCTATTTTCACGTCAACCTCATCACCTTCTTCTTTTCCGAACAACGCTCGACCCAGAGGAGATTTAGCTGTTAAGACAAAGACTTCCTGAGCCTGATATTGAACAGTCAAACCACCAGAGCAAGGGCCTACAAAGAAGTGCTTTTCAAGCAAATTCTCATCTGCGAGAACAACGTAAGCGCCAACACCAACAGGCGCATTCTTAAAGTCGCGAGTCACTAAAGAACGATATTGACGCAATTCCTCTTCACTATCTTGGATTCGCATGGCTTGTCCATGAGCAAGATACGCGGCTTCAAGTGCCAATGTATCGTACTTGTGCTCGGGAACAGTTTCTTCATCTGTCGCGGCATCGATCGCTCGCTGAGCCGATGCATGGGCAACTTGAAGTTTTTCTTCCAGATGTTGGATGATAATTTGGACTAAGTCAGCTTTGTTCATACTTTTAGGACGCGCGTTTAGTATTCGGGGTGTGTTAATGTAGCCAAGTTTACCATCAAAGAAAGGTTTCCCTATTATGCAAAGTGACTCGCTGCATCAAACACTTCAATCTGTATTTGGTTTTGACTCATTACGCCAAGGTCAGCAACCCGTTATTGAAGCCGTTATGAATGGTTACTCTGCTGCGGCAATCTTTCCTACAGGCTCGGGGAAGTCACTCTGTTATCAACTACCTGCAACCATATTACCCAACCTTACGTTGGTGATCTCTCCGTTGTTGGCGTTAATGAAGGATCAACTGAGCTTTTTACAAAGTAAAGGAATCGCTGCCGCTTCTATCGATAGCAGTCAAAGTAGAGAAGAAGCACAACAGGTCATGGCTGGCGTGAAGAATGGACAAATCAAAATCTTGATGATTTCTGTTGAGCGGCTAAAAAATGAGCGTTTTCGTGAATTCATTCGCCAAGTACCGATTTCTTTGATGGTCATTGATGAAGCGCACTGTATTTCCGAATGGGGGCATAACTTTCGTCCAGATTATCTCAAACTACCGCAATATCAACGTGAACTGAACATCCCACAGTCTTTACTTCTCACCGCAACGGCAACGCCTGCAGTTATTGAAGACATGCAAAAAAAGTTCGATATTGCCAGTGAACATATTACCGTTACAGGCTTCTACCGCTCTAATCTGGATATCTCGGTGATCCCGTGTGAGGAAACAAAGAAACAAGAACAGCTCAGTGAGATCATCGCCTCTTCACCTAAGCTTCCGACCATCGTATACGTGACGCAGCAGCAAACAGCAGAACGAGTAGCAAAGTCATTAATCCATATTGGCATTAACGCTCACGCATACCACGCTGGCATGAAAAGCGACGTTCGTGAACAAATCCAACAGCAGTTCATGGATGGCCAAATTGACTGTATTGTTGCAACGATTGCATTTGGTATGGGGGTCGATAAATCTGATATTCGCCGCGTCATTCACTTCGACTTACCCAAATCAATCGAGAACTACGCACAAGAGATTGGACGTGCAGGCAGGGACGGGCAACGCTCTGAGTGCATTCTGCTAGGCAATACGTCCGGCTTAACGGTGTTGGAGAACTTTGTCTATGGCGACACACCAGAATTTACGTCAATTAACTATGTAGTCGAGCAAGCGAAAGAACATGCTCCACAATGGGAGGTAGTGCCACTGCGTTTGTCGCGTGAAAGTAATATCCGCCAATTGCCACTCAAAACCTTGTTGGTTTATTTGGAGCTACATAACGTCATTGAAGCAAAGTACAGTTACTTTGCGGAATATCGTTTTAAGTTTTTGCACGATCAGCAATTTATTGTGAATCAATTTCAAGGCGAGCGACGTCAATTTGTGGAGGCTATTTTTTCCTGCTCACAAAAAGCCAAAGTGTGGTGCCAAGTTGATCTAGAAGCGCTATGGATGAACTATCAATCGGAACGCAGCCGAGTTGTCGCAGCGCTCGACTATTTTCACCAGAACGGCTGGATAGAACTAGAGAGCAAACAACTGACGGACGTGTACTCAGTTATGCCAACCAAACAGAGCTCGGATGTTTTAATCCAACAACTGTATGAACTGTTCCAATCCAAAGAAAGCAAAGATATCGAAAGAATCCACACCATGCTGCACTTGTTCCAGTCCGAGCACTGTTTGAGCTCACAATTGGCGAACTACTTTGCGGATCACGATGCACCAAAGCAATGTGGTCACTGCTCCGTGTGTCGTGGTCACGTCGCCACATTCACAGCACCAGAACCTGAAGATATTGAACAATCTCAAGTATCGATATGGGCGCGGGAGTTTATTCAGCTTTCCCCATCGGCCATCAGTAATGATGCCGTTGCTCGCTTCTTGTGCGGAATCAGCACTCCTTTGATTAGCCAGCTAAAAGCCTCAAAGCTAGCAGGTTATGGTGCAATGGCAAATGTAAGTTTTGAGCAGGTATTAACGCAGGTAGAAACGGTAAGGGCCTAAAAAAAGCTCAATTGACGCGCTTGGTCTTCGGGCTTGAGCATCACGTTCAAGCCTAAAAGGCGAATTTCCCGTCCATTTTGGCGTTTAAGAATATCTCTTAGCAAGATCTTGAAGTCCTCAAGCTCTAATTGCGGATGGATGTGCTCAATTGTTGTCAGTTGAAAGTCGGCAAATTTGACTTTAATACCTTGTTTAATAATCGACTTATCTGGGCTTGCACGCTCTAAACGTTTCTCGAGTTCAGGATAAAGTTTCTCCTCAATCACTTGCCAACATTCATCATAGGTTGCGATGTTCTGGCTGAATGTCCTTTCCACACCAACGGACTTTCTCTCGCGCTCAACAACGACTTCTCGATTATCAATTCCATGGCTTCGCTGCCATAAGGAGGCACCCTGACGACCAAACTGCCTCAACAACTCTCGATAGTCACTGTTTTTAATGTCCTCACATCGATAAAAACCGGCTTGGTGGAGCTTCTCAAGACTCACCTTCCCCACACCAGGAATGTTCTCTAGCGGAAGACTATCGATAACCTCTTGGACTTTCTCTGGCGGAATCACAAACTGACCGTTGGGCTTGTTCATGTCTGACGCGACCTTGGCAAGAAACTTTATCGGAGCAATGCCCGCCGATGCCGTCAACCCAAGTTCACTCCAGATATCGCGGCGAATTGACTCTGCGATCAACGTAGCGGAGCCACGGCAAGCTGTCGAGTCCGTGACATCGAGGTATGCTTCATCCAATGAGAGAGGTTCAATGATAGGCGTATAACGCTCAAAAATAGCACGAATCTGCTGAGAGACTTGCTTATATACATGCATTCTACCGGGCACAACCAACAAATGAGGACAGAGTTGCAGCGCGCGCGCCGTTGACATTGCACTGCGAACACCATATTTACGCGCATCATAATTACAGGTGCTAATCACTCCACGCTGCTTTTCATGTCCGCCAACAGCGAGTGCAATGCCACGGTAACTGGGGTTATCTCTCATCTCTACGGCAGCATAAAAACAATCCATATCGACATGAATAATTTTTCTAATTCGATCTGACATAGCCATCAAAGCACTGTTCAAAAAAACAGTATAAATCAAATCTACCTCAAGAGAAATGGGCGTGTTTAAGCGAACGTCAATCTCGAAGCATTACGTCCAATTGATCGACTAATTCGGCCCAATCTGCATCTTCTTCGATGGCTTGTTTTAGAAAGTTCGCCTGTGACATCGTCCAAAAGCTAGCTTCATGTAAAGGCGCAGAATCTCTTTTGTGTCGATGTTGATTAATAAAATCTTTCATTTCTTGAGGAGAGCTACCGAGGCCCAGTTGTTGAAATAGCTCAGCCATACCATGTTGATGCATTTCCATACTACTTTCTCCCTACGTTAGCTAAACATAATTATATAACTAAGACAGGAATAATGATGTGATGTTAACGGATGCGTGTCAAACATTTGAGTAGTTGTTCTACTTTTGGTTGACATGTGTTTTTTGATGGCGATAAGTTTAATTTTAGTTATCATTGATTTTAAACAATTAATTTTGGGGACTGCGCTTGAGTAATAAGATTCTGGTTGTTGAAGATAGTCGTGCATTTAAAAACTTTCTTTGCCAAACAATAAGCCAAGCTGGTTATGAGGTCATCGCAGCGGAAAGCTACGCGGAGGCAAAGAACTTGTTATCTTCAGCACAGGACCTCTTCTGTGCGGTTTTAGACTATTGTTTACCGGATGCTCAAGATGGCGAGATTATTGACCTCGTTTTGGAACATGGTCATCGTGTCATTGTTTTAACGGCTCGATTTCAAGAAGACACTCGCGAAAAGATGCTTGCAAAAGGTGTCCTCGACTATATTTTGAAAGACAGCATGGCGTCCGTTTCCTATCTATTACCACTCCTCAAGCGACTAACCAACAATCAACAACACAAATGTTTAGTCGTTGATGATTCACACACCGTAAGAAGACACATTGCCCAACTTTTGGAGCATCAATATATTCAGACGTTGGAAGCTGACAATGGGCAAAAAGCCCTAGAGCTTGTCGAGCAAAATCCAGATATCACTCTCGTTTTAACCGACCATGATATGCCCGTTAAAGATGGCATTACTATGGTGCGTGAATTACGTCGGAAGTGGGATAAAAATCAATTAGCCATTCTCGGCTTGTCGGGTAGTAACTCTAAGACCATGACGGCTAGGTTTCTAAAAGCAGGGGCCAATGACTTTTTATACAAGCCATTTAATCAAGAAGAATTTTTTTGCCGTATTCACCAACTGTTAGATATCAAAGACGCAACATCTGAACTGTTTAAAATGGCAAATCAAGATGCGCTAACGGGCTTATGGAACCGCCGCTTTCTGTTTGAGCAACCCCATGTAGAAAACGCTCAAAGAAACATCGCGATGCTTGATATCGATTTCTTTAAGCAAGTAAATGATACACACGGACATGAGGGCGGCGATGCAGTGTTAGTCATGATAGCGAATATTCTAAAAATCTATTTTCCAAATGATATTGTCGCTAGGCTTGGTGGCGAGGAGTTTTGTATTCAAGCCAGTGGCGACTATGACGGCTTTCTAACACGCTTAGAACAAATGAGACAGCGCATAGAAAAAACGCCAATAACTTATTTGGACAAAAACATTCTTGTGACCGCGAGTATTGGTGTAAGCAACATCGAGGGGGAGCTGGAACAACAAATAAAAGTGGCGGATGAGCGACTTTACATGGCCAAAGAGAACGGACGTAACCAAATCATTTCTTCGTCCTAATGACTATCAGTGTGGTCTTGCTCTGTAACATGAGAGAAAGAAACAACAAAACACGGTATTGGGCTCTTTCTCGGACATCTGAGCTTTGGTTAGCTGCCTAAAAATAAAGCTCAGCAGAACGCTGAGCTTTATCACTTTCTTAGTACGATTAACCAATACTAAGCAATTCTATCTTTTTCCCACGCCGCCAATTTCTCAGCACGCGCAGCCTCGCGCGCTTCACGTTTTTTACGCGCATCGCAGGGTTCTGGACAATTACACACTTTTTCGATGCCAACTGCCCCTAAGCCACCACAGCTACCTTTCACGACTTTCTTTTGGAAAATGTATCCGACAGCCATTGCAGTGATTACCGCGACAAACACAGCAAAGGTAATTAGAAATGTATTCATAAAAACATGCTCACTTCTGTTGTTATTTCTTCATGAATGGCTTGTATGCTTCCGAAGCCAACTCTTTAAAACCATCTTCCGTTTTCACAATCATGAAAACAGGAATATTATTTTCGTTCGCAATTGCCATGCCTTTGTCTTCACCTAGCACCATAAGACCAGTTGCAAGACCATCAGCAGTCATCGACGATTTATCTAATACCGTTACAGACACCACTTTATGATGAATTGGTTTGCCTGTTCGTGGATTAATAATATGAGAGTATCTCACACCATTACTCTCAAAGTAATTACGATAGTCACCACTTGTTGCAATTGCCATGTCGCCTGGTTCAATAATTTCTTGAATTGAACGTTCATCAACGGTCGGTTTTTCAATTGCGATACGCCAAGGCACACCTTCACGATTGACACCTTTGAGACGCATTTCACCGCCAACTTCGACCATAAAGTTCTGTACCCCTTCAGATTGAAGGTAGTCAGCAACCACGTCAACCCCCCAACCTTTCGCAATCGTCGATAGGTCGACGTACAAGTTAGGAAGGTCTTTGGACAGTGTATTACCATCAACAGATAGGTGGTGAATACCGGTATTTGCTTTGCGAGCAGCGAGTTCTTCATCGGTTGGAACTACATCTGGACGAGCTTCTGGACCAAACCCCCACAGGTTAACTAGAGGGCCGACCGTCACATCCAATGCACCTAAAGTAAGACCGTTAAGGCGAATTGCTTCTTTCACTACCGTTGCAGTTTGTGTCGAAACTGTAAATGGCTCGCTCGTTTGATGCTGATTAAAACGACTTAACTCTGAGTCGTCACGATAGGTCGACATTTGGTCATTAACCTCTTCCAATAAGCGATCAATTTCTGTCTGCATCGCTTTTGGCGTTGGAATACCATCTTGCTCGATATACTTGATGTTGTAAGAAGTCCCCATGGTAGGGCCACTTAAATGAATTTGATCGGCAGGCTGCTCACAGCCAGCCAAAATCAATAGAGAAGCAAATGCAACAAGCCACTTTTTCACTTGTTAACTCCCAATGTTGTTGAATTGATATGGGAAATAGGATCAATCCTTTCAATCCGATTACCTATATCAACTGTTGAGTATCAGTTTTATGTCTATAAAAAATAATGGCTAGCTCTCTTGGAGAGCTAGCCATAGATTCAATCACTTGGAGGAATTAACCACCGAAGTCATCTAGTAGGATGTTTTCATCCTCTACACCTAGATCTTTTAGCATGCCGATTACAGCAGCGTTCATCATAGGTGGACCACACATGTAGTATTCACAGTCTTCTGGCGCTTCGTGATCACGTAGGTAGTTCTCGTAAAGAACGTTGTGAATAAAGCCAGTGTAACCATCCCAGTTATCTTCTGGAAGTGGATCAGACAGTGCACAGTGCCATACGAAGTTGTCATTCTCAGCTTGTAGCATATCGAAGTCTTCTACGTAGAACATTTCACGCTTAGAACGTGCGCCGTACCAGAAAGACATCTTACGCTTAGAGTGCAGACGCTTAAGTTGGTCGAAGATGTGTGAGCGCATTGGAGCCATACCAGCACCACCACCAACGAATACCATTTCTGCATCTGTATCTTTCGCAAAGAACTCACCAAATGGACCAGAAATAGTACACTTGTCGCCTTCTTTTAGAGACCAGATGTACGAAGACATGATGCCTGGTGGTACGTCTGGGTTGTTCGGCGGCGGAGTTGCGATACGAACGTTAAGCATGATGATACCGTGCTCTTCTGGGTAGTTAGCCATAGAGTATGCACGAATGGTCTCTTCATTAACTTTAGACTCGTAACGGAAAAGGTTGAACTTCTCCCAGTCTTCACGGTATTCCTCAGGAATATCGTAGTCTGCGTATTTCACGTGGTGAGCAGGAGCTTCAATCTGGATGTAACCACCAGCACGGAAAGGTACTGATTCGCCATCTGGAATTTGCAGCTTAAGCTCTTTGATGAATGTCGCTTTGTTATCGTTAGAGATAACAGTACATTCCCACTTCTTAACGCCGAAGATTTCTTCAGGAAGCTCGATATCCATGTCAGTTTTCATTGCAACCTGACACGCTAGACGCTCACCTTCACGCGCTTCACCTTTAGTAATATGGTCAAGCTCGGTTGGTAGGATGTCGCCACCACCTGATTTAACTTTTACGCGACACTGACCACATGAGCCACCGCCACCACAAGCAGAAGATACGAATACGCCAGCACCTGCTAGAGCACTCAGTAGCTTACCACCTGGTTGTGTAACGATCGCCAGAGAAGGGTCATCGTTCACAGAAATTGTAATGTCACCTGTTGGTACAAGCTTAGACTTAGCGAAAAGAATCACTAGTACTAGTGCTAGTACGATCAGAGTAAACATCACTACACCAAGAATAATGTCCATTGACTATTCCTTAATTGTTGCGGTTTACCCGACTTACAGTTGAACACCAGAGAAAGACATAAAGCCTAACGCCATAAGACCTACAGTGATAAATGTGATACCAAGACCACGTAGACCTGGAGGTACGTCAGAGTACTTCATCTTCTCACGGATACCTGCAAGAGCAACGATTGCTAGCATCCAGCCCACACCAGAGCCGAAACCGTAAACGATCGATTCAGCAAAGTTGTAGTCACGTTGTACCATGAAAGATACACCACCGAAGATTGCACAGTTTACTGTGATCAGCGGTAGGAAGATGCCTAGCGCGTTGTACAAAGGTGGGAAGAAACGGTCTAGGACCATCTCTAGAATCTGTACAAGTGCTGCAATTACACCGATAAAGGTGATGAAGTTTAGGAAGCTAAGGTCCACGCCCTCAACTAACGCGTTCTCTCTCAGAACTAGGTTGTATACCAGGTTGTTCACAGGAACAGCGATAGTCAGAACTACCACAACTGCAACACCTAGGCCGAAAGAGGTCTTAACCTTCTTAGATACGGCAAGGAAAGTACACATACCTAGGAAGAAAGACAGAGCCATGTTTTCGATGAAAATCGATTTAACTAACAGACTAATGTAATGTTCCATGACGTCCTTACTCCTTCGCTTCTACTTGTTCTGGTTTCAGAATACGGATTACCCAGATAAGGAAGCCGATTAGGAAGAATGCTGATGGTGCTAGTAGCATTAGGCCGTTAGGCTGGTACCAACCACCGTTGCTCACTAGAGGTAGAACTTCTAGACCAAATAGTTTGCCTGAGCCAAATAGCTCACGGAAGAAACCTACAGTGATAAGAACGAAGCCGTAACCTAGACCGTTACCAATACCGTCAATAAGAGATGGTACTGGCGCAGACTTCATTGCGAATGCTTCAGCACGACCCATTACGATACAGTTAGTGATAATCAGACCAACGAATACAGATAGCTGTTTAGAGATATCGTATAGGTAAGCTTTTAGCACTTGGTCTACCACGATTACTAACGATGCGATGATTGCCATCTGAACGATGATACGCACACTGTTAGGAATGTGGTTACGGATCAATGAAACAGAGAAGTTAGACAACGCAGTTACAAATGTTACCGCTAGTGTCATTACAAAAGCTGTTTCTAGTTTAGTTGTTACTGCAAGAGCAGAACATACACCAAGAACTTGTAGCGCGATTGGGTTGTTATCCAACACTGGCGCTAGGATGCTCTTTTTAACGTTTTGTGCACTAGACATTAGTTAAGTTCTCCGTCACGAACTTTTGCTAGGAAAGGACCAAAGCCCATATCACCTAACCAGAAGTCAAATGTGTGTTGAACACCATTACTAGTGAGCGTCGCTCCTGATAGGCCATCAACACCGTGCTCAGAACCTTGCGGTGCGCCGCCTTTCACGACCTTAATCGCTGGCTGGTGATCTTCATTGTACAATTTCTTGCCAATGAATTGATCGCGCCATGAAGGGTTCTCTACTTCACCACCAAGTCCAGGAGTTTCACCTTGCTCGTAGTAAGTAATAGCAGACACAGTGTTACCATCAGTTTCAACGGCTACAAAGGCATACATCATCGACCATAGTCCTTTACCGTGCATAGGCAGGATAACTTTTTGGACTTCATCTTGATCTTTTACAAGGTACACCACTGCTGTATTCGCGCGACGACGGATATCAGCTACGTCTTCTTCTGGTGTCAATGCGATTGAACGTTCTGCATCTTTTGATGCTTCACGTTGATCGTACGTAGATGCATTACCCTCAGTAAAGTTACCTGTTTCAAGGTCTACTAGACGAGGTTCGATGTACTCAGCAAATAGCTCTGGTACTTTCTTACCGTTTGCGTCAATGCCTGCAACTTCAACGATCTTTGATTGCTTATCTAGGACAGCGTTAGCTTTTTGCTTATCACGCAGACCTACTGCTGCTGTTGATACGATGATTGAACAAACAAGGCTCAACCCGATAACAACACCCAGCGTCTTTTTAATGCTGTCGTTATTACTTGCCATAGCGTGCTAGTCTCCGCTTGATGTTCTTCTCAATCACTACATGGTCGAACAGAGGTGCGAATAGGTTCGCGAATAGAATCGCCAGCATCATACCTTCTGGGTACGCTGGGTTAACTACACGGATCATCACACACATTGCACCAATCAGGATGCCGTACCACCATTTACCTTTGCTAGTAAATGACGCTGATACTGGGTCCGTTGCCATGAAGAACATACCGAATGCAAAACCACCTAGAACTAGGTGCCAGTGCCATGGCATATTAAACATTGGATTAGTGTCAGAACCGATCACGTTAAACAGAGTCGATACTGCGATCATACCGATCATCACACCCGCAATGATGCGCCATGAAGCGATTCGCATGTAAACGATCATCGCTGCACCGATCATTAGAGCTAGAGTCGATACTTCACCAATAGAGCCAGGGATGTTACCGATGAACGCGTCCATCCAAGTGATAGGAGCGCCAGTTACTGTGTTAACTAGAGCACCGTTACCACCTTGAGCCCATTGGCTAAGAGCAGTTGCACCAGAGAAGCCGTCAGCTGCAGTCCATACTACGTCACCCGAAATTTGTGCTGGGTAAGCGAAGAATAGAAATGCACGACCTGCAAGTGCAGGGTTAAGGAAGTTACGACCTGTACCACCGAAGATCTCTTTTGCTACAACAACACCAAATGTGATACCTAGTGCCGCTTGCCATAGAGGTAGCGTTGGTGGAACGATAAGTGCGAATAAGATAGAAGTTACAAAGAAACCTTCGTTAACTTCGTGTTTACGCACCATACAGAACAACACTTCCCAGAAGCCACCAACAATAAATACTGTTGCGTAGATTGGCAGGAAGTAAGTCGCACCTAGTAGCATCTTACTGCCAACACCCGCTTCCGCACCGATAGTGCCGCCAAGCATTTCTGTTAGCCAGTAGTGCCAGTTACCTGCGATAACTGTCGCTAGTTGGTCACCAGCGTACATGTGGTTAAGTGCTGCAATAGCTTGGCCACCTGCGTTGTACATACCCCAGAACATTGCTGGGAATACCGCAAACCAAACCATGATCATGATACGTTTTAGGTCAACGCTATCACGAACGTGCGAGCTTTTATTTGTTACGATACCTGGGGTGTAAAAAACTGTTGCTACAGCTTCGTACAGGGCAAACCATTTTTCGTGTTTGCCACCAGGCTCAAAATGATGCTCGATGTCTTCAAGAAACTTTTTAAGAGCCATGAAAATTACCCTTCCTTCTCGATAGTATCTAGGCATTCACGAAGTAACGTACCGTACTCGTACTTACCTGGACATACAAAGGTACACAATGCTAGATCTTCTTCATCCAGTTCAAGCGCACCCAGTGCTTGAGCACTGTCTGTGTCGCCGGCACATAGATCACGAAGCAGCAAAGTAGGCTCCATATCTAGAGGCATTACGCGTTCGTAGTTGCCAATTGGAACCATTGAACGATCACTACCATTGGTCGTCGTTGTCATATTGAACAACTGACCTTTGAATACGTGACCAAGGAAAGAGCGAGTTACCGAGAACTTATTCTTACCAGGCATTGCCCAGCCAAATAGTTCTTTTTCACGGCCTTCACGTAATACAGAAACCTGTTGATGGTAACGGCCAAGGTATGCGTGTGGACCAGTTGCATGTGTACCTGTTAGTACTGAACCAGAGATCACACGAACTTCGCCAGGCATCAGCTCGTTATCTGTTAGGTCATCTAAGCTTGCACCCATTACGGTACGAACTAGACGAGGGTTATTCACAACTGGGCCAGCTAGAGACACAACACGATCTGTGCATAGCTCACCAGTTAGGAACAGCTTACCGAACGCGATAACGTCTTGGTAGTTGATGCTCCATGCCACATTCTCTGCATTTACTGGGTATAGGAAATGCATGTGGGTGCCAGCAAGACCTGCTGGGTGAGGGCCATCGAAGACGTGTTCTTCTACGTTAGACTGTGAAGAGCGTGGCAAGCTAGTGCCAGATTTACATACGTAAACCTTGCCTTCTGTCAGGGCTGAAAGAATGTCTAGACCAGCAATGAATGCTTCTTGTTGCTCATTAATGATCAACTCAGGCTTAGCTGCTAGTGGATTAGTATCCATTGCAGTTACGAAAATAGCCTTAGTAGAAGACTCGATTGCAGGAACCTTGCTAAACGGACGAGTACGTAAAGCGGTCCATAAGCCAGAGTCAACCAACTGAGTCTTGATCACTTCACGATCTAGACCTGAAAGTTGAGCGGCTTCGAACTTATCAAATGTCACCTGCTCTTCACCTGCCACTTCAATCACTACAGATTGAAGGACACGTTTAGCGCCACGGTTAACTTCGATCACTTTACCGGCTGCTGGTGCAGTAAATTTCACGCCTGGGTTCTTTTTATCTTCAAAAAGAACTTGCGCTTTTTTCACTTCATCACCAACGCGGACATGCATGGTAGGTCGCATGCCAACGTACTCTTCGCCAAGCAAGGCGACTTTTTTGATGGTCTTACCATCATTAATCACCTGGGATGGAGTTCCTGCGATAGGAAGATCCAAGCCCTTCTTTATTGTAATCATACGCACTTGCACTACTTTTATCGGGAAAAAGATTCTTTTGATTGCGTAACTTTTAGACACGACATCAGTGTCCGGTTTTGATGTTGTTTTAAACATCAAAATCGCAACATCCTATTAAAAATCTCGTCACAAGGAATACGCGAGATTTATCAGGTGCCGTAGTCTAGCATTTTTTAGGAACTTGATGCCATGATCAATCATTAGAATAGAGGGGTTATTTCGGTAGAATCAGGTCTAAAAGGTCAAAGAATAGTCATAACTTTGACCCATCGCACAAATGCCATATTCCATACATATCTTATGGAAAAGTGATATTCATCGCCTGAAATATTCTGCAATTTCCATTCATTTGTTGAAACACTGTTAACACATTTTTTAACCAGAATTTGTGCCACGTTAACGTCCCTAAAGAATGTAAAACGAAAAAAGATGGCCTTAAGCCACCTTTCTCTGCACCTTTATATCTTGCGTTTTTAGTGACCACCACCCATACACATCGGGCTATCAGGGGCGCCATCTTGTTCACGCTTCCACTCTTCATCAGTATATGTATGAATAGCTAATGCATGAATGTGGTTGTCCAGTTCATCTGCCAAAATTTGATGAACTTGACGATGGCGCCCAATCAAACGCTGTCCCGCGAACGAATCACTCACAACAATCACTTTGAAATGACTCTCTGAGCCTGGTGGCACATTATGCATGTAGCTCTCATTAATGACTTTGAGATAGCTGGGTTGCAGCTCACTGTGTAGTTTCTTCTCTATGATTTCTTGGATCATATTCGTTCCTCATTGATGCGAATTCCATAAGTATATACCTAAGTAAAGCAGACATGCATCACTCAAACGTCACTCTCATTATTGACGCACTTTGTAGACATATTGTCTCAAGGCGCTTGACTCCACGAACATGTCTAAAGAACAGCCATCACTGAACTCGTAAAATTTGACAGCTTTTTGTATCTCGACACGTCATCATTTGCGACAATAACACTTAATTTCTAAATCAACTTACATTTAGCTATGAAAACCGAACTGAACCTTCACGAGCGAAGCTTAACACTTCATCGTTTCCCAAAACGTAGTAACGAAACGCTACAAGCGTGGGATGCCGGTGATGAGTATCTTATTAATCATGTTGAAGAGCTTGCTTTGCCAGACAATCAAAACATCCTCGTGATTAATGACAGCTTTGGTGCCCTCTCCTGCTGGTTTTCGGAAAAGCACCATGTAACGCTAATGAGTGATTCATTCATCTCACATAAAGGTGCACAGCAAAATCTCGAGCAAAACCAGTGCAATAAAGTAGCGTTTGCCACCACGATGGACCTCGTTCCTGCCAATATTGATCTCGTCTTGCTGCAACTGCCCAAAAGTAACCGCCATCTAGTGTGGATACTAAGCCAATTAAGAAAGGCGCTACCGGCTTCCTGCCCCGTCATTGCAGTCAATAAAGCGAAAGACATTCATACTTCGACGCTAAAACTGTTTGAAAAATACTTAGGCGAAACAAAAACATCTTTGGCCTGGAAAAAGCACAGATTGGTGTTTTCTCAAGCAACAGTTGAGCCTACGATTGAAGTAATGCCTTTCACGACTTGGCGCGTTGATGGCGAAGATATCGAACTCAAGAACATGCCAAATGTCTATTCAGGAGAAAGTTTAGATTTAGGTGCACGCTTTATGCTGCAGCACCTGCCTCAAGACCCTTCAATAGACAATGTCATCGACCTCGGCTGCGGCAATGGTGTTCTGTCTGTTAAATTTGGTCAGTTGAATCCAAATGCTCGGCTAACATGTGTTGATGAAAGCTTTATGGCGCTTGAGTCGGCAAAACAGAACCTACGCGACAACCTTGGTGAAAATAGAGACATACAGTGCATAGCGAACAATTGCTTGGACGGTTTTAAACACAGCAGCAGCTCTATGGTTATGTGTAATCCACCGTTTCATCAACAACAGGCAATCACCGATCATATTGCTTGGCAAATGTTCTGCGATGCTAAACAAGTATTAAGTGAAAATGGCCGTTTACTGGTTATCGGAAATCGTCACCTCGGGTACGACGCAAAACTCAAACGTCTGTTTGGCGATAAAAATGTGAAACTTATCGCTTCCAACAATAAGTTTGTGATTTTACAGGCTACAAAAAATCCTGCTAAATTAAGCGCAAAATAAGCTTTAGCAAAATAGTTAAAAGGAATAATAAAATGAGAAAATTGGTACTTGCGGCTTCGGTTGCGTTGCTTGCTGCGTGTTCAGCCCCTCAACAACCTCAGCTGAACCTGATGCCAGAAAGCACATTGAGCACCAATCCAATTGTTCAAGGCAAGACTTACAGTTTGACCAGCAAAGATGTACGTGCAGCGCAGTACGTGGCGTTGGTGGATAACGGCCGTTCGAACATTCTTCCTCTTCATGCTAAACAGAATTTACGTATTGCGTTAGAAGAAGCATTAGAGAAGCAATTCTCATCTCAAGGTTTCCATGCGGATCTAAACAGCAACAACGCGATTGAATTGAGCGTTCAAGAAGCGTTGGTCAACGTGAAGCATTCGGTGATGGAAAATGAGATGGATGCTAAAGTTGTGCTGGAAATCACAGCAGAGACACCTGAGGGCAAGCTAGTCAAAACTTATACAGGTACAGCAAAGCGATCTGGCACATTGAGTGCTTCTGATGCCGATATTGAAGAGACATTGAATGATGTGGTGACATTGACGCTTAAAGAGATTGCCAATGACCCTGAGCTTCGTCAATACATGCAGGAGCGTTTCTAATGTTACGCAAAGCGATTCTGTCCTTAGCACTACTCAGCTGCAGCGTTTGGGCTGGACCAAAAGTAGCGTTTGAAACGACACTTGGTTCATTTACGGTTGAGTTAAACGAAGAGAAAGCACCTATCACTGTCGCTAATTTTCTAAAATATGTAGAAGATGGGAGCTACGAGGGTACTATTTTTCATCGTATTATCCCAGGCTTCATGGCACAAGGTGGCGGCTTTAACCAAGATATGCAGATGGTGAAAACATACGCGCCAATCAAAAACGAAGGAAATAATGGTCTAAACAATGACCGTGCTACCATCGCCATGGCACGAACCAATGCACCAAACTCTGCAACTCGTCAGTTTTTCGTCAACTTAGTCGACAATGACTTTCTCAACTATGGCGCTCGACCACCAGGTTATGCTGTATTTGGTGAGGTTACTGAGGGGTTCGACGTTATCCAGAAAATGGCTCAGCAGCCGACCACGACGGTAGGCCGAATGCGTGATGTACCAGAGACGCAAATCGTCATCACCAAAGCTACACTACTTAAATAGCCAAAACGATAAGCCCTTTGAATAATCGAAGGGCTTTCTCTTTCAACGGCTTCATTTTATTGGATTGATTTATGTCTTCATTACCTTCCATCACTTGGTTGGAAACGGTAAAAAGTTACCTCGATAAACGACTCATGTGGGTTTTCATGCTGGGCTGCTCTAGCGGCTTTCCGTGGGTTCTTATCGGTTCAAACATGTCAGGTTGGCTAAAAGATGCCGGCTTGACCCTCTCCGCAATTGGCTATTTTGGTAGCGTTTTTGCGGTCTATGCGATCAACTTTCTGTGGGCACCTCTGGTTGACCGCGTGAAGCTGCCAGTCCTCTTTAGACTACTGGGGCAAAGACGTAGCTGGATTTTCTTTTGTCAAAGTATCGTACTCGTCGCTACCCTATTTATTGCCGGCGTTAATCCAGCGGAAAACTTGGTGTTTGCGTCACTACTCGCCTTGTGCATTGCAACGGCTTCAGCGACACAAGACATCGCAATTGATGCTTTTCGTATTGATACTTTCCCAAAGTCAGAAGAGTCTAAACTGCCTCAAGCTTCTGCAATGGCGGTCATTGGCTGGTGGACAGGTTATTCACTACCGGGTTATTTAGCGTTTGTTAATGCTGACAGTGTCGGTTGGAATGGTGTGTACTACGGGATGGCGGTGATAGTCGGCATTCTAATGGTCTTTACGATTTTAGTCGGTGAACCGAAGACTCAACGCGAACAACTTCAGTCTGCCGCTGAACAACGCCACAAAGAAGTGGTTGGTTCAAAAGTCGTAGCTTGGTTTACCGTGACTGTTGTAGAACCTTTCCTTGATTTCTTTAATCGCAATGGCGTCCGTGTCGCGATTACTCTGTTGCTGTTCGTTTTCCTATTTAAAATTGGCGAAGCGTTTTTGGGCAGGATGTCGATCGCGTTCTATAAAGATATTGGTTTTAGCAATGAACAAATTGGCTATTACTCCAAACTGATCGGTTGGGGAGCCACCATCTTCTTTACTTTTGTCGGAAGCATGTTCAACGTTAGGTTTGGTATTGTACGTGGATTAATGATCGGCGGTATTGCTATGTCTGCCAGTAACTTGATGTTTGCTTGGATTGCTTCGGTAGGCCCAAACGAGCACTTGTACTTAGCCACGATTATTGTCGATAACTTTACGACTGCTTTCTCAACTGTCGCTTTTGTTTCATTTTTGACGATTCTAACCGGGCAAGCATTTTCGGCAACTCAGTATGCGTTGCTTGCCTCTCTAGGAAACTTCGGACGGACGACTCTTGCTTCTTTCAGTGGCGAGCTAGTGGATTATCTTAATGATTGGAGCACATTCTTCGTGCTTACCGCTGTCATGGTCGTGCCAAGCTTGATTATGTTGTACTCGCTACGACATTACTTTGATGCTCTATTGGAAAAAGCACGTCACAAACATTAACGAAACATATAAAAAACCACCGAATTCGGTGGTTTTTGTTTTGCGAGATATAAGATAAGAGGTCTATGGGTATAACCCTTTACCAAACATATTAAATATACGTGCCACGCCTTGAGTAAAGATCATCGGCTCAGTCAATACGGTTAAACACAAGCAGTCTTCTCCGGCCTTAGTGTAAGGGCTGTGCTTCACTGATGCGTCTCTAATCATCAAATCGCCTTCTTCATATTGGCCATCCTCGTCACTAAATCCACCATGTAGGATCAATGTAGACTCCAGGCCTTTGTGCGTATGTTGAGGAATTTGCACATCTTCCCCGATGTACATTAAGCTGACACGAGCGTCTTCCCCTAGGTCAATCTGAGCACTGAAAACCTTGCCTCCGTAACTTCTCCATGACCCTACGAGGTCAGAGAAACGCGCTAGAGTTTTAGGAAGAGCGAAGCTTTTTCCTGCCACATTAACAGCAGCAGAGTCGCGGATCACGATATTATCAGTCGCTGGCTCCGCATTGATGATGTCATTAAACATGTCGTCAAATTCAGAAACATACTCAGAAGGTATGTCACTTACGATGTTCGCTTGACTTGCTTCGACTTGGTTCACATAAGCTCGGCACTTGGTGCATGTTTCTAAATGGGTTGCGACCACAAGACCAGAAACTGCATCAATGCTTCCCGAAGCGTATGCTTCTAACAAGCTGTTATCTGGGTGTTTGTTCATAGTTGCTCCGTATGCATTGAATGCCTTAGCTTTTCTACTGCAAGCCTCAGCCTGGATTTTACGGTACCGAGGGGTATATCAAATAATTCCGCGACCTGTTGATGAGGTAACTCTTCAAGATATACCGCTTGTAAAACATCTCTCTGGTTTTTCGGTAATATATCTAAAAACTTAACCACCTGTTCTTTCAACATATCTTGTTCTGGTGAATAGTGATCAACAAGATCAGGTGGATAATACTCTGACGGCCAAATGTCATCAGAATGAATGTGTAATTCCTTACCTTTCTGTTTTCTCAGCAGATCAAAACAAAGGTTTCGGATTATGGTATATATCCAAGTCGATAACGCGCTCTTTTCACCATCATAGAGGTGCGCTTTCTGCCAAACTGTCGCCATGGTCTCTTGCACCATCTCCATAGCAACTTGCTCATTACCAACATGTTTGTAAGCGAATTGCTTCAGCTTGGGTGCGTAAAAACGGAATACAAAAGCGAAAGCATCTTTGTCTCGATCCTTCACTTTATCCATGTAATCGTTCCAATCACTGCGCCCCAGTTTTTTCGGGCTATCACTCATCATAATCGGCCTTAATTTGTGGGAGGAGTCTCCTCCTCCCATTCGTCCTAATCGGTCACGTCATCGACCAACAAGTTGAAACCACCGTTGTTCCCATCATCAATGGCAACGACTTGGTACACAACACCGTTCATTACATTGACTGGTGCTGAGTCAACCGCAACAATACTTGGGTTACCAGCCACTGTTACCGTTACATAATATGTACCTTCAGCGACATATAATCCTTGTACGCTATTTTTATACGCAAAATTAGCAATAGTTGGATCACTTCCATCTATTCCTGCACTCGTAGTGAGGTAAATATCCACCATTTCCGCTATAGGATTAGCCGCCGCGTGTGTCACATTCAATGTCGCGCTAGTCGCCACAGCGCGTCTCATATCTTCAACAACCAGAGCTTCGATATCAATCGCTGGGCTAACAACACCGACTGCATAAACACTGTAATCCATTCCACCTGCAACCATTAACCCGTCAACATCTATGATCGGATTGGTTGTTGTGCCATCCACGTAAACGTCAATATCGTAAGCGCCAGCAGCAAGATCCAAATAACCACGAATCTCTTTGAACGCTAAGTCGGCAAGAGGAGCGAAGGCCGCCCCGTTAACGTTAACATCGACGACTGGCGCTCCATCGACAAGGTGTCCGACTCTTACTTCAGCTTGGCTGCCCATATCTTCAATTATAGAAGAGCCCGAACCGTCCAACACCAAGAGTTTGACAGGTGACGTGCTATTCGAATCTCCTGTGCCGATAGCGGCAATCGTCAAGTTGGAGTTAGCCGCAAGAGGTACTGTGCCGGAGTCAAAAGCAACGCTGTCTCCTACGGCAAGTCGAACTTGATACTCACCAGCTGGGATGTTCAATACGTCGGTAGAAGCTTTGTAAGCAAGGTTAGTTATTGGAGTCGCGCTAGCAAGAGCAACACCTGGCTCAGTGACATAAAGATCAACAGCAGGAACGCCTGAAGCTGCATGAACAACTTGAACATCTAGACTATTGGCATCAGCCATTGAATCGGCGCTGCGAGTCACAACTAAAGGCTCAACTGGGTTTGGCGAACCATCGGCATCGCCAACAACGAACACGTTATAATTGAGGTCGGAATCAAGATCTAGTTCTGTTTTAGGTATTACGGTCGCGGTTTCATTACCTGGGAGCTGAACATCGACCTGAATCGAATTCATCCCCTCTCGCAATTTAACGTAGCCAGATCCCACACCATAATCAACATTCGTTAATGATGGTTTATCGTTGATCCACACATTTGCAAGCGGCGCATCAGAAGACGCGTGCACTGCTTGTAAATTGGAATACTCGATAGTGTCACTGTCGGAGCCACACGCCGCCAGTCCTAATGTCGCAACAATAGTTAGCGCAGCTTTATTAAATCCTTTCATATCCTTGCCTCTTTGTTAGTCGGGGCTTCTATGGCTTCTGTCAGAAATTGCAACGCAGGAATACAGTCCTCTGCGCCGACTAGCTGTTCGAACAGATTGCAGTCTAGGGGTAGTAACTCAAGCCAACGCTGAGTAACCCAAGCAGAGTCATCGTAAAAACGATGCTGGTAGAGGCTTCCAAGTTGAGGAAACTCTTCATAAACATGGGATAACTGCTGGCTTAAAAAGAAGAAATCTGGTGAGTTGTCTAGATGTTGCCAATTGTCTAACCATTCAACCTCTGCATGACGTAAGCCATCCGCATCTGCACGGACGCGTTTGACAACAAAGCGTTGCTCACCAGCAACTGTAATACCAAGAAGGCCATCACTGAGTGTTTCAAAATCAACGATCCTGACCAAAGTTCCGATAGATGAAACGTTACCCACGTCTTTAGGGTCACCTTCACTTCCTACTAGGCAAACTCCAAAGCCCACATTTTGTAGGCTGCATTCCTTTACCATTCGCTTATATCGTGGCTCAAAAATGCGCAGATTCATTTTACCTTCAGGGAGTACAACTGAAGTGAGTGGGAATAACATGACTTCTTTCATTCAAACGTCCTCTTTGATTCACGGATACATACGAATCCCTTATCACTCCGATCACTAACGATTTATGTTGGTTAATCGACTGGCTTAAAAAGTCATAAAATCGCTCACGCAAACGATCCAAATCACACATTTATTGCAATAAAATGCAACAAACAAAAAGTTCCGTAAATAAAGATAATTTCGTGATGCAACTCACCAAAAACGTTTCATTTTGCACCCTTTATCACTTTCATTTGGGATTTTTATCGCTATTATTCCCGCCAATTGGAAAGCGCAGCACAGATTGCGTGTTCTGAATCATTACAAACATAGAGAGTCCCCTTATGCGTAAATCACTTTTAGCTCTTAGCCTTCTAGCGGCTACTTCAGCTCCAGTTATGGCGGCAGATTACTCTGACGGCGATATTCACAAAAACGATTACAAGTGGATGCAATTTAACCTAATGGGTGCATTTGACGAACTTCCAGGTGAGTCTTCACACGACTACCTAGAAATGGAATTCGGCGGCCGCTCTGGTATCTTCGACCTTTACGGCTACGTTGATGTATTCAACCTAACTTCTGATCCAGGTAGCGACAAAGCTGGCGCAGAGAAGATCTTTATGAAATTCGCTCCACGTATGTCTCTAGATGCGGTAACTGGTAAAGACCTATCTTTCGGTCCAGTTCAAGAGCTATACGTTGCAACTCTAATCGAGTGGGGTGGTAACTCTGGTGTTAACTCTCAAAAAATCGGTCTAGGTTCTGACGTAATGGTTCCTTGGTTTGGTAAAGTTGGTGTTAACCTATACGGCACTTACGACGGCAACAAAAAGGATTGGAACGGTTTCCAAATCTCGACTAACTGGTTCAAACCATTCTACTTCTTCGAAAACGGTTCATTCATTTCTTACCAAGGCTACATCGATTACCAATTCGGTATGGATGATGCTGCTGGTAACAAGTTTGGTTCAACCGCGTCAAACGGTGGTGCAATGTTCAACGGTATCTACTGGCACTCAGACCGCTTCGCAGTGGGTTACGGTCTAAAAGGTTACAAAGACGTGTACGGTATCAAAGATACTGATGGGTTCAAGTCAACTGGCTTTGGCCACTACCTTGCTGTAACTTACAAGTTCTAATTGAACCACTAAGTTTGCTCAAAAATGGCGCCTTTCGGCGCCATTTTTATTTGCTTTCCTTTTTTCCCTCATTATCCTTGCAGCAAACCTTTTTAATGAGAGCGTTTGGTGAATATCCTTATCCTCGGTCCAGGTGCGGTGGGCTCACTCTGGGCAACAAAATTTAAGCTTGCCGGGCACAATGTTTCATTGTGGGGAAGAAGTTCTGAAAGCCAACAATCACTTCAGTTGGATGACACACCCGCAATCGTATTCAGTAATCAAGATATTTCCTCCGTAAATAAAGCAGATCTCATTTTGATCACGGTAAAAGCTTGGCAAGTGGAAGACGCCATTCAGCCTTTACTGCCTCATATCAACGCAGACACGATTATCATGCTGATGCACAATGGTATGGGTACCGCCTCTGGCGTGGAGAAGGCTCTGCCAAACAATCCTATCGTGCTCGCCACAACGACGCACGGCGCATACAAACCAGATAACCAACACGTACTGCATACCGGTCACGGAACAACGCAAGTGGGTGGTTATAATGACAAAGGAATGCAGTGCGCTTTTCTGCAAGATGTTATGCATCATGCTCTTCCAGAGGCCATTTGGAATCCACACATCCAATCTGCGTTATGGACTAAGTTAGCAATTAACTGCGCGATTAACCCACTGACTGCGATTCAGCAGTGTAAGAATGGTGAGCTTGCGCAGCCCGAGTTTAAGATACAACTCGAAAGCATCACTCAAGAACTGGTTGAAGTAATGAGTAAAGAAGGTATTGCTATCGAGTTTCGCTCTCTTTTCGATACGGTAATGCAAGTGGTGAACGCCACAGCTGAGAACTATTCTTCAATGAGACAAGACGTATTCCATCAGCGTCGAACGGAAATTGATTTTATAACCGGATACCTGTTAAAGGCTGCCGAGAAACATCGCATCAATACGCCTGAGAATTTAAAACTTTACCAACGCATCAAACAAATAGAACAAAGCTGGACAGAACAATGAGTAAGAAAATCTTAGTGCCAATCGCTCCGGGCACCGAAGAAATGGAAGCCGTCACCGTTATCGACATGATGGTTCGCGCGGGTTATGACGTTACGGTAGCGAGTGCTGCTTTTGATGGCTCATTGACGATGAAAGCTTCTCGCGGAGTCACACTAACAGCCGATTGTAAACTGGTCGATATCGCTGATGATGAGTTTGACGCCATAGCGCTTTCTGGTGGTGTTGGTGGTGCAGAAATTTTTCGTGATAGTACGGTGATGATAGAAATCCTTAAGCAGCACATCTACGAGGGAAAATTGGTCGCAGCTATCTGCGCAGCACCGGCGTTGGTATTGCAACACCATGATCTTTTCCCACAATCACTGATGACCTGTCACCCGAGCTTTCAGTCACATATCCCGGAAGAGAAGTGGCGCAGCAAACGCGTGACCTTTGATATCAACCACAACCTGATCACCAGTCAAGGTCCGGGCACTGCTTTAGAGTTCGCAATGGAAGTAATCATTCAACTCTCAGGTAAAAAACACGCATGGTCAGTTGCTGAACCAATGATCCCTCTGCCTACTCTGCATTACCATAAGCTTGGTGAAGAATAATGTTTGACGTAAATGCTGTACGTGAGCAATTTCCCGCTCTAAATCAATCCGTCAACGATACGCCCTTAGTGTATCTAGATAGCGCAGCGACAACGCAAAAACCGCAATGTGTGATTGATGTCATCAGTCATTACTACAGTGCGCAAAATGCCAATGTTCACCGTGGTAGTCATAGTTTAACGGCTAATGCCACCAGCCAATTTGAAGCGGCACGAGAACGAGTGGCAAACTTTATTGGTGCAAACAGCTCTAAAGAGATCATTTGGACACGGGGCGCAACCGAAGCACTGAACTTAATTGCTCAAACCTACGCCCGTAGCACGTTACAACCAGGTGATGAGATCTTGATTAGCGAGATGGAGCACCACGCCAACATCGTGCCCTGGCAAATCGTGGCAGAGCAAACGGGTGCTAAAGTCATTAAAGTTCCGATGACATCAGATTGCCAGTTCGACATCAGTGCATTTGAGGCGCTTCTGTCTGACCGCTGTAAAATTGTTGCTTGCGCGCAAATAACCAACGTAACAGGCACACGCCAACCTATAGAAAAAATCACTGAACTGGCGCACAACGTTGGCGCGGTTATTGTAGTTGATGGCGCGCAAGGCATCGTACATGAGCAACTTGATTTATCGGCATCAGATATCGATTTCTACGTTTTCTCAGGTCACAAACTTTATGCACCAGCAGGCATTGGGGTTTTATACGGCAAGCTTGAACTTTTGGAAGCCATGCCACCATGGCACGGCGGCGGTAAAATGGTTGAACGCGTTTCTTTCGAAAAAACGACGTTTTCTGCACTTCCTGGAAAATTTGAAGCGGGCACACCAAACGTTGCGGGCGCGATTGCTCTAGCGAAAGCCATTGAGTGGTACCAAGGTTTTGACCATCACGAAGTAGAGACTCATCTCCATGCGCTTCAGGATAAGGCCTACCAAGCACTAAGCGCTTTGGATGACATCCATATTCTAGGCTATCAACCGAATGCCTCTGTACTGACCTTCGTAATGGACGGCGTTCATCACCAAGATATTGCGACGCTGCTCGATCAACAAGGCATTGCGGTACGAGCAGGACACCACTGCGCTCACCCATTGATGGATGCGCTAAATGTGAAAGGCACGGTACGCGTCTCTTTTGGTATTTATAACACGACGAGCGATGTGGAAAGACTCATCGCCGCCGTAGAAAAAGCCGTCGACATGCTATAACGCCAACGGTTTGATTTGGAGTAACCAACAAGGTTACTCCATCTGCCTATCCAGAGTCGCCACGCAATTTCTGCCATTTCTTTTCGCAGCATAAAGCGCTTTATCTGCATGCGCATACAAACGTTTGGTGGTTTCATTTCTGCCTATTTCCACCACGCCTACACTCACCGTGACCGGAATTTCAATCTTTTCAAATTCGAACTGACAATTTTGAATGTGGGAACGTACTTCCTCTCCTACCTCTTTCGCCGCCGACAGAGAAGTTTCTGGCAAAATAATCGCAAACTCCTCCCCTCCGACTCTTGCAAAAATTTCGTCTTTGACGAGTAAGTGAGAAACCAAATCAGCTAAGGTCTCTAAGACATAATCCCCCGCATCATGACCACGTTTATCATTGATGACTTTAAAAAAGTCCAAATCAAACAATAACAACGCGGAGTGATAATCTGGAGCTTGGGATTTAATAACTTCTTCTGTGAGCTTTTCGAAAAAAACACGTCGATTGTAGATGTTGGTAAGAGCATCAATTTGGCTTTGATGGCGAAGAAGGGTTTCAACTCGGTGGCGATTGGAGATGTTGCGTGTAAGAATAAGGACAACGCGACGACCCCGGTATTTTATAGCGAGTGGGCAGATCTTGCCTTCGTAGTATAGGTCGCCTCTTGGTCCACTGTTGGCATCTATTCCCTGAATGCTGTCGGCGCACATCTTGTACTCGATCGTCACAATACTGTCTTGTTTCAGTGATCGACTGATCTGCTCGATAAACCAGTCGGCTTTATCTTTTTCAAGTACACCGTGAAGTGTCTTACCTATCAAATTACTTCCATCGTGATAGGCTTTTTTATCTGTTCCTCCAAAAACATCAATATAGATACCATCTTCACTCAGAATAAAAGTGGGGTCTGGCATTCCGGATAACACGTCTTGCGCATGTTCCAAGGTGAATTGCATATAGGGAGGTTCCTAGCATTTGTATCTAAGTAACCCAATCGCTTCCAAGTGTGTTTCCACATTGGGGAATAGGAGCGGATGGGGCATATGTCTATTATCTAATATAGACAAATTTTAAATACAATTGAGTTTATAAAAACCAAGTGGGCAATATAATGAACCAGGATCAATAGAATGGTTAATTAACGCTAAAATAGTCGACCATTTGCATACTTTTTATCCATATGCAAAAAATATCTCAACTCAGATACAAAAAACGCCAAACAGCTAGGCTATTCGGCGTTTTTTAAGAGTTGGAAAAATAACTCGTTACACGGCGACTTGCTTAATCTGCTCTACAATAGCTTTCAAGCCATTACCACGTGACGGGCTTAAATGGGAGACAAGCCCCAGCTGATCAAAATAAGCATCAATATCAAATGCTTGAATTTGATCGGCCGTTTTACCGTCATAAGCTGCCATTACCAAGGCAATCAATCCACGGACGATACGCGCATCGGAGTCCGCACAAAAATGCCAAACGCCATCTTGCTCTTGGCTCACTAACCACAGCAAGCTTTCACAACCCGAAACGGTAACTTGTTCTGATTTCAGCTCTTCTGGCATTTGTGGCAGCTTTTTACCCCACTGAATAACCTGACGGTAGCGATCTTCCCAGCCTTGAAATTGCTGCATAGTCGCTACAATGTCTTCGCTGGTGATATCTGTACCAAATGGAGAAACGGGAAAATCTGTCATGATGCGCTCTTCTTCTAGTTTACTTCTTATATTTTGAAATCAACTTCTCAACGATTCGCGATACCGCGACAAAGCCAAACGTTGCAGTTACCACAGTCGCCGCACCAAAACCGCTAGCACAATCCATACGTTTTGGGCCTTCCGCTGTCGACTTCACACCACACACTGAACCGTCTGCTTGAGGGTACTTCAGCTGCTCGGTTGAAAACACGCAATCAATACCAAACTTACGAGCCGGATTCTTAGGGAAGTTATGATGACGACGCAAGGTGTCTTTGATTTTCTTCGCTAGAGGATCTTGGATCGTTTTCGTTAAATCAGCGACCATGATCTGCGTTGGGTCAACCTGACCACCAGCGCCCCCCGTAGTGATCACTTTGATCTTGTTGCTGCGGCAATACGCCAACAAAGACGCCTTCGCTTTTACGCTGTCAATCGCATCTAGCACGTAATCAAACTCTTTGCTTAAGTACTCATGTTGATTGTCTGGCGTGATGAAATCATCAATCAGATTGACTTTACACTCTGGGTTGATCAATTTGACACGCTCGGCCATAACTTCAATTTTGCTTTGGCCAACGGTGCCCGTCATCGCATGAATTTGGCGGTTAATATTCGTGACACAAACATCATCCATATCAATCAGAGTCAACTCACCGATCCCAGTACGGGCCAGCGCTTCGACCGCCCATGAACCCACGCCACCAATACCAATAACACAAACGTGTGCAGCGCGAAGAATGTCCACTTCACTGTTGCCATAAAGACGACGAGTGCCGCCAAAGCGTTGATTGTAGCTGTCAGATGCTGGGGTATCGAGTTCACGCATATTGAAGTCCAGATGATCGATAGAAAAACAAAGAGTGCGATTTATACGCACTCTTTGATGAAATGTCTAGATAAGAGGCGGTTCCTCTTTCTTGGGTCGCTATTGTAGCTTTTCTGGCGGCAAAGCCCAAGGCGCTTGAGTTGGTGAGTTTTCCAGCCCAAGTTTCCAAACTCGACCAAAATGCTTGTAGTGCCCTGCTTCCGTTCCTGCTCTCGCACCAATGCCATGATACAGATCCAAATGGTTCTGTTTTACCGCACCACCAGTGTCTAAAACGATCAGCATTCGCAGTTGATGAGCACCGCTCCACGTACCATCCGCATTCAGCAATGGTACTTCCGCCAAGATTGGTGTGCCCATTGGTAAGATAGAACGGTCACCCGCGACCGCGGCCATTGGTAACAAAGGAATACCAGCCGATCCCGTTACTGGCGCTTCCGCTTTTGGCGCAAAGAAGACGTAAGAAGGGTTTTGCTCCAACAACTCGCGTACTGTTGCGTCGTCGTTGTCCATTACCCACTCTTTAATCGCTTTGAGAGACATTTTTTCACGCGGCACTTCACCACGTTCAATCAAAATGCGGCCAATACTAACGTAAGCTTTATTATTTTTCCCTGCGTACGCGAAGTACTCCAACGTATCATCATCTTCAAAATGCACATAGCCACTGCCCTGCACTTCCATCATAAACGGGTCAATACGGTTAGGCGCATAACCTAGCACTAAACCTTGGCCATCTAATGCCCCGTTGTAGATCTCCGCACGAGTCGGACAATCTGATGAGCAGTTTGGCTTGCCATAAACTGGGTACTTAAAAATGTCGTTTGGTGTATGACGCAGCTCCATCACGGGAGAAAAGTATCCGGTAAACAGCACATTACCTTTTTTATCACCACCACCCAATTGCGCGGCTTGAATGCCAAACGCACTCAACGCACTGGTATCTCCGCTCTGTTGCGCCCACTCACTTAATCGTTGATATAGCGGTTGGTATATCTTCGCCATGGATGGTGACTTTATCACCACTTGCTCAGCTTGCTTGTTAAATTCAGTAAAATCGCGTGGTTTGTTAGACTCAACTACGTCCACTTTATTGAGGATCTGAGGAAACTCACCATCAAGATATTGCTGAGCACGATCATTTTGTTGAGCACAGCCAAAGAGTAGGCTCAAAGAGATAATAGGAAGGAGTTTTTTTAACACGTGTCTTTTCCGTAAAAGAGAATAGCAAAAGGATGGCAAACAAATGCATACGGTGCAATTGAAAAGCAACGACAAAATGTTTCAACGCTAAGCCAATCCGTTTACTCGTTGTGAATTCATTCAGTTAATGCAACATGATAGCAGCGGAAGAATTACGGAATTGTCCGGATTATGTTTGAAAGTAAGATTTACTGATTGAGAGATGAAATTGTGATCATCCATGTGACTCACAGACGCAAGAGATCTCTGCTTAACAGACAAAGATAAAAACGACTATCTTACCGCAATCCTTGCACGCCCCTCTAAACGGAATACAGGTAGATAATGTGCATTAGCATCCAGCTTCATTTCTGCATGCTGCTTACCCACAAAATTGAAGTGCCGCTCATTTGAACCCACTCGATACGAAAACGAATCCCCATCGAATTCAAAACTGGTCGCCACTGTAGAACCATTTACGGTAACACCGCGCTCACTCAACACAAATTCTTCACGAGCATAAGGCGCAACATCTTGCTCAACCCAGCGACCATAAATTGTCGATTTGGGAATGGGCGGATTAATGGTTCGAGTAATCAAATCACTATACAGCATGCACACGACAACGGTTCCAACTATCGCTATAAGCATGAGAGAACGCTCTAGCCACTTACGAAGCATTGATTTAGATGACGTTTTTGACAGATTTGAAGCAGTGATCGCAGCATTCTTATTAACAGCAGAAGACATGAGGTTCACGTATTGAGGAAAGACGCCACCATTGTAACCTTCCCTCTTAACGGGACCAAGAACCTACCTCAATATGTTTGTGCTTTATTCCAAAATTTCGCCTTGCCACTCAATGAATAAAAAGGCATTATTTTAACATAATTAAACAAAGGAATGGCTGTAGTGAAAATTCGTAGTACTGCTCTCGTAAAAGGATTCCGTCAATCAACACCTTATGTCAATGCTCACCGCGGAAAAACCATGGTGATCATGCTGGGCGGAGAAGCCGTCGCACACAAAAATTTTGGCAATATTATTAATGATATCGCACTCATGCACAGCCTCGGAATCAAAGTCGTGGTGGTGTATGGTGCACGTCCTCAAATTAATCAGCTGCTAGAAAAACAAGACCTCACTACGCCTTACCACAAAAATATCCGCATTACGGATGAATCGGCTTTATCTGTTGTTATGCAAGCTGCCGGACAACTTCAGCTTGCGATTACTGCGCGCCTATCAATGAGCCTCAACAATACTCCGATGGCAGGTACCCAGCTCAATGTCGTTAGCGGAAACTACATCATTGCCCAACCACTCGGCGTTGATGATGGTGTGGACTATTGCCATAGTGGACGTATTCGCCGCATTGACACCGACGCGATTAATCGCACTCTTGATCAAGGTTCAATTGTTCTGCTAGGTCCCATTGCTAGCTCTGTGACTGGCGAGTGCTTCAATTTATTATCGGAAGAAGTCGCCACCCAACTAGCGATAAAGCTGGGTGCGGATAAGCTGATTGGTTTTTGCTCCGAACAAGGTGTCATTGATGACAACGGCAATGCTGTCGCCGAGTTACTACCAATTGAGGCGGAGCATGTCATCAAAACGCTTTCTGAAAATACGTCTCCTGACCTAGATTACAACACTGGAACACTGCGCTTTCTTAAAGGCTCTATTGCCGCTTGCCGTGCCGGAGTACCTCGTAGCCACTTGATCAGTTATAAAGTAGATGGCGCCTTAATTCAGGAGTTGTTCTCTTTCGACGGTATCGGTACCCAAGTTGTTATGGCGAGTGCTGAACAAGTGAGGCAAGCTAATATTGACGATATTGGCGGTATCTTAGACCTCATTCGCCCGTTAGAAGAACAAGGTGTACTGGTTAGGCGCTCTCGAGAACAGCTAGAGCAAGAGATTGGAAAATTTACCATCATCGAAAAAGACGGCTTGATTATTGGCTGTGCTGCCCTTTATCCATACCCAGAAGAGCGTAAAGCTGAGATGGCTTGCGTAGCGATTCACCCTGACTATCGTGATGGAAACCGAGGTTTGTTACTGCTCAACTACATGAAACATCGTTCTAAATCCGAAACCATTGATCAGATTTTTGTCCTCACGACACACAGTTTGCATTGGTTCAGAGAGCAAGGTTTTTACGAAGTCAGTGTCGACTATTTGCCTGGAGCCAAACAAGGGTTATATAACTTCCAGCGTAAGTCCAAAATCTTAGCGTTAGATTTATAGCTTAACCTTAAATCAGGGAGCGAAACTTAACGTTCCACTATACCAACTAACCTCAAAGGGCAGGATTTAGTTCATTAACGCTCAACCCTGCACATCGAGCTTGTTTAGGAACGAGTTTGTTGAGGAGTAAGGCCACACATAAACCCTACTCCGGACTAGCGGGTCATCATGTAAACCCAACTTAGAAATGCGCAAACCATTGCTTGATTTTTGTTCCAATTTTATCTTTTAAATATACATTTGGTTGGCTATACTCTGCTCGCTAGTGATTGGTTTTTAACCAATACGAATGGATCTAGGTGATGTAATTAGCCTTCACCCTAAAATACTGGGCAATTGAAAAACTAGTTAGCTCCGTATTGCACACCAAGGACAGTTGTTAATCTGACTTTAAATAAGCCGAGACGAGCACTGTTATGAGAACAATCATTTGTAATTCGCTTCAAAGCTTCTGGGATATGGCTGACAATCAGTTTTTAGAAGGCCTAGACGTCCACTGTGTTTTCCCCGTAAATGACGCTATCCGAGATTTTATTCTTGCTTATCAACAGCAATACAAAATACGCAGCGTGTCTTTTACCAATGCGTTTGCAAAACATGCATAAAAGAAGACCGAGCCATAAGCTCGGTCTTCTTGTTTTAGTTGGTAAGCCGCTTTACTAACCCACTCGCGCGAGTGGTTTTCACCTTAATGCCTCGCTTCAGAACATTGAGCTCGGCGTAAAGAGCTAAACGCTTTTTCGCGCGGGTAATGCCTGTGTAAATCAACTCACGGGTTAATATCGGGCTAAAGTCTGGTGGCAAAATCATCAGGGTGTAATCAAATTCACTGCCTTGCGATTTATGGATGGTCATGGCGTAAGCCGTTTCATGTTCAGGTACTCGGCTTGGCAAGACCGATTTCACACTGCCGTCAGGTAACTCGAAAAAGACTTTCAAACGCGGTTCTTCTTCACTGTCATCTCGCATACAAATACCAATATCACCGTTATACAAACCTAAACCGTGATCATTACGCGTAACCATGACAGGTCTGCCGTGATACCAAATTTCATCCTGAACTTGAATTAACTTGCGCGCCGCAAGCGCTTTCTCGATGCGTTGGTTTAGCCCAGCCACACCGAAGTCACCTTCACGGATCGCGCACAGCAATCGGCATTGGTTGAAGGTATCTAACACCGCTTTGGCTTTGTGCGTTAGCGACTCTAGCTCTCCGGTTTTAGGATCAGTTTCCTGTTGTCCAATGCGTTTGAGGTAACGACCGTATTCCTGCACCAACGTCTGCATCATTTGGTTGTAATGTTGACTACTTAGCGCGAAATGTTCGATGTCAGAAAAGTCACGCGCCCAGACGTTATCTACGCTCGCAGCAGAACCTGAGTTAACCGCTTTTGCCAACTGACCAATGCCTGAGCGAGCGTCAAATCGGTAGCTCTTTTGCAGCATACATAAACTATCAGCAATGCTAGATGCACTGGTACCTGTATGGGCTAAAGTATCGAAACCCGCCAGTTTTGCGATGGCTGACGCCTGCTCTTTGCCATAACCCAATGCATGGAACGAACAGATATCACCCAACACTGCCCCTGCTTCAACTGAGGCAAGTTGGTCTTTATCACCTAGCAAAATCAGCCGCGCATGTTTCGGTAAGGCATCGACCACTTTGTACATCATTGGCAAATCGACCATCGACGCTTCGTCGATAACCAAAATATCCAAATGCAGTGGATTTTGCTTGTTGTGACGAAATTCTGCGCTATTAGGAATCGCGCCCAGCAACCGATGTAAAGTACTCGATTCAGTCGGAATTTTGGCTTTTAGCTCCGGAGAAACTGGCAGTTCTTGCACTGCTTTACCAATGGACTCGGTTAATCGCGCCGCCGCTTTCCCCGTCGGGGCCACCAGCTTGATGGTTAGATTTTTCTCGTGTGTCGCCTGTTCAATCAAAGCAGCAAGCAATTTGGTTACTGTCGTCGTTTTACCCGTACCAGGGCCACCAGAAATCACAGCAAATCGACGAGTTAACGCAACCGCCGCCGCGACTTTTTGCCAGTTCACACAAGCTGAAAGTGGCACCAGCTCATCCAGTTGATGCAAATCCTGAACCTTGCGCGCATTGCTAAGCACGGAATCAATGGCGTGCCAATCCAACGATTCGCTTGCGACCACATCAAGGTGATCACACACCAATTGTTGACGTAACACTTGGTTGCTGCTTCCCGCTTCTACTGCTTTGCCCAACGCGTTAAACAGAAAATGGTATTGGCGTGCGAACAGATGGTTGAGCAACTCGGATAATCGCACAAACTCTTGTGGTTGCAAGTTAACTGCGGCGCCCAACTGATTGAGCTTTTCCGCCAGTGTCACTTCATAATGCCAATAGCGGTGCAGATACAGACGCTCGCCATCGAACATCAGCGGCAAGGCTTCTCCTTGCGCGCCGACCACGGTGGAATTTTTTAATACTTGAATCCAGTCTATGTCTTGCAACTGTGTGTTGAGCGCCAATGCCGACTCACCAAACAGCCCTAGCTTACTGGCTAAATCCGTAGATTGCCCTTGTGCATCGAACAGAGACAGACAGATATGTCCTTTGCCAAGCTCACTACTGACAACACCCGCGATAAACGCCAATGCTTGACTGTCCGACTGTTCATCATGCGTTTGAGAATCAATAAAACAGGCGAATTGGTAGTCGAGCTGACGAATAGCACCTTTGTGCGCCAAGCGTTCCAGCACTACCAATAGACTATCTTGGCCAGAATGAAGATTGCGATTTGTCGTCATTAAAGTAGCTCCATCTGCCCGGCTTGAGTTGAGCGCGTTTCAAGTGCTTGACCATCAATCAAACGATCCATCTCTTGTAAGAACTCTAAGGTTGGTTTCGCGGCAAAAATGCCGTGGTCACTCTGCCCATCCATACCGCGCAAGAACAAGTAATACACGCCACCGAAGTGCTGCTCATATTGATAATTCGCCAATCGGCTGCGTAGGAAACGATGCAGTGCTAACGCATAAATCTGGTACTGCAAATCGTAGCGGTGATCCGCCATCGCCGATTTCAGAGCCTCACCATGGTAGTGCGTCACATCGTCGCCAAGATGATTCGATTTCCAGTCAAGCACGTAGTATTTACCTTGATGTTCAAACACCAAGTCGATAAAACCTTTGAGCATGCCTTGCACGGTTTGGAAACCTAAATCACCCGCTTTCGCCGACAACGGATCGTGACGTTGAATGACTCGGTTTAACGCCGGTGCAGACAACACTTCAATCGGCAGCAAAAATTCCATCTCCACCAAACGTTGCGACGGTGCTTTTTGATTCAGCAGCAAAGACTTACCATCCAACGGCGTTGCGAGTACGGTATCAATCAATTGCTGTAAAATGGGCAACCACTCTTCATCGAGCTGTTCGCTTTCCATCAAGCCAAGGATGATTTGTGTATTCTCTTCCGTCGTGGCTGGCTGAGTAAATTCAATTTCCTCAAACAGGCTGTGCAGGAACGTACCCGGACGCGCACCACGAGGGAAGGTAAAAATAGAACGCTCTGGCTCCACCAAATCCGCTTCGTCTTGTTCTTCAGATGAGTCGATATCAAAACCCGTAATCTCAATCGTGGCATCATGCTCGGCGTGATGAGAACCTTGCTTGACCAAGCCAGAGTAACTGGTGATGCGCCAGTTTCTGTCGATAGGGTTTTGCAGTTCTTTCGCACTAAGATCGTGTACTTCTTCTTGTGGCGCTACGTACTTGTCTTCGAGTTGCTGCGGCGGATCGGTCACAACGACACAATCAAGCTCGTCTTGTTGCTTTGTTAAACCTTGGTGCAAATCGTTGATGCCACCTTCTTGACCATTCTGAATCAAATAGCCAATCGCACTGCGGTGTACGCCAGTTGGCTCTTTGGTCGAACGGCCATTGCGCAAAGGTGAGGCTCCAATAAAACACGCATACACAGCTCGCGTTAGTGCCACGTATATCAAGCGTAAGTCTTCCGCCAAACGCTCTTTATCCGCTTGCTTCATGGACGCATCGTTGCCTGTGATATCCAGTACCGTGCGGTCATTGGCTGCATCGTAATATTTGGCTTCGCTGGCTTCTCGATAGCTGAACACAAACGGCAGAAATACGAGGTCATACTCCAAGCCTTTTGATTTGTGAATAGTTACGATCTGCACTAAGTTACGTTCCGATTCTAAACGTTGGATTTGGTCATCACTGCCACCCAAACCGTTTTCCGCATCACTGATAGACTGAGCGAGCCAACGCAGCAGACCGTGGTCACTATCCAGTTCATTACTGGCTTGTTGAAGCAGTTCACCAATGTGCATTAAATCGGTAAGTACTCGCTCACCATTCTCACCCTGTGAACTCGCGCCTTCTTCTAGTAATCGCTCGGCAATATGGCGTTTGCTGATCACCGCGCGCAACATCGGCAGCACACCACGTTGAACCCAAAGTTTGCGATATTCTTTGAATTCGTTTACGGCGTTTTCCCACACCACTTCATCGTTATTAAGCGCATCCAAACTTGCTGCGTCGAGGGCAAACAGCTCAGAGGCAAGACTTGCACGCAGCGCACGGTCATTTTCTGGCGTCAGCACCGCTTGCAGCAAACGCTGTAAATCCTGCGCCACTGAACTGGTAAACACACTGTCTCGGTTAGACAGGTACACGCTGGCAATGCCTTGATCAGCCAACGCTTGTTTGATCATTCGACCTTCACTACCTGTTCGAACCAACACCGCGATATCGCCCGCTTGAACCGCTTTCTGTTTTTCGCCATTCGCCAGACACGCTTGCCCCTGTTGAGCCTGCGTCAAAATGGTTTGGATTTGGCTTGCGGTCGCCTCCGCCATTCGAGTCAAATACTCGCCTTTTGGTAGCGGTTTATCGTCTGCTTCTTGCAACCAATAAGTCAGCGCGGGTTGCTTTTGACCACCCATAGTCCAAATGCGTTTTTCGGCATTGGGACTGTATTTTACAGGTAAGAACGGGATGTCCGAATCATAGATAAATGGACTGTCTGGCAAAGCAAATACTTGGTTTACCGCCTGCACCATATCTGCGCTAGAACGCCAGTTGGTTCCTAACGTGTAGTGGGCACTTACTTGGTTACGCGCTTTGATATAGGTGAAAATGTCTGCGCCACGAAAGCCATAAATCGCCTGCTTGGGGTCCCCGATCATAAACAAACCACATTCCGGGTTGCTCAGATAAATACGGCTGAAAATACTGTATTGAAGCGGGTCGGTATCTTGGAACTCGTCAATCATTGCGACAGGATACAAAGTACGAATACGCGCCGCTAAAAGCTCGCTTTCGTCCGTATCGATAGAAGCAGAAAGTTGCGTCAGCAAATCATCGAAAGAGAGCCACTGTTTTTGATTTTTCGCGTTGGCCAGCATCACACGACAATGCTCAATCGCATGCGCAAGCAGTGGCGCTTTTAAGCTGATTGGATTGGCAAGAAATGTTTCAATGGCTTCAAATACCGCGTGCTGCGGCGCACTGCCTTTCGGTGTTTTTTCCAACAAGACGTTTTGCGCGAATTTCTCCAGCTTGTCTGGATAATCGTAACCTGTGGTTTCCGTTGCTGCCCAAGCGTTTACCGCCTCCAACCACGTCGGCAGAGACTTTTTGGTGTAGCTGCGTTTGTTAATATCTGAATCTGAAATCAGCGTGAAGAAGTCATCTTGGCTTTCTCGCCACTGTGCTTTTAATTCATCAATTTTTTTCAAGTTTTCAGTATGAAGATCAGCCAAACTGCCTTTCATTGCAGGAACAGAAAGGCTTAACGGCGCACCAGTTAAGTAATTGCTGATGTCAGACAACAACGCAGATGGAGAGCTCCATAGCTGGCGAATTTCCCCAGCCAAGGTAAACGGCAACGGGTAGAAATTGCGACGCCAGTAATCGGCTACAACTTGCGCTTTTAGGTGACTTTCATCGGTCACAAACTCGTTATTAAATCGGCTGCCAGATTCAAACGCATTTTGCGTTAGCATACGTTGGCAAAAACCGTGAATGGTGTAGACCGCCGCCTCGTCCATCTGACGCTCTGCCTGCAATAAAATTTCTGCGGCTTGCTTGTGATCGTCAAACTCATTAAGCAAAGGTTGGATCACCGGATCGGAACTCTGTCCACGCGCAAACGCGATTCGCGCATCATGGATTCTTGCCCTGATACGATCGCGTAATTCCGCAGTTGCCGCTTCGGTAAAGGTTACGACCAGAATTTGGTCGACCGTAAGCGGTACGCGATGCCGAGTTTCCGCGCTGCCGTGACCAAGCAAAAGGCGCAGATATAAACCTGCAATAGTGAAGGTTTTACCTGTACCTGCTGATGCCTCGATTAACCTCGCACCATGCAGAGGAAACGTCATCGGTTCTAGTGGCGTTGGTTGAGGTTGCTCTGTGCGGTCTAACGTATGTAGAGGACACTCTGCACCTGACATTTGATCCATAACGCTGAATCTCTCCGGATTATTTACTAGGACGTATCACCTAATAAATGTGATCTATAGTTAAAAATTCTATTAATATGTTTAACAAGTTGGATAATTTAGAGCTTTGTGAGATCTTTCTCACGGTTATCCATAAGACGTACCGTTAGTATGCGCCCCACGAGATAAGCCAAACCTTTTGGCGGCACAACTCAAATGAATTAAACAAAAGTATCATGGTCCCTCTGACCTTGTGGCCGTACAGCGAACGCCCTACAAAAAATAATGATTTTCTGGCGGCCACCCTACTCTTCCTTCTCTTTATCCAACTGTCTTTATTACGCTTTTACGTCATCAGTGTCTTGAACCGCTAAGCGCGCACCTTGCAAAACTAATGCTGTCAGCAAACGAACTTCTGAGGCCAACTCATCATTCCAAGCAGGCCAAATTCGAGAGATGTACGCATTACTGCCTTCGCCCGGGCTCATGAAGCCATCATTGAATGCGTCAGCCATTTTCTTCAAAGATTTCTCTTCGTCATCGACCCACTGACCACGGCTAAAGCCCGCTTCAACACAAGCCAACGCCGTTTTCGGGAAATAAGGCAAAGGCTTAGTCATGCCTTCGAAGAATAAGCGAACTAATTCAGTCAGTAGCTGTTTGGCATACTGAGCATCGGCAATTTCTGGGTAGATCAAATGCAGCGCGCCTTCTTTACGATCGTAACCAATGATGTGAGTTTTCTTAGCATGACCCGACGCCGACATGGCAAGGTGATCGATCCACGCTGCAAGGTAATCCTGCGATCGAATCTTACCGCTTCGATAGCGAATCAAACCGGATTGGTAGCATTGAGTTAGCCAACCTGTTAGGCGAACGTTTTTCTCTTCGCCTTCATTTCGCTCAAACAAGGAATCAAACGTCAGGTCGATTTCCAAATCGTCTTGAGGCGCACCAGATAAAAACGCCAGTTTGTCCACCAGCTCTTCCGCCTGAACTCGGTTGGTTTCAAACTCGATATAACCAAACGCCCCCACCGGCAGTTTGCCTTGCGCGCGCTGTTGACTCATAAAGTGTTTAAGCACCTCTGTTTTTTTCTCTGGCTGCATCAATGTCGTTTCAAGCAAGGTTTCTAACAGCTCATCACGCATTTGATAGCTTTCCAAACCACCTAAAACAAAGGGTTCGTCGTCTTCCATCACCGGCAGTGGCGGTTCAAAGATTACTTTTAAACGACGATTGAAAAAATACTGCACAGGTAAGCGCCAGAAACGTTGCAACTCGACTAAGTCGAGCTCAAGTGGGAACGTCGCTCCTAACAGATAGTCGTCTAATGCCCGATTAAAATCACGACGAACATAGCCTTGCGATTGACTACTTTGAGTCAATGCCGCTGGAATCCACTCTTTCGCGTAGCTGGCGTGCATGCCTTGGAACGCACTCGGGCTAAACGGCACCATGGCGTGGGTATTCACCAACGCATTTAATAAGTTGTCGCCAGACTCATCAACGGGCAACGCTTCATCACCACTTAAACAATAGTTTTGGTGACAGTATTCCATCAGCTCAGAAACCAGAACCGAAGGCACTCGCTCGGTGTTATCTTGGATTGAACGACCAACATAACTGATGTAGAGCGTTTGCTGTGCAGACAACATCGCTTCGAGGAATAGGTAACGGTCATCATCTCGGCGCGAACGGTCGCCCGGTTTGGTTCTTCCTGTCATCAAGTCAAAGCCTTCTGGCGGCATGGAGCGCGGATACACGCCGTCATTCATCCCCAACAGACAAACAGTTCTAAACGGAATAGAGCGCATCGGCATCAGGGTACAAAAGTTCACTTGACCAGCAAGGAAGCGCTGGCTGACTCGTGTGCCAGATAATTTGTTTTGAAGGTATTGGCTGATGATCGACGGCGATAACGCATCATCAAATGCGGCATCAGCTAATTGCTCTTTGAGTTGGCTGAGCGTATCGCGAATGGATTTGAGCGCCATTTCGCCTTCTAACTCAACTGAGAAGAAGTCATCCAGCAGTAAAACTAAAGTCTCTCGCCAACCATCAATAGTCTGAACATGAGAAAGTTTGCTTCGATAAGTGCTAATTTGTTGGATAAAGTGTGCCAACTTGCCCGCCAGCTCTGCGCCCATGCCTTGTACTTCGTTGTACGGAGACAAACTGCCTTGCTCGGTTTCAAACAAACCTGCGGATTCTGGCATCGCGTAGCCAAGCAACATTCGTTGAATACCAAATTGCCATGTGTTTTGACGGGTTTCCGGCAGTTCAAATTCGCATCCGGTATTGGCGTCCAATCCCCAGCGAATCCCCGATTCCTCAACCCATTGTTTGGCTTGTAAAAAATCATCTTCGCTGAGTTCAAAACGCTTTAATATCGCTGGAGTTTCCAGAAGTTCGAGTAGTTCTGAGGCCAAACAGCGCGTATTGGGTAAGTTCACCAACTGCATAAATGCGGCCAGAATTGGGCTCTCTTGATCGGCGGTTCGGTCAGAAATCGAATATGGAATAAAACGCTCACCCGGCGCGTTACCAAAGACCGCCTGAATCGCAGGGCTGTAAGCGTTGATGTCCGCGACCATCACGATAATATCGCGCGGTTTTAACGTTGGGTCAGCATCGAACATCGCCAACAGTTGATCATGCAGCACTTCCACTTCACGCATCGGGCTGTGACAAGCGTGTAGGCTCAGTGATTTATCACCCAAGCTAACCACTTGTTTGTGATGACTGTTTTCAATCTGTTGGTCATCTTGATGTTCTTCAAGATTGAGAATATCCGCTTGCAATTGATGGAGCAGACTGTCGCGCTCAACATCAACAAAGGCTTCAATTTCATGAGATTCCAGCTGAGACAACAGATACATATTGTCGCGCCCGAGTTTACCCATGGATGCCAACAGACTGTTTCCGACCACATCGGTGTGCAGCTCATCGATCACATTATCTTCCAGTGATCCTTTCAGTTGCTCAGTTTCACCTTGCACTTCCGAGTGATCGTCCTGCCACACAACGTGCTGACGATGTTTCGCCGCCAAACGAGCCAGATATTTGCGATCTCGAACTTCACCCCAGTAATAACGACACGGGTTGGTGAACATCAGATGCACGTCGATGTGTTCACCAATTGCTTTTAGCGCATCCATATAGCGAGGCGGCAACGAAGAAATGCCAAAAACAAACAAACGCTTGGGTAAATGGTCAAAATTGCCGTTAAAACTCTCTAACGTGTCGATAAAGTGCTCATAAAGGTTGGCACGGTGATATGGAGACTGTCCTAATGACACAGTGTGATCATACAACGCTTGCCATAAGATCGGCTGCCACGGATGCTCATCTTCCAGCTCTGGCACACTCTGCCCTGCTTCCCAACTTGCGATCCACTCCGGACGATACACCAAGTAACCATCGAAAATATCGGCAATTTTCTCAGCCAGTTGATACAGCTTAGAGTGATCACTGTCATCTTTGAGGTACTGCGCTAACGGCGAAAACACGTCTTGGTTGAGAAGCCCCGGCAGCAGATGCATCAACTTCCAAGTCATCGCTTCTTTGTTAAACGCACTGCGTTTTGGCACGTCTGGCAACACCTGCGTAAACATTTCCCAAATGAAAGTAGCAGGGAGCGGAAAATCAATGTTCGCGGCAACACCAAACTCTTTGGCCAATTCCATTTTTAGCCACTGGGACATGCCCGGACTTTGAACCAGAATTTGTTCTTTTTCGAACGGGTTTTCCAGCGGACTGATTCGAATCAGTTCGACAAGGAGTGATTTAAGAACGTCAACTTGGTTGGAGTGATAAACAGTAAACAAATTGGGAATACCGAGCGCCGATTGAAACTGTTAGCTAGCTTAGCACAGCCCCATTTAAACCCGCAGTGATCTCGCGTTCGGAAAAAACAAAAGGTTATATATCACTCAAATAGAGTATGAATCTTCTGAATTTTCACATGTCAATCAAGTCTGACACTTCCATACAAAATGTGACATTCGTCGCAACTATTCCATAATAAAAAACACTGTTTTATACTCCCTCTACCCATAATTTATAAACAAACAAAAAGTATGTTTCGCAAACTGTCTTCCAACAGCGCTTGGCTGATTGCTTTTTTTGCTTGCTTTGCAGTGTACCTGTCGATCGCTTGTTATCCTTTTGTGTTGTCTAACAATCAGAATGAACCGCTAACCTTGTTGCAAGGTTACTATTTGGTTTCGACTCAATATGGCTGGCTGGGCTTGATCGCTCTTCCATTTATGTTGTTGAGTTTATTGCTCTCTTTTCTACCGACTCGAGCATTCAAAGGTATCGTGATCGCTATCGCGATCTGTCTATTGATCATGTTTAAAGTCGATATCCTCGTTTTTCAGCAATACAAACTTCACATCAACGCTCTATTAATCCGTATGTTTTTCGAAGGTGGTGGTGATGTCTTCGATATTTCGTGGATGAGTTGGCTAATCTTCATCAGTGAAATTGCCGTTCTGGTGATCGGGCTCGCTTGTACCGTTTGGGTAAGTAATCAACTGGCACAAAGCCGAGCTAAGTTCGTTTTGATCAGCGTCTGGTTTGCTGTATTGCTTAGCACGCAGATGATTCATGCGTACAAAAACGCACTTTACGACGATGAAGTCAGTCAGTTTTCGAATAACTGGCCACTTTACTACCCGCTGACGGCTCGTAAATTTATTTACAAACACGACCTAGTGGATGAGAACATTGCATCGAAGAACCGCGTAGAGTTAACCAACATTGAACGTAGCTCACTCAACTATCCGCTTGCGCCGATTCAAGTGCAAAGCAAAGAGAAACAGCCCAATGTCTTGTTTATCTTGGTTGACGCGTGGCGCTACAGTGATGCGACGCCGGAAGTCATGCCAAATGTCAGCAAGTTCGCCGAAAAAACGGTGAATTTCACACAACATATGAGCGGCGGCAACTCAACTCAAGCGGGTATTTTCAGCCTGTTTTACAGCTTGCCAGCGACCTACTGGGAAAGCTTTTACGCAAGTCAACGCTCTCCTGTTTTTATGGATACGCTGCAAGCAGAAGGCTACCGCATGGGCATTTTTGGCTCGGCACCGCTCACCAGCCCGCCACTTTCTCGCACGGTATTCAAAAAAGTGTCGGACTTGACCCTGAAACAAACTGGGGAAACAGCTGTCGAGCGCGATCAGCAGATAACAGACAAGTTCATCGAGTTCCAAAAGCAGGATAGCGACAAGCCGTACTTTGGTTTTCTGTTCTACGATGCCGCCCACGGCACGGTGTTTCCCGAACCTGAATTTGCGAAATTCAAACCATACTGGGAACGCGTTGACCACATTTTGCTCAACAACGATTTTGACGCTTCGCTTTACCATAATCGATACAAGAACTCGTTGTACTACATCGATAGCTTGATTGGTGATGTGCTGAAAAACGTCGACTTAGACAATACCATTGTGGTGATTTCATCAGATCATGGTGAAGAGTTTAATGACCATAAGATGAACTATTGGGGCCACACGGGTAACTACAGTGACGTTCAAGTACATGTGCCTCTTTACGTGTACATGCCAAATCGTCAGCCAGAGCAAGTTGATTACCGCACGACCCATTTTGACGTCGTGCCAACCATGATGAATACGCTGTTTGACGTTCAAGGAACAACGAGTTCATACAGCGTTGGTCATAACTTGTTTGATAGCTCTGCCTCTCGCGATTGGTATATTGCAGGCAGCTACTACAACTATGCATTGGTCGGCAAAGAACTGATGCTTGTGGTCAACCCTGGCGGGCACTCTCAGCAACTGAATCGCCAGTTAAAAGTCGAGAAAGAACAGAAAGTTCCTGTCGATATCATTCGTCATTCTCTGGATGAGATGTCGCGATTTTACAAAAAAGGCTAGCGTCCAACATCGACGCCGATTGAAATAAAAAAGCCTCTTGGTTGTAAGACCAAGAGGCTTTTTCCTATCTGCTATTTAAGCGTGATGAGCGTGCATCAAGCGTGGCTGAATCAACAAGTTGTTGATGTATTGTAAGGCCACATAAGAGACAACAAATGTTGCCACAATCAACTCAAGACCAGCTAAGCCGCGCACTTGTTGAACATAGTGCGCAGCCAATCCTTGCAACTCCATCCAATTGGCCATTTTAAACAGCGCCGTCGCACCGATCACCATCGGGAAAGTGAACGCCGCATAGCCTGGGCTAAATGGCAGTCTAAGCAATTTAAAGAATGCGAGGTAAATGATGGCTGTCATCAATACCGCGATACCAAATAGCATAGCGATGATCACTGGTGATGGTGTCGCAGTGACCGTTAAGTACCCTGCCAATGATAGACTTGCTGGCGCTGCCATGATTGCCATTGTTGGTTTCGCTGCATCCGGAATTTCATGGGTAAACATGAAACGGTAAATCATCATCGGCAACATGATCGCGTACGCCACCATACCGAACATCAATGCACCTTGTGCCACTGGTGCTAACATCGGGTTGCCAGAGAAAGACACATCTGCAACGATGATACCCACAGGCGGTACAAACCAACTAGGAACCATGTGGTGCAATTCAAAATCTTTGGCGCGATGGTAAACAAAGCTCACCAAGAACACGATGTGCAAAACCACCGCAATCAGCCAAAGCGCATCGCCAGCTAATGGGTAAAAATGGCCGAGAGAGTTCGATACCACCATAGTGCCCATCGCAAATGTCGGAACCACGCTGCCCACAACCGGATGAGCAAGATCTTGTCTCAACAGATGATTATGTAGCAAAAACTTGGTTGCCAATATAGCCAACAATATGCTTGCGATACCCGCACTAATCCACTGTCCGTAGCCATGTAATTCGGCGAAGTTTTCCCAACTCCAGCCCAAGCTTGCAATACCAAGAGCCAAACCCGCCATTGGAGTTGGCGCTCCCATTATTTTTGCTTTTGTTCTTTGAATCATGATGACCTCAACCAGACTCACTCTTGATGGGACGTATAATACGCTTGCACTTCGTTCCGATATATCTAATTATTTAAAACAAACGTTCAGAATTACTTAACGGTGGGGTATGGCAAGTCACATTTCTCTTAAACAACTGAAAGTGTTTACGACGATCACGCAGCACAAAACGCTCACAGCGGCTTCTGATAGTCTCTTTTTATCGAAAGCCGCAGTGAGCATGGCACTCTCAGAATTAGAAAAACAGATCGGCCATCACTTGTTTGATCGTGTTAATAACCGACTAATTTTGAACCAAGAAGGTCAAAAACTGCTGCCACTGGCGGACGAATTACTCAACCGAGCCAAGGACATCGAGAGCATTTTCGATGGTGACCAAGCGCTATCGGGCCAACTTCGCATTGGTGCCAGCGACACCATTGGCAACCAAGTCGCGCCCTATTTGCTTAGCGAATTTCGTCAGCAAACGAACCATCGTTCTCAAAGCCTGTTCATTTCTAACTCCGCACAAATCTGCGACATGCTGACCGATTACGAGTTAGACATAGCCCTCATTGAAGGCAAAACACTTCACCCTGAATTGCAGTCCACCCAGTTTAGCGAAGATGAAATGTGCGTGATTTGCGCGCCCGATTCCCCAGCCGTGCACGAAGGGCCAGTAAACTTAACCGAGCTAGAAAACAGTGAATGGATATTGCGAGAGGCAGGATCTGGTTCACGCGAATTTTTTATGCGCGTTGTCGCGCCGCGCTTGGAACATTGGCATGAAGCTTTTCAGCTCAATACCACCGAAGCGTTGATCAACTCAGTATCGGCAGGGTTAGGCTTGGGCTGCTTGTCACGTTTGTCTGCAGAACCTGCTATTCGTGACGGCCGCGTAAAACTGCTCGACATGCCTTTAGATATGAAGCGCCGCTTCTGGTTACTGGTTCATAAAGAGAAATATCAAAGCCCATTGCTCAGAACGTTTATCGAATTTTGCCAAGATTGGGAGCGACCAACAAACCTTCCTTTGGGGAATAAATCCGCAAAGTGAAACCAAGATAGTTTAAATGCTAGTCAGTTAGTTGTACGTGTCTCTCATTCTGAGGCTTGTCGCTAGACTTGATTGGTCAAAAACTGTATAAAAAGCCAGTATCAATACACCAAATTAGGGGACCAACCATGGCTGTAATCGTCAAGTACGTGGTAGAACGCAATGGAGAAGAGAAAATGACTTTTACCTCTAAAGCGGAAGCTGACGCATACGACAAAATGCTGGATATGGCAGACGAGTTATTCTCACTGCTGGGTAAAAGTGAACTTCTAGAAGACGAAGGTAAGCAAGAAGATCTTGCAATGTTCCTTGCGCAAAACAAAGAAGAAGTGCTTTACGCTCTGGGTGCAAAACGTAAACCTGCACCAAAAAAAGCAAAGAAGCTTGAAGCTGTTGAAGAAGATAGCGAACAAGAAGACGCTGCATAAGCCTCTCATTTGTTTAGAAAAAACGTCGCATTATGCGGCGTTTTTTTATTCCTTCCGTTTATCTCCATATATCTCTGAGAATATAAAGAACCGATTTAATATCCCAAATTGCTCTAAATTTCATGTTGCAGATTAGTGTGACTTAGATCTAGTCTAAATGGGTCCGGTGATGGGGTGCCACCGGAATCGAAAGATTCGAACCGCTGTTAAAGCTAATGACTCCTACAGAAACGAAAACAGGTCAGCCCTGTTGGAAGTGCTTTCGCTTATGTTGTGAAAGCGAGAGTTCTGTAGTGAGCAATTCAACTCTTCTCCAACCCCGCTCCTGTTTTCTCAAAAATAAAAATACACTGGGAAAACATTATGCAATATTCACACGAAATCCAATCAATGTGCCCGATTCAACGCGGCGATCTTCATGCATCTGCACCGATCCCTGTTGAAGGCGCAATGATCAATCCAAAAGACGTTATCGCGATTTCTGGTCTTAGCCACGGCGTTGGTGCTTGTGCTCCTCAACAAGGTGCAGCAAAACTGACTCTTAACGTCAAAAACGGCATCATCGAAGAAGCTTTGATCGAAACGATCGGCTGTTCAGGCATGACTCAATCAGCCGCGATGGCCGCAGAAATCCTAACTGGCAAAACCATTCTTGAAGCACTGAATACCGACTTGGTATGTGATGCTATTAACGTCGCGATGCGCGAAATCTTCCTTCAATTTGTTTACGGTCGTACTCAATCTGCTTTCTCTGAAGGCGGCTTGGAAATTGGTGCGGCACTGGAAGACCTTGGTCAAACTCAACGTAGCCAAGTGGGTACTAGTTACTCAACTAAAGCAAAAGGCGTGCGTTACATGGAGTTGGCTGAAGGCTACGTAACAAAACTCGCGCTAGACGAAAACAAAGAAGTGATTGGTTACCAATATCTCAACCTCGGCAAGATGATGAAAGCCATCAACGAAGGCGTATCTGCTGCAGAAGCCGCAGACAAAGCAACGGGGACTTACGGTCGTTTTGACGAAGCCGTAACTACCATCAACCCACGCCAACAATAATTGCCACCAAGAGGAAAGAGATTATGAACACTCCAATTACTGAATCTGTACGTCGCACATTAGACGAAATGCAACTTTCCTCTCTGGAAGAGGCTTACCAATACTGTATGGATCGTGGTATCGACCCTAAAGCACTAGTGATGGACACTCAACCTATCGCGTTTGAAAGCGCTGCCGATGCCTACACGCTAGGCACTGCTTTGGCGATTTTCCGCGGAGCAAAAACAGCAGAAGAAGCTGCAAACATCATCGGTGAAGGCCTTCAAGCCTGCACAAAACCAGGCAGCGTAGCAGAACAACGCCGAGTGGGTATCGGTCACGGTGCATTGGCGGCTCGTCTATTGAATGAAGAAAGTGGCTGTTTCGCTTTCCTTGCGGGCCATGAGTCATTCGCAGCGGCAGAAGGCGCAATCAAAATCGCATTGAACGTCAACAAATCACGCAAAAATCCGTTGAAAGTGATCCTGAACGGTTTGGGTAAAGACGCCGCTTACCTCATCTCACGCATCAATGGTTTCACTTACGTACGCACTCAGTACAACTACCAAACTGGTGAGTTAGTGGAAGTAGAACGTCGCCGTTTCTCCCAAGGTCCACGTGGTGAGATCCTTTGCTACGGTGCAGACGATGTGCGTGAAGGCGTGGCTATCATGCATAAAGAACAAGTGGATGTGAGCATCACTGGTAACTCAACTAACCCGACTCGCTTCCAACACCCAGTAGCAGGTATCTACAAAGCAGAGCGTAACCGTGAAGGCATGCCTTACTTCTCTGTGGCATCAGGTGGTGGTACTGGTCGTACTCTACACCCAGATAACGTGGCGGCTGGTCCTGCATCTTACGGCATGACAGACACTATGGGTCGCATGCACGCCGATGCGCAATTCGCGGGTAGCTCTTCAGTACCAGCACACGTAGCAATGATGGGCTTCATCGGTATGGGCAATAATCCAATGGTAGGTGCAACGGTTGCACTTGCGGTAGAGGTCGGTGAGCTAAGCCTCTAAGTCGATTTATCGCTTTACTATTCAAAGCCAGTAAATCCAACGAACCCAGTGTAGGGGGAGTGACTTCGGCCCTCCCCTTATTTTTTGCTAAGCCCCCTTCTTCAACTTCACTTTGTCTTTATCCCAAATCGGTCTGATAAGGCTTTTGCGACACATTTCTCATCAGACAAACATATCTCTAAAAAGACAAAAGGTATCCATCTACAGACTTTCTCCATTTCCCCTCTTTAAACTCCCCAATACTCTCTTTATGATGACTGACAACTTAATTATTTCTTGTCAGTGAACAGACGAGACACAAGACTCAACACATGGAGATCAACTATGGCTTTCTTCTCTCTAGCCTTTGGTACGGCAACTAAAAACCGCGACGGCAAAATCATCGAAGCGTTTTTCCCAAACCCGGTTCTTAACCCAAGCGAAGCGCTTGTTAACGCACTAGCAGCAGTAGCAGGTTATGAGCAAGGCAACCAAGCTATCGAGATCTCTGCAGCACAAAGCGCAGAACTAGCAGCAGCATTTGAAGCAAACGGCGATGCTGCAAACGCATCTTTCGCAGCAAAAGCAGCAGAATCAGCACAACCACTTGTACTGGTTATCCTTGCAACTGACGAGCAGCCACAAAGTGTTGCTGAAGGCTTCCTAAAACTTCAACTTATCTCTAACCGTCTAGTTAAGCCACACGGCACAGTACTAGACGGTATCTTCGGTCTACTGCACAACATCGCATGGACTAACGAAGGTCCAATCGATCTACCTGAACTAGCAGAGCGTCAAATTGAAGCTCGCCTAGCGGGTCGTGCACTAAGCGTAGATTGCGTAGACAAGTTCCCTAAAATGGTGGACTACGTAGTACCAACTGGCGTTCGTATCGCTGATACTTCTCGCGTACGTCTTGGCGCACACGTTGGCGAAGGCACAACAGTAATGCACGAAGGCTTCATCAACTTCAACGCGGGTACAACAGGCGTGAGCATGGTTGAAGGTCGTATCTCTGCTGGCGTAGTGGTTGGTAACGGCTCTGACATCGGCGGCGGCGCATCTATCATGGGCACACTATCTGGCGGCGGTAAAGTTGTAGTTTCTATCGGTGAAAACTCTCTACTAGGCGCGAACGCAGGTCTTGGCTTCCCAATGGGTGACCGTTGTACTATCGAATCAGGTCTGTACGTAACTGCTGGTTCTAAAGTACGCATGCTAGATTCTGCTGGCCAAGAAGTAGAAGTAGTGAAAGCACGCGATCTTGCAGGTGTTTCTGACCTACTGTTCCGTCGTAACTCTGTAACAGGTCAAATCGAGTGTCTTGCAAACAAGAGCGCGGTTGAACTGAACAGCGAACTGCATAAAAACAACTAATAAATAGTTAAGAAAAATCCCCCAGCAGGAAACTGTTGGGGGATTTTTTAGCTTAAAGAAAAATGCGTGATTACTGATTTAAAAAGCTGACCGCTTTATCTGGGAAATCAGTAAACAAACCATCCACTTTTACTTGGTTGTAGTACACATCCATCATGCCTTCAAAGCTGTCAGTGTACGCTGGAATGCGTCCTGGATCGGCGCGGAACGTGTATGGATGCACTTGCAAGCCAGCGTCTTTTGCAGCCTTCATCAACGGCTTGATGATGATATTGTCTTTGGTTGACTTATCATCCACCAGCATCGGCTTCCAAGGTCCAATTCCTTCCGCGTAACTCGCTACTTTCTTCATTCCGTCGGCTTCGAACATCCAGTCATAACTGTATGGTGTTGCCTTGTCGCCTTTGTACACCATAGTTTCGTTCCAGTCCGTGTAAGCCATAAGCTGAACGAGCTTTAAGTCCATATCCATTGCAGGCATGAGTTCATTGTTGATGCGTTGAAGTTCATTCGCATCAAAACATTGAAGGTAGACTTTGTCGTCTTGAGAGCCGTAACCGTACTGCTTCAAGACTTTAAGTACTGCTTTAGAAATGTCCTTACCTTCATGACGATGGAACCAAGGCGCTTTAATTTCTGGGTAAATACCGATGTCATAACCCAGCGTTTTGTTTAAGCCTTGGATCAGCTCAATCTCTTCAGCAAACGTCGGCACGGTGAAATCAGATTTCCACATAGGGAATCGGGTTGGATAGCCCGCTACTTTGTTGCCTTTGTCATCGATATTAAAGCCTTCAGTTACTCGCAAGGATTTGATTTCCGCCAGAGTGAAATCAATCGCGTAATAACGACCATCTTTACGTGCACGATCAGGAAAACGCTCCGCAACATCCGTTACGCGATCGAGATAATGGTCATGCAACACGACCAACTGGTCATCTTTCGTCATTACCACATCTTGCTCTATGTAGTCAGGTTTCATTGCGTAAGCAAGTGCTTTGGCTTCTAGCGTGTGCTCAGGCAAGTAGCCCGATGCACCACGATGCGCAATGACAAGCGGCTTCGCAATCGCACCAGCAGAGAGGCTAAGTGCTAAAAAAGTAAGACATACTGACTTTGTTTTCATTGTTATTTCCTTGATAAAGCGAAGAGGCAGTATTCCACTGCCTCTTTAAATAAATATTACGCTAGCGCTTCCTTCTCGCGCTCTTTTTGCTCGTGGTGCGCACGTTCACCTAAGAAGGCGTACATCAAACACACGATAGAAGTAATACAAGAACCCACTAAGATGATAAAGCCACCATCCCAGCCAAAGTGGTCTACGGTGTAGCCCAAAATCGCGTTTGCGGCAACTGCCCCACCCAGGTATCCAAACAAACCAGTAAGACCAGCGGCAGTACCTGCCGCTTTCTTCGGAGCGAGTTCAAGTGCGTACAAACCGATCAGCATAACCGGACCATAGATTAGGAAGCCAATTGCAATAAGCGCCATCATATCTACTGTTGGGTTGCCTGCAGGGTTAAACCAATAAACCATCACTGCAACTGTCACTAACACCATAAATAAGATACCAGCAGGTGCACGACGACCTTTGAACAATTTGTCAGAGATCCAACCACACAATAGTGTTCCTGGAATGCCAGCCCATTCGTATAAGAAATAAGCCCATGACGATTTATCTACCGAGAAATCCTTCGCTTCTTTTAGGTAAACAGGTGCCCAGTCCAGTACGCCGTAACGAATTAGGTAAACAAATGCGTTTGCAATTGCAATCGACCAAAGAAGTTTGTTGTTGAAGACGTATTTGAAGAAGATTTCCTTCGCTGTCATTTCTTGTTCATGGGACTTGTCATAGTCATCTGGGTAATCGTCTTTGTATTCTTCAATAGGAGGCAGACCACAAGACTGAGGGGTATCGCGAACCGTCATCCAAACAAACACAGCAACTAACGTGGCGAAAAATGCAGGAACATAAAATGCAGTGCGCCAATCATCATTAAATGCCCACAGGCCAAGAATAAATAGTGGACCAATCAAACCGCCACCCACGTTGTGCGCCACGTTCCAAACCGAAACGATCTCACCACGCTCTTTACGTGACCACCAGTGCACCATGGTTCGGCCACAAGCAGGCCACCCCATCCCTTGGAACCAACCGTTTAAGAAAAGCAAAATGAACATCGCAGTGACGCTACCAGTCGCCCATGGCATAAAGCCAAAGCAAAACATCACTAATGCAGACATCAATAGGCCGCCACTAAGGAAATAGCGAGGGTTGGAGCGGTCTGAAACGCTGCCCATTAGAAACTTAGAGAGACCATATGCAATGGAAACAGCTGCCAAGGCGACACCTAAGTCTCCGCGGCTAAAGCCTTGCTCGATAAGATAAGGCATCGCCAAACTGAAGTTTTTACGAACTAGATAGTAACCGGCGTAGCCAACAAAGATACCGATAAAGAGTTGCCAACGGAGGCGAGAGTAGGTGCTATCGATGCTGCCAGGGGACAGACGATCAATGTGCGCCTTAGGTTTGAATATTCCAAACATAGGAACCTCATTATTTTGTATGCGATGGTAAAAACACAAAAGGAGCGAACGAAACAAAATAAATCTTCGTTCGAAAGTTCATGAATTGTATGGAGTTAGGATTTTATTTCTGTGACAAATGTTGCACATGGATTAAATATAAGTAAATACAGTAAATTATATGAGCATTAATTAGATCATCGTTCAACTTTACTCAAGATTCGTTAATATTAAACTGATGTTCAAACCTCTCACTTGAGCATTCCAATTCGAAACCTTTGAAACAAAGGCTCGAATTAGAACATAAACTAACCGTAAAAAGGGCGATTTACGCCTGCCCTACTCGCTCCGAACCAACTAATAACTAAAAAGCTGAAAAACGATCACGTTTAGCATCAAACGAAATAAAAAAAACAATTTTTATTTGAATACAAGCCGAAGCAATGATTCACAAACACAAGACATTAACAGCGTTTATTCTCTTATCAACTCATCCTATTGGTACCAATGGGATGACGATTTTTTCTAAAAGTCCAAACATGACAGCGTATTTTTTATATCACTGCTATCCCTTGATACATTTGACATCCTCCTACTCCTTTAGGGTTAATTTCTACACAAGTTCTGTGCAATAAGTCTCCAAGCACGTAGCAGCTTCACAAAACTCCTCTTACCAGTTGTGCATTCTTTTTCACATCGGTAATTTGAGCGCTCTCATCACTGGCCTCGTGACAAATAAATTATTTTCGTTGTGTTCTTTTCCGGTTAAAAGATGCGCCATTTAACAAAAACGAAGACTTTGATTAACAAATTTATGCTCAAACGCTCATTTTTAACGCTCGTTTGTTTTCGCAAACGTTTATATATGCACAATAGTATCGTGCTAGACAGGCAAAAATGATCAAAGGACTTTTAACATGACAACGAACAAACACCCCTCTCTGCTCGGAGAATGTTTGGCCGAGTTTATCGGTACAGGACTACTTATTTTCTTCGGCGTAGGCTGTGTTGCAGCCTTAGTTCTAACAGGCGCATCATTTGGACAATGGGAAATCAGTATTGTATGGGGCTTCGGTGTCGCCATCGCTATTTACTGTACGGCTGGCGTCTCTGGTGCACACATCAACCCTGCCGTTACCATCGCACTTGCTATGTTCCATGGTTTTGATAAGGCGAAAGTGGTGCCATACATTATCGCTCAAATGCTTGGGGCATTCTGTTCTGCTGCATTGGTATACAGCTTATACAGCAACCTTTTCACCGACTACGAAATCGCTCATAACTTCGTTCGCAGCAGCCAAGATGCACTAGCAACTGCTGGTATCTTCTCAACCTATCCGCATGCCTCCCTCTCTTTCTTTGGTGCTTTTGCTGTGGAATTCGTTATCACTGCTGTGCTGATGTTTGCGATTCTGGCTCTGGGCGATGAAAATAACGGCGCGGCACGTGGCGCAATGAACCCTCTATTAATCGGTATTTTGATTGCCGTCATCGGTGGTTCACTTGGTCCACTAACAGGCTTTGCGATGAACCCTGCTCGTGACTTTGGACCAAAGCTGTTCGCTTACTTCGCAGGTTGGGATTACGCTCTGACAGGTGCTAAAGACATTCCTTACTTTATCGTGCCTTTACTTGCTCCGATTGCAGGTGCGTGTTTTGGTGGTTGGTTGTATCCAAAAGCGATTGCCGCTTACCTTCCACAACAAGGCCACGGTTGTACGATTCCAAACCAATGTGAGACGGAAGAAGAAACAGAAGAAGCTAGAGCTTAAAACTGACGTAACTCGAACATTTACTAAAATATAAATAACGAAACAAAAGGATTCTTACCATGACTGAGCAAAAATACATTGTTGCCCTAGACCAAGGTACAACAAGCTCTCGCGCAGTGATTCTTGATCATGATGCGAACATCGTAAGCGTCGCGCAACGCGAATTTACTCAGATTTATCCAGAAGCTGGTTGGGTTGAACATGATCCAATGGAGATCTGGGCAACACAAAGCTCTACCTTAGTAGAAGCTCTAGCTAAGTCTGGCATCCGTAGCGACCAATTAGCGGCTATCGGTATTACTAACCAGCGTGAAACGACCATCGTCTGGAATAAAGAAACAGGTAAACCCGTTTACAATGCGATCGTATGGCAATGTCGCCGTACTGCTGATATCTGTGAAGATTTAAAAGCACGCGGTCTCGAAAACTATGTACGTGACAACACTGGTTTGGTGCTTGACCCTTACTTCTCCGGTACCAAAGTTAAATGGATTCTGGACAATGTTGAAGGCGCACGAGAAGACGCAGAAGCAGGCAAGCTTTTGTTTGGTACTGTCGATACTTGGTTAGTTTGGAAGATGACTCAAGGTCGCGTTCACGTAACCGACTACACTAACGCATCGCGTACCATGCTGTTTAACATCAACGATCTATGTTGGGATCAAAAAATGTTAGATGAGCTTGGCATCCCAGCATCTATGATGCCAGAAGTGAAGCGCTCATCGGAAATTTACGGTAAAACCAACATCGGTGGTAAAGGCGGTACTCGTATTCCTATTTCTGGAATCGCAGGTGACCAACAAGCGGCGCTTTACGGCCAAATGTGTGTTGAAGCGGGTCAAGCGAAAAACACTTACGGTACGGGTTGTTTCTTGCTAATGAATACTGGCCAAGAAAAAGTCACTTCGACACATGGCCTTCTAACTACTTTGGCTTGTGGTCCTGCAGGCGAACCAGCTTATGCACTTGAAGGCGCCGTATTCATGGGTGGAGCTTCTATCCAATGGCTACGCGATGAATTGAAAATCCTAAACGGTGCAGAAGACTCTGAATACTTCGCGACAAAAGTGGATACATCAAACGGCGTTTATGTCGTGCCTGCATTTACTGGTTTAGGCGCTCCATACTGGGATGCCTACGCACGTGGCACGATTGTCGGCCTTACTCGCGGTGTGAATTCAAACCATATCATCCGTGCAACATTGGAAGGCATCGCTTATCAAACTCGTGACGTACTGGATGCGATGCAAGCTGACTCAGGCATTAAGCTTGCGAACCTTCGCGTCGATGGTGGTGCAGTAGCGAACAACTTCCTAATGCAATTCCAATCCGATGTATTGAACACAGAAGTACACCGCCCTCAAGTAACTGAGGTTACCGCTCTTGGTGCAGCCTACCTTGCCGGCCTTGCAGTTGGTTACTGGGATAGCATTGATGAGTTGCAGAATAAAGCGGTACTTGATCGCACCTTTGAGCCACACGATGATGAAGAAAAACGCAATCGTCGTTACAAGGGCTGGAAACGTGCAGTGAAATGTGCACAAACCTGGTCTGAACTTCACGACGAAGAAGATTAATCTCATCTCCATAAGAAAAAAAGAGCGCCATTTGTGCGCTCTTTTTGCGCTTTATCCCCGATTCCTGAACTCGCTTACTTCTCACAACGAGCAAATTCGAGCACAATAGAGCTTCGAATTTGAAGCATTGGCCGTTACCAATGCACAAGGGAGTGGTAAGTGAAGCAAATACCTCGACACCAGCAGATTGTTGAGCTGGTGAAAAAACAAGGCTATGTCAGCACGGATGAGTTAGTAGAAAGATTCAATGTCAGCCCACAAACCATCCGACGCGATCTCAATGAACTCGCCGATGACAACAAAATTCGTCGTTATCACGGTGGAGCCACTATTCCTCTCAGTTCTGAAAACACATCTTACAACACGCGTAAAGCGCTCAACTTCAATGAAAAAGATGTCATTGCAGACGAGGTAGTCAAACACATTCCAGATGGTGCCACACTATTCATCGATATCGGCACCACACCAGAAGCAGTTGCGCGAGCGCTCAATAAAAACCATAAACAGTTGCGTGTTGTCACCAACAACATCAATGTTGCGACCATTCTTTTCCCTAACCCTGAAATCAAAGTTATCTTAGCGGGTGGAGAAGTCCGCAGCAGAGACGGCGGTATTGTTGGCGAGGCTACCCTCGATTTCGTTAAACAGTTCCGTCTCGACTTTGGTATTCTCGGCATTAGCGGTATCGACTTCGATGGCTCGCTATTAGACTTTGATTACCACGAAGTCCGGGTCAAACAAGCGATCATTGACAATAGCCGTAGTGTATTTCTTGCCGTAGACCACACCAAGTTCGGGCGCAATGCTATGGTGAAACTAGGCAATATTGCACAGCTCAACATGATCTTTACCAATAAGCAGCCACCAGAAGAAATCTTGTCAATTTTGAAGGAAGCTTCTATCCCACTTGAAGTGGTTGAAGCTAACGAATCAAACTCCGAAAACGAGTAACGTCAATCGTATAACTCCCCCTCAAATGACCTCTGTCTTAATTAGACAGAGGTTTTTTTGTGTCTAAATCACACAAAACGCTCACAAACGAAAATAATAGATGATCACAAACGAAACCTGAGCTAGGATTACATTATGTTCTAAAATGCTCGTTCGCTCACCAAGAGGTCAAATTTATGAGTATACAAAATAATGCTTCCACTACTAGCTCATCCACTACCTTAGACTTGATCGTAATCGGTGGCGGCATTAACGGAGCTGGTATTGCAGCAGACGCAGCTGGCCGAGGTTTGAGTGTTGGCTTATACGAAGCAAATGACTTCGCATCTGCGACTTCTTCAGCAAGTTCTAAACTGATACACGGCGGTTTACGCTACCTTGAACACTACGAGTTTCGTTTAGTTTCGGAAGCGCTCGCAGAGCGTGAGGTTATTCTTCGTAAAGCACCACACGTCGCACTACCAATGCGTTTCCGTTTACCGCATCGCCCATTCCTACGCCCAGCTTGGATGATTCGTTGTGGCCTTTTCCTTTACGATAACTTGGGTAAACGTACGACGCTGCAAGGCAGTAAAACCGTCAACCTTGCGAAATCTGGCTTGCTAAAACCAGAAATGAAAACGGGTTTCGAATACTCTGACTGTTGGGTTGATGATGCACGTTTAGTATTACTGAACGTTCTTGCGGCTCGCGAAAACCATGCTGAAGTGCGTAACTACTGCCGCGTGGAAAAAGCACACCGTGAAGGTGGTATCTGGCATGTTACTATTCACGATGTGATGACAGACCAACGTTTCGAACGTAAAGCGAAAGCGTTAGTCAATGCTGCGGGGCCTTGGGTAAAACAGTTCTTTGATGATGGATTAGAGCAAGCCTCTCCTCGTAACATTCGCTTAATCAAAGGCTCGCACATCGTTGTTCCTCGTATCCACAACGAACCGCAAGCCTACATTCTTCAAAACAAAGACAATCGCATCGTATTTATGATTCCTTACTTAGATAAGTTCTCAATCATTGGTACAACAGATGTGGAATACAAAGGTGACCCACGTGAAGTGTCGATCTCAGATGACGAAGTCGATTACCTCATTGATATCGTAAACCAACACTTTGTCCACCAGTTGACTCGCGAAGATGTAGTTTGGACATACAGCGGTGTTCGTCCTTTATGTGACGATGAATCTGACTCTCCGCAAGCAATCACACGAGACTACACGCTAGAGCTCGATGCGGAATACGACCATGCACCTCTGCTTTCTGTTTTTGGTGGTAAGTTAACGACCTACCGTAAGTTAGGTGAAGCAGCAATGAAGAAACTTGCTCCGTTCCTACCTGAAATGGGTAAAGACTGGACGGCCAACCAAACCCTTCCTGGTGGTAACTTCAGCTGTAGTCGTGAACAATTAGCGAAACAAATTCATGCTAAATACACTTGGGCGCCAGAAGCATTGATTCTTCGTTATGTCACTCAGTTTGGTACCCAAACGTGGAACTTAATGGAAGGTACAACAAGTGAAGCTGACTTAGGACAAACGTTCTCGACACAAGCCGGTGGTGTTTACCAACGTGAGATCGATTACTTAATGAACCATGAAATGGCAATGACCGATGAAGACATTTTATGGCGCCGTACTAAGCTTGGTCTTTACATGAACGAGGAAGAAAAACAGGCCTTAACGGACTATTTAAAGAAAAAGCTACAACAGAAAGTGGTTAATCTTTCTCAAGTTGGCTAACAGCTCCCCTCCCTCCCCCCACAATAAAGCCTGCTTAGTTGCAGGCTTTTTGTTTTGTTGTTTAAGCACAACACCTTGGTGCGCTCCACTCGATTGCAAATAAGAACAACTATTCATAGACATTTGGCGTTAAATACAATCATACTCATTTGAAAAATAATGCATCAATGACTTCAGAGTACCGTACTCAGAGCATTGCCTCTGTATGGCAATGCAATTCTCGCGAAAGAAGTATCTTGAGGTTATTTTGGTATCGGCTCAAACAAGGAAAAGAAAATGGGTTTTATGATTGAACATTGGGACTTCTCAACCCCAGAAGCAACTCAACAATCCACCACGGCAGAGCAAATTCAAGCTAAGCATTGGTACCATTGCGAACGGCTGCATCCTGATATTCGTGGTTGGCTGGAGCAAAACCAAGTACCTCGAGCTACGGTTGATCATCTATTAGCCGACGAAAGCCGACCATCTTTCCATCCTTTAGATGACGAGAACTTCATGTTGATTTTACGAGGCGTCAATATGAACGGCAATGCATCACCAGAAGATATGCTTAGTATTCGAATTCTCTACTTTCAAGGCGCACTCATTTCAACTCGTAAAATTCCATCACGCGCGATCATGGAGATTCGCCAAGCATTAGCGGAACACAAAGGCCCAAAAAGTCTTGCTAGTTTACTTCATCAGATCATTGAAGGATTAAACAGTAAAATAGACATTTACCTTGATACAATTGAAGAAACACTAAACCAGTTCGACGTGAATGATGAATCGACGTACAAACATATGGCGACTCAAAAAGCACTGATTTCTATCAAGCGTTTTATTCGCCCTCAGCAGTACGCTATCCGTGATCTTGTGGAGTCAGAATCAGAATTGATTGCTTTGAGACCTCATCAATATCGCTTCGCACACAATAATATTACGCGCATAAATGAAACACTTGAGTTTTATCTTGGAGAAGTGGCGCTTTTCCAAGAAGAGATCAAACATCATCGTGATGAGAAAACCAATAAAAACAGTTACCTGTTTACTTTGGTAGCAACGATTTTTCTACCAACCAGCTTCTTAACAGGTTTACTCGGTATCAATGTTGGTGGAATGCCAGGCGTGGAATCCACCATGGCATTCACCTGGTTCTGCATCGCCTTAATTGTCATTTTTGGTCTAGAGTGGTGGCTATTTAAACGCTTGGGGCTCACGAATAAAGCGGACGACGAAGACGAATAAACACTAAACCTATAAAGAACAAAAACCAAAAGAGGAGCACGCGGCTCCTCTTTTCTCTACTCACATTAGAATCTTATCCGGGGTGACCATCCACACGAGGGGTCACAAGCATCACACCAAAGCGCCACACAAACAGCCCAAACGCAACAATCCATAATCCGCCGCTGATATCAATCCACAGCATCATGTTCGCTGGGTCAAAGATCACGGCGAAACTGCGAACCAAAGCTGCCGCGGTAATCGCTGTAAACGCAAGGCTCATGTTTGGCCCTTTGTAGATCATGCGACCAGTATGTCCCATCGTCACCCGTGCAATCATCGCTAAAATCAAACCGCCTAACGCACCTATCGCAAACAGGTGAATGAGGTTATGGCTGGCAAATGCATCTCCCCAGACGCCTCGCAAAATTAAGCTTAGTGGTAAACACAAATACGCAGCATGCAGCGACCACACTAAAGGCTCGCTCAGGGTTAACCAAGGTTTCCAGCGAACAAAACGCACCAACTGAGCAACACCTGCAAATAGCATCAAAGGACTACCTAGTTCTGCAAACGTCACAGGGAAAAAGCTCAGCACAAATAGCATTACCAATGGCAAGTTCGCGAACCACTCTAACCAAGCCAATGGTTGCGCTTTTTCGAAATTAAATCGACGCGCAGTAAAAAATGGAATTACACGTCCGCCCATCACTGACAACAGCAAGGTAAACCACCACAGCATTGCTTGCCACACCGCTGAAGAGCTAAAGGGCGGCATACCTTTTATCGTTGCGTAGCTTGCAAAGTTCGCAAAGATGGCTAAAAGAAACAGTGGAACGAAAAACAAATTACGCCAACCTTTGGCTCGATACACACGAATGCCCACCTCATAGGCGACAAACAGTAAAAATACCGCTTCGATACTGCTGGTTAACCATAACGGTGCTTGTGTCCAAAGCAATATGCGGGGCACTAACCACAAGCCAAATAAAGCCAGAAGCATGTAATGCTTGGTACCATTAATGCCAGTCCAGTTTTGTACCGCGGTCAGTACAAAGCCAACTACAATGGCCATCGAAAAACCGAACAACATTTCATGTACGTGCCACCACAATGCAGGCACGGCTAATGCGTTTGGCTGTCCGCCTTGGAACATCCACACCCACAACGCAATCGCAACAATGGCGTAAATCGACCCAAACAGAAAAAACGGCCGAAAGCCTAATCGCAGCCATGCGGGGATTTTTTCTTCTACTTTTTTATCGGTGATATTCAGCATTATCTTGCCCTCAAGCGTCTCTCGATGCTGGTTAACTCAACTACATATTGATGCTACCATAAACATGTATAAAAAATACATGTTTATAATTAAGATTATACTTAAGAGGTAAAGTTGTGCTTCAGATGCGGGTTAGGTATAAACATGAGAGGCACAACTATCAGTTAAGGGATGCAACGACAATGTACATATTTGGCTATGGCAGTTTGATTAATTCTGCGTCGCGTAAGTTAACCGGACAAACGGGAGAAGCCATTCCCGTCATAGCACATGGGTTGGTTCGCTACTGGGGGAAGATTGACGACAGCTACAGCCTCTCTCCATTAGTGGTGAACCAAGGCGATGGACAGGTTAATGGCGTTTTACTCGAAGTAAATGAAGAAGCGCTCGCAGAATTCGACCGCCGTGAGCGAGGTTATCATCGTATTCAACTTCAGCCAGATCAAATCGAAACAGATGCGAGTTTTAACCAATAACATGACATTTGGGTTTACGTAAAAGACGAGCCACTACCACCATGCGAAAAGAGCCCAATCATGCAAAGTTATGTTGATACCGTACTGGCAGGTTGCTTGGAAGTTTCCCACGCGTTTGCAGAGCATTTTGTGCGTCACACCATTGGCTGGCAACACGCGAAAGAAAATGACCGCCACCAACCCAAATATGGCAACCTTGCAGGCGTACAAGATCACCATTATGAGTTGATTGATAATCTAATAAAAAAAGGAGCCTAACGGCTCCTTTTTAGTATCTATGTTTTGCTTACGCGAGCTTAAAACTTGTAATCAACACCAACGTACAGGCTGTCAAAATCAAAATCTTCGCTGCCACCGTTTTCGGCATCAATACTTACCGAAGAAGCACGGTAGCCACCAGATACAACCAAACCTGAAGCGAACTCATAACCAGCCTCAACACCGTAGTTAAAGCCTACATCACGACCATCATCGGTAACAGTGCTAGATGATTTCACTTCATAAGAAACACTCATTACACCAAGGCCAGCAATCGCACCAACATAGAAGCCTGTACCTGCAAATTGGTATTTAGGCTTCGCATTGAAATTGAACGCAGAAGCATCAACACTAAATTTAACCGGCCACCCCATGTAAGAAAATGTTTCTTCAAAGTCGCCAAAGTATATGTACTCACCTTCAAAAGCTAGTTTGAAGTTTTCTGAATATTGAAGCTCTTTACCTACAGCAAGGCTAAGACCTGTCGCAGAAAGATCTTTTGACAAGCTTTTAACTTTAAGATCTGAATTTACCAAATCAGCACCAACATACCAGTTACCTTTTGCTTGAACTGATGCTGAAGCAACCACTGCACCTAAAGCCAATAATGGCAATACTTTTTTCATTATAATTTCCTAATTTTTCATACTGTTAGACAGCTTTTAAAAGCGCGGAGATTATAAATAGAGTTGAATACTTTCCTATTGATTTGTTTATAAAATGAGACACAAAACATAAACATGAACAATAAAACGTTTGCTTGATTAAACTCTAAACAGCTCGAGTCCTATTAAGTACTAGAGTTACCACAAGTAGCAAGTTTCCAAACCAGTCGCGTTTTTCAGTATTTTTACAGCAATATAATCCTTACGTTTACGGCTTTATTTATTACTCAATAGAGTCTATTTCATGAAAACAATTTGGCTTGATATGATGATTTAAAGTGTTTAGGACTGTCTTACTAAAGGTTTGTGCATATCTAAGTAGCTGTTTAAAATAGTCAGATTATTGAGCTCACACTTGGGCAGTGCCAACGGGAAATTTACATGGCAAAGCTAAAAGATATCGCCATTGAAGCAGGCGTCTCACTTGCAACCGTATCGCGGGTTTTGAACAACGACCCAACGTTGAGCGTTAAAGAAGAAACCAAATACCGCATTTTGGAAATTGCAGAAAAACTGGAGTACCGCACCAGTAGCTCGAAGAAAGGCATCAAAGAAGCTAAGCAAAAACATCACTTTTTAGCCTTATATAACTACAAACAAGAAACAGAGGTGAATGACCCTTACTACTTATCAATTCGTCATGGGATTGAAACGCAATGCGACAAATTAGGTATTACGCTAACCAATTGCTATAACAGTGAAATTGATGTTGAAACGAAAAAGATAACAGGTGTCCTTTTAGTCGGAAATGTCGACCAAAAGGTAGTAGATAAATTACCTAAACGTCTAGCCGATAGCATTTGCTACATAAACTTTTCAGATCCAACCTGCCCTTATGATTGCGTTGATGTCGACCTTATTCGAATCAGTAGGCAAGTAGTTGATTTCTTTGTACAACGAGGCCACCGCCGCATCGGTTATATTGGCGGTCAAGACAAGCACGACGCAGCTGACACTCGTGAAAATGTGTTTTTGGACTATGGCTATCTAAAAGGCGTGGTCGCAGAACATGATATACACTATTGTGCCTGCTCTAGTTTGTCCGGTTATAACTTAGCGAAAGAGATGCTAGCCAAAGGTGACTTCCCGAAAGCAGTATTCATTGATTCAGACTCCATCGCGATTGGCATAGTACGTGCAATCCATGAATTTGGCTTAAAGATACCAGAGGATATTACGCTGATTAGTATGAATGATATTCCTACTGCTCGCTTTACCTTTCCGCCGTTGTCTACAATTCGTATTCACTCTGAGTTGATGGGAACTCAGGGAGTGAACTTACTAGTGGAAAAATACCGAGATGGACGCTTACTCCCTCTTCATGTATACGTTCAAACAGAGCTTAAACTACGTGGTACAACTCAATGATACCTTTTCCATTAATCTCTTTTATGAATTAAATCTGGAACATCCCCCCCTAACCCAAGATATTCATTTTGCACAATCAGTACTGTTTCGGCGTAACGCCGATAACTCAGCGGGTAGTAAGAAGTTCAACAACAAATCACTCTAAGCACCATGAGTGCCCCAAATGTTTATCATTTAGAGGTGATGGTCGAAGAAACCAACTCGCGTAGCCAAATGCCTTTGTCTTCATTGTTTCGGCTGGAATGCCACAGCATGGCAATATCAAAATCCGCAACGGCGATCGGCGGCTTAACAGTAATGAGATCGTCCGAAAAGCCCTCCGCCAACGCCATTTTTTCTGGCACGATGGCAATGAGATCGCGCTTTTTCAATAGATGCCGAATAGTGAGAAAGTTGCGCGACGCCACGGTGACTTTGCGGCTCAAGCCATGTTCTGCGAGCTTTTGGTCTACTTGTGTCTTTAAGCTCCCATCGGGACTTACCAGAGCTTGCTCGATGTTCGCGAACGCTTCCAGAGACAGCTGTGTTTCCCCTTTCAACACCTGTTTATCACACATGCACACGTGTTTTTCGGTGTACAAGTACAAGCTCTCAAAGTTGTCATCCAACACCGGCATGCTGCCAATAATGACATCGAGCTTTTCGTGCTCAGTTAATGCCACGTAGTTGCTACGATTGACGTTAATAAAACTGATCTGCGCCTCTGGGGCGCGCTGGCGTATTTCGTCATAAAGCCGAGGAGCAAAGATAAACTCGGCATAATCCGTTAACCCGATGCGACATACACCCGCGTAATTTTCAGGTTGGAAGGCAGACTTAGTGAGCAAGTCTTTGGCGATAGAATCCAACAAGTGATGCACAGTTGGCGCGATGTGGTGAGCGTGCTCGGTGGGCTCCATCTTGTGCCCTTTTCGCTCAAAAAGCGGGTCGTCAAACAACAACCTTAAACGAGACAAACTATGACTCATCGCCGACTGGCTAACGTAACTTTTCTCTGCCGCGACGCTAACGCTTCGATAGCGATACAAGTAGGAAAACGTCACCAATAAGTTCAAGTCAATGTTGCGCCACTGAATGTCCTCTTTCACTCCAACATCCTCATCCCATTTCATTCATAGATGAAATTAAAATCATCAATTTGAGTCATTTTAGAGCATTCGATAAATTAGCAACAATGCTTTTTAGATAAACAGGCTCGACATGTTCACCATATTCAAAACTTTTTTCTGGCTGGGTTGGTTCAGCTTCGGCGGCCCGGCGGCTCATATTGGTTATTTTCGCCAAACCTTTGTTGAGAAACTGAAATGGCTTGATGACAGCGAGTACGCGCAAATTGTCGCGCTCAGTCAGTTTTTGCCGGGACCGGGCTCAAGCCAAGTTGGCTTTGCTTTAGGCTATAAACGTGGCGGTTTAGGTGGCGCATGCGCAGCATTTGTCGGATTCACGCTTCCTTCAGTGGTCATCATGTTGGCGCTGGCGATGGTGAGCAGCCAAATCACCGACACCGCAGTGTTCCAAAACATCGTTCACGGCCTAAAACTGCTCGCAGTCGTCGTCGTGGCGGATGCGACTTGGGGCATGTACAAAAACTTCTGCCAAAGTAAACTGACCGCGGGTTTGTGCGTCGCGACTGCGATTGCGTTGCTGGTGGCGCCAAGCATCATGACGCAAATGTTCGTGTTGATCGCAGCAGGTTTTGTCGGAATGCGATATCTGAAGAAAGACTCCGCGCCATCAGCCGAGTCGTTTAAACCGTCTATCGCGCCATTAGCTCTATTTGCGATGCTTTTACTCGGCTTACCGTTAGTGGCTCATACGTTACCTTTGCTTGGGCTGTTTAGTGATTTTTTCCAAGCTGGTAGCTTAGTGTTTGGTGGCGGTCATGTGGTTCTGCCGCTTCTGCAAAACATTGTTGGCGACCAGCTCAGCCAAGATGCATTTTTAACAGGCTACGCCGCTGCACAAGCTGTACCAGGGCCAATGTTCACCTTTGCGACTTTTATCGGTTACGAGCTTTCGGATACGCCAATTTTAGGCGCTCTGACCGCAACGCTTGGCGTATTCCTCCCAGGGTTTCTTTTACTGCTTGGCGTTCTTAAAAACTGGCAAGCACTGGCAGGCAAACCGCTGGTCTCCGGCGCCATCAACGGTGTCAATGCCTCGGTAGTAGGGTTGCTACTCGCGGCACTTTACCAGCCAGTATTTAGCAGCGCAGTTGTTGCTCCCATCGACATGGCGTTAGTGGTTGCAGGTTTTTATCTACACAAAAAGATCAACCTATCGGTGCTATGGATGATCGTGTTTTTTGTGGCAGCAGGCCTTGTCACGGGCATGATTTAGCCTGCTGATACACCAACTATTGAATCCAGATAAACCACGGGCACTCAAATACGAGTGCCCTTGCTTAGATTAGATAGCGAAAACGGAACAGACCCCGATAAAAAGAGCATCCAAAATTATGACTTAACTTCTCTCGGTTAAGCCATTGTTCATTCTTACCAACTTAACCGCATCATGACGAGAATGGACATCGAGTTTTTTGTACAACTTGTATATATGGCTTTTCACTGTACTTTCAGATAAAAAAAGTCTTGAAGCAATTTGTTGATTTGAAATGCCGTACACAAGTAGCTCTAGAATCTGTTTTTCTCTGCATGTTAACTCATCATGCTGCTGTTCTTCGGACAAATTTGCATGCCGATAATTGAGGACTAACTTCTCTAGGTACATTCTTGGTAGCCACAGCCCACCTTTCAGTACGTATTCCGCGCCATCACATATATGTGTCACTGATGCACTTCGGAGCAAAATTCCTTTTAACAACTTCCAATGCAGTAAGTCCGTTTGTACTTTTTCACAAGGGACGTTGTGAAGCATAAAGGACCACCCAAATAGATCAAAATCTGGTAACTTTCCTTGAACTTCAAGCTGACGCATAAAATCGTAATCAATAAACATCAAATCGATACTGAGTGAGTGACTTCTGAACACCACTTCATCTGGTTGCATTATCTTTACATCGACATCATGAATGGAAGATAGTTGTTTTTTTATTAAGTTACTTTGTAAATTACTCTCAGCTAGCAGTATCAAGTGCTTCTTTTCCATAGTCCCACCACATTAACTTACCTGTTTCACCAACCCCCGTTAGAAAATTAATTGGGGATAGCAAAGAGAATTTATCTTCATTTTAAGTAGAAAATATAGCACTTCAGAATGATATCGCATTGCTTTTCAGCACCGAAAAAGACTTAAAAAGTATGAACCTGTTGTGTTTTTATCCATACTTTTCAACCTGTGTTAGCATAAGGATATGATTTATAATATTAAATAATAAAGATAATAATTGGATAAAATACCATTTATAAAAAATGGATGACTGCTCCGCTCAGTGCAATAGAACGAATTACTTCTTTATATTGGCTTCATTTCATACTTGATGAGTACTTAAAGTAAATACAAAAAATAACATTATGATTATGTTATTTTTTTCTTTAACACCTTAAAGAGACGCACCTAAATACTCCCTTCCAGCCTGAATCATTCTCAATAATGAGAACAGCTTTCACTGATCCTTTCTTATAATTTCATCGCTTCCCACAACATTTGAAGGAAGCAGCAAGAAGTTAAGTGCAGTCATTTTTAATCAGGAATAACAGGAAATGGAGTAATCGTTATGACTCTAAACAAAACAGGGCTTGCTTTAGCAATGTCAGCAATTTTATTTAGTGGCTCTCTAATCGCGAATGAGATCGATGATGGAGACGACAACATGCAATGGACTGACAGCGCTAATACCGATATCGGTTTATCTGGCAGCTTCAATGATAACAGTGACAATAGCGCATCTCTCGGTGTTGGTGATAGCTTCAACGACAACAGCGATAATAGTGCGTCACTAGGTATTGGTCATAGCTTCAACGACAACAGCGACACTGACAACAGTGCAACTCTTGGTGTTGATGACAGCTTTAATAACAACAGCGACAACTCAAACTCGAGCACTAACACAGCTCAAAGCCACAACGACAATAGTACGTCTAACGCTAACGACAACAGTACCAGTGCTGATCTTGATGTGAGCCTAAATAGTGATAGTAGTGACTCAAGTACTAACACAAATAGAAGCCACAACGACAACAGCGACTCTAGTACTACTGTAAGACGTAGCAACAACGACAACAGTGACTCTAGTATCAACAGTAGCTTTAACGATAACAGCGATAATCGTAATCAAAGCGACAACCGTAACCAGAGTGATAACCGTAGCTACGCTGATTCAAGCACAACAAACTCGAACAGCTTTAACGACAATAGTAACTATCAAAGTGACTCGAGCTCAACAAATGTTGATAGCTTCAATCAAGTCCATATGGATACAGATATGGTTGTTGCGAGCTCAAGCCTAATGGGTGGTGTTACAGGTGCATCAGTTATTTATGCAACTAACGCGGATGATACTCGAGTTCGAGTTGAAAACATGAACACCCTTGGTGGTCTTGGTGGTGCAGCTGGTATTACTACCGTTGGTCAAAATGCTGGTTCAAATTCACTTGTACAACAATCTGTTACAACTAATGCAAGTGTGTTTACTGGGGGTGAGTAACCGACTAGTAGGAGAAAGCGATGCGTTTGGCAATCTGTACTTTGAGTATGATAGTTGCCTGCACTGCACTCGCTGATGACATTGCATTATCTGGCGGAGAAGTTAGCTTGGATATCATGAATGAATCAAGAGGTGGACAAAATGTTGAACTCGACTTGGTTTATGCAGAATCAGATATCAATGGTATTTCGTCAGATAATGTCGCGTCAAACACCGTGAGTGGTAACAATATACTATCAAGTGGAGCGTTCGCAGACAGTTCGGGTATATCCAACGTAATTCAGAACAGCGGAAACAACGTTTTAATCCAGAACTCTACCGTCGTTAACCTGACACTCAAGTAAACAATATGAAAGTATTAAATAACTTAATTTGGCTGATGCTCGTTTATTCAGCATCAGCCATTTCATTAGAACTGCTACCTTACCGAGCACATTACTCTGTTCCTGTTAAAAGCTACAAAGAAATAGTGTTCGGTGATGTTTTTCGCCAACAGTATGACTTCAGCTGTGGCTCTGCCGCCCTGGCTTCTCTTCTCACTTTTCATTATGCAACAGAGTCATCTGAACAAGATATCTTCAAAAGCATGTTTGAAAAAGGTGATAAAGAAAAAATCAAAGAGAAAGGTTTTTCTTTGTTGGATATGAAGTTTTACTTGGATTCCATAGGGTTACGTTCTGACGGCTTTCAAGTAGGACTGGAGAAAATTAAAGAAGTCGGCGTCCCTGGGATTACTCTCGTTAATTTCGACGGGTATATGCATTTTGTTGTCATCAGAGGTATAAACAATCACTCAGTTATTCTAGGAGACCCTTCTAGAGGAACCATGATAATGAAACTGGATGAGTTTGAAAAATATTACCAAGGAATTGTGTTACTGGTCCGTAACGAAGCGGAAATGGGACGGTCTAGCTTTATAACCAATGATAATTTCACCGTATATCAAAGATCACCATTAAAAACAGGAGTGTCTAGAGATTCCTTAGGGGTATTTAGCATTACTCTCCCAGTTTCCGGTGAAAATTAATATAACATTGTTTTAAATAACTTTAAGAACTTAACAACCTGAAAGGCCTACATTATGAACTACAATAAATTTTTGTTAGTGCTTTGTATGCTAATACCTCATTTTAATGTGAATGCTAAAGATGTTGGCCTGCAAGAACTTACTCCTCTTTCAAATTTATCTTTAGAAGAATATCGAGGTGGTTTCCAAATTACGGACGAGTATATTATTAATATTGGATTAAGCATTACTACGACTATAAATGGCGATGATATTTTGAACACAAATATTGCCAACTTAGTAATTGAAAATGGTAATTTAAAAAACATTAGCGCAAATAGTGAAAATCAAAGTGGAGATGTTTTCAACCAGGGTATTGTTAACATCATACAATTTGGTGAAGGCAATATTATTGGAGATGATTCTATAGATTCACCCAAAATGCCTTCGTCTCAAAATCCTAATATAATAAGTTCAGACTTTATAAATTCAAGTATTATCAATATTATTCAAAACACGAAAGATAACAGTATTATTGGACTTAGCACGCTCGTAGACATTGATGCTCAAGTAAATGGGGTAATACGGGAAATCAAAGCAAACCAACAATTAGAAGACGCCTTATTGAACCACCTTCAATGAGCATTTCCATTTTTATCTGAAAAATTGTCACGTTAAGCTTCTTTGATATTAGAAACGACTGATATCTATGATTACATACCAAAAGAAAGTTCGATATATCAATAGGCCACCATCATTTTAAGAATATATACCTACTTTATCCAATATAATCCAATCAATTTATAATGCGAACACTAGGCGCTAACGATAAATTAGGCCCAAGACTCAAGGGCCTAATATCCATTTTACAAATTAAAAGGTACTCGTACTGTTAATTGAAAGTCGGGAGTATCTTCTGTAAGACCAGCTTGAGCACTAACATTGATAGATGAGCGTTCACTAAAGGCATAGTTTATACCAAAAGTTAATGCATCTAATTGAAGCAACTTAGCATCATCTGCCGATCTGCCATTTACTTTGCTTTTTAAAATAGTTTTATGGCTAAGTCCTAAAGAGAATGAAAGATCAGGATTCACCGCAAACCCCATTCCCCCTGAAAGAGAAATAGTGTCTCCAAGTTCAACATCAGCTTTTGTGTCGCCAACTGTAACAGTATCCTCTAAGTTATAAATATAACTTAGACTAGCGAACAAGACCGCAGGATCAACAGGGTGAATAAGAGATAAATTAGGCTCAAAACTCCAAAAACCCGAACCTGTAGGGACATCACTAAATGAGTTGCTTCCATCTTCAATAGAAACATCATAAGGCGATCGTCCTGTATCCGACTTTACTCTAAGGCCACCTACCCAGTATGGCGCAGACTCAAAGTTAAACTGGTGCCTCAATGCGAACTCTACATCACCAAGCCCTCCGCCATCCACCGTTGTGTTTACTACTTCACTGTTTGAACCATCTTGAATGGGGCGCGTAGAAACTTGGTCATTACGATACACATACGGCACTCTAACTTCTAACTCTGTGGCGTTTGTTAAACCGTACCGAGCAGTTAATCCAACGGTTACTGTAGTCCTATCCGAATCACTCACTTCAATTCGCCCAACAATCAGAGTTGGTAAGACTGTATACCCAACAACAGATACTTTGTTTGAAGAGTTTTGTGTATAGCTTAAAGACGAATCAAATGACCATTTACCTTTAGGTGTGAGAACGCCTGGGCGCTCAATAACATCACCAACCGTTTGGGCGCGCTGAGGAATATCATCTCCTTCAGCACCATATGCATTCCCCGCAATGAATAAACTACAAAGATAGGTACCCAGTAAAGTCTTCCGTAACATCACATCTTTCCTTTTGCTGATGATCGTACCCAAGTAATCTCAGGCAATAGCTTGAGGTGAAGCTCCTAACTTTCCAAAGTAAGATTAGTATAGCTACTTCAAAACCACGACATACCTTTAAGTTTGGCGCTTTGAAGAAATTAGGAGACATTTATACTTATCTTCAACACTAAGCCACTAGTTAATAAATAATTAGGATAGATTCTATGTTTTCGCAATATTATTAATAAAATAAATTGCTTACCTGTGCTCTTAGTATGAAGTCGGTATGACATAACAGCTGAAAAGCCTGTTCTCTTTTGCGTAGCATCAATCACATTGCTTTTTAGATCGAGTCGCTCCGACTTCAACCATAACTAACGCTATCTTCCCCACATATTTCATCAAAATGCATTCCCGTGTCGCGATTTAACATGCTAAAGTTAACAATGCGTTAACAATTATAAATACAATGAGAAGACATGGAGTCACTTAAAATGAATCAGCCGAATCTAAATAGCGCTGCTGGTTGCGCTCTCCCACCACCAAATGAAATGATCCTCAAATGGGCTCAAGAGCGTCCAAATGAGGTCTACCTAAAACAAATTATTAACCGACAATTTGTTGAGTACACATTCTCTGATGTTGCAGATCAAGCCTTAAAACTTGTCAGCGCACTACGCTCACTTGGTGTAAAGCCTGGCGACAAAGTCGCATTAGTATCTAAAAACTGTGCAGAATGGTTTATTTGCGATCTTGCTATGATGCTTGGTGACTATGTCAGTGTGCCAATCTTTCCTACCGCCGGTGCAGACACCATCGAATACTGTGTGACTCATAGTGAAAGTAAAGCGATCATTGGCGGAAAACTCGATGATCCCAAAGCAACTCAGCAAGTCATTGATGCTATGCCTGAACTCATTAGCATCGCTCTACCTTATGACACGGCACCAAAGTGTAAGCACGAATACCAAGCGCTCATTGCTGATGCAGTGCCAAGTAAAGAGCGTCCGCAGCATTACGATGACAAGCTAATGTCGTTGGTGTATACCTCAGGCACATCAGGGTTACCGAAAGGCGCGATGCTAACTTACGGCGCATTCAGTTGGTCTGTTCAGCAACTGATCAATCATATTGGTATCCAAGAAAACGACCGATTGTTCTCTTATTTACCGCTCGCTCATATTACAGAGCGTGTTTATATCTTCGGTTCATCGATTATGGGTGGCGTGCCAACAGCATTTCCAGAGTCACTGGACACTTTTATCGAAGATGTGAAGATGCACCGACCAACTCTGTTTATCTCCGTCCCACGATTATGGACGCTATTCCAGCAACGTATTCAAGACAAACTTCCACAGAAGAAGCTCAATATTCTGTTGAAAATCCCATTCGTCAATTCTTTGATCAAGAAAAAGCTAGCAGATGGTCTCGGTTTAGATCAGGCTCGAGTATTAGGCTGTGGCTCTGCACCTGTCTCGCCAGCGCTGTTGGAATGGTACCACTCAGTGGGCCTTGATATCACAGAGGCTTGGGGGATGACGGAATCATTTGCCTACAGCACGCTCAACTACCCATTTAGAGCTGACAAAATTGGTAGTGTCGGTAATGCAGGGCCAGGCATTGAGTTAAAAATCGCAGCCGATGCTGAAATCATGGTGCGTGGCAAAGGGCTATTTTCTGGCTACTACAAAAATGATATTGCCACCCAAGAGTCTTTTGATTCAGAGGGCTGGCTACACACAGGCGATATCGGCGCTATCGACTCAGATGGTTATCTAACGATTCAAGGCCGTAAAAAAGATAACTTCAAAACCGCCAAAGGTAAATTTGTCTCTCCGGTTCCTATCGAGAAAAAGCTTTTCGAGTACAGTCGCGTAGAGATGATGTGTCTCATCGGTTTAGGGCTACCCGCTCCGATTCTTTTGGTTGTGCCACATGACTTCCCTAACTTTGATCGAGAGCGATACGCACGTACCACACGTAAAGTTATTGCCAGGATGAATCAAGAACTCGCCTCTCATGAGCAAATCAAAGGTGTGTTAATGATTAAAGAACCTTGGAGTATAGAAAATGGCGTACTGACGCCAACGCTTAAAATTAAACGTCATGTGCTCGAACAAAAGTATCATGAGATAGGCCACAATTGGCCAAAAGATGAATTGGTCGTGTGGGAAGAAGACTTGTAATTTTGCTTGCACTCCTCAACACCATTGGGGAGTGCAACTTAACTTTGAGCTTGAATCAAACTCATAGACTACTCTCTCCAGAATGGCTTACTCACTTCACAACTAATCTCCCTTTCACCTAATCCAATATCGTCCCAAAGGTGCTTTGGTAACTCTCTCAAGTGACGACGTGTCTTATAGTTCCTTCTCCAAGCCGCCAGTTTAGAATAAATTAACTGTAACCCGCTCTGATGGGCAGTAGGTATAGTACGCTCACAAGTGTGTGTCATGTTTTCCATTTCAAAGATCCCTATACAATGTTGACCACTTAATAATCAGCGACTACGCTGATATCCTCAAACGATAGAATCTGCCATAGAGTTAAGGAAAACTAATGTGAAAGATCGAATGCCTCCCTTACAGGGCTTGTATTACTTTTTCGTTGCAGCAAAGGAAGGAAGCTTTAAAACGGCAGCAAAAGAACTGTTTGTTACGCCAGCGGCCATTAGTCAGCAAATTCGTCATTTAGAAGAGTTCTTAGGCACGGACCTATTTGTTCGTCAGCACAGAAAAATCGTGCTCACACCTGAGGGAGAGCTACTGTTTAGTCAGGCAGAAAGAGGGTTTGCTCATTTGCAGCAAGGGGTTAGATTAGTCAATCAAGATCCAAACCCGAACCACCTTTCGATATCAACACTCCCCTCTTTCGCTCATCATTGGTTAGTCCCGAAAATTACGGCTTTTCGTCAGCGTCACCCTGATATCGCCTTGCTATTAGAACCAACCAATGATTTGGTGTCTTTTCAAGATAGCCAGATAGATTTATGTGTTCGTTACGGTTTAGGAAAATATCCCAATTTAGAATCACAATGGCTGATGGACGAAGCTTTTTATCCAGCTTGTCATCCGGTGTATCAGAAAGAGCATGGGATCTATAACATCGAGGATTTAAGCAAAGCTGAGCTGATTGAAGATGTTTGGCCTGATCTTGATTGGAATATGTGGTTAGCAACCTTGGGTCACTGCGCAGCAAAGCCTACTCTAAAATACAGTGGATCACATCTCGTGCTTGAGGCTGCACTATCACTTCAAGGCGTGGCATTAGTAAAACACAGTTTAGCTCATCAATATTTTCGTTCTGGCAAATTGGTCCGAATTGGAGATATCGCTATCAAGCCCAACTTTGCGTATTACTTGTGTGCGCCAAAAGGCTACTTAAAAAGACCTAAAGCTCAATTGTTTGCGCAATGGTTGAAGGAAGAAATAGAAATATTTGAAAAGTCAGTGGTACCAGACTTTAAGACCATTGACCTAAAAGGCAACAGTACTAGAACGGCATCATAACAATCGTCAAAACAAACGCTAAATAGGAATAAAACAAACACGCTCTGCGTATAAGACTGCTAAATACAAAAAGCCCCGCACTAAGCGGGGCTTTCAAGTTATAGAGTTAACTTAAGAATTACTTCTTAGCGTTACGCTCTTTAACGTCAGCAATTACTTGCTCTGCAACGTTTGTTGGACATGGTGCGTAGTGTGAGAACTCCATAGAGAACTGACCACGACCAGAAGTCATAGTACGTAGAGTACCGATGTAACCAAACATTTCTGATAGAGGTACATCACCCTTGATACGTACGCCAGTAGACGCTGCTTGTTGGTCTTTGATCATACCACGACGACGGTTAAGGTCACCGATTACGTCACCAACGTGATCTTCTGGAGTGAACACGTCAACTTTCATGATTGGCTCAAGAAGTTGCGCGCCAGCTTTAGGCATAGACTGACGGAATGCACCTTTCGCTGCGATTTCGTAAGCGATAGCTGAAGAGTCAACTGCGTGGAAACCACCGTCGAATAGTTCAACTTCAACGTCTAGAGTAGGGAAGCCAGCTAGAACACCGTGCTCCATCATTGACGCAAAGCCTTTCTCAACTGCAGGCCAGAATTCTTTAGGTACGTTACCACCAACAACTGTTGATTTGAACGTGAAGCCAGAGTTTGGCTCACCTGGTTTGATGCGGTAATCGATCTTACCGAACTGACCAGAACCACCAGACTGTTTCTTGTGCGTGTAGCTATCTTCGATTGCTTGAGTGATAGTTTCACGGTAAGCAACCTGTGGAGCACCAACTTCTAGCTCAACGCCGTAAGTACGCTTAAGGATATCTACCTTGATGTCTAGGTGAAGTTCACCCATACCTTTCAGGATAGTTTCGCCTGAATCTTCATCAGTCTCAACTTGGAATGATGGATCTTCTGCAACCATTTTACCGATCGCGATGCCCATCTTCTCAGAACCGCCTTTATCTTTAGGCTTAACTGCGATAGAGATTACTGGATCTGGGAAGATCATTGGCTCAAGAGTACATTCGTGCTTAGGATCACATAGAGTGTGACCAGTTTGAACGTTCTTCATACCAACTACAGCGATGATGTCACCAGCTTGTGCTGAATCGATCTCGTTACGCTCGTCCGCGTGCATCTCAACCATACGGCCGATACGCTCTGTTTTACCAGTTGCAGAGTTAAGGATTGTGTCACCTTTCTTCATCTTACCAGAGTAGATGCGGATAAAGGTTAGAGCACCGAAGCGGTCATCCATGATCTTAAATGCAAGAGCACGTAGTGGCTCGTCTGCAGATACAGTCGCAACTTCACCAGTTGGCTCACCAGTCTCTGAATCAGTTAGAGGCTGTGGATCAACTTCTGTTGGAGATGGTAGGTAATCAATTACCGCGTCAAGAATAAGTTGGATACCTTTGTTCTTGTACGCTGAACCACAGTAAGTTGGGAAGAATGCTAGATCACGAGTACCTTTACGGATACAACGTTTGATGTCTTCTAGAGATGGCTCTTCGCCTTCTTCTAGGTAAGCCATCATTAGATCTTCGTCTTGCTCTAGAGCAGTTTCGATTAGCATTTCACGGTATTCAGCAGCTTTTTCTACCATGTCTGCTGGAATATCTTGAACTTCGTAGTTCTCTGGTTGGCCAGACTCATCCCATACGTAAGCTTGTTGGCTTAGTACGTCTACAACACCTACGAAATCTTCTTCGATACCGATAGGTAGAGTCATAACTAGAGGTGTAGCACCTAGTACGTTCTGTACTTGATCTACAACTTTGTAGAAATCTGCGCCCATACGGTCTAGTTTGTTAACGAAGATCAGACGTGATACGTGTGATTCGTCAGCGTAACGCCAGTTAGTTTCTGACTGAGGCTCAACACCACCAGAACCACAGAATACACCGATACCACCGTCAAGTACTTTTAGAGAACGGTAAACTTCGATAGTGAAGTCAACGTGTCCAGGAGTATCGATGATGTTTAGACGGTGATCGTTCCAGAAACAAGTTGTTGCTGCAGACTGGATTGTGATACCACGCTCAGCTTCCTGCTCCATGAAGTCAGTAGTAGTTGAACCGTCGTGAGTGTCACCGATCTTATGGATCTTACCAGTTAGCTTTAGGATACGCTCTGTAGAGGTAGTTTTACCCGCGTCTACGTGAGCAAAAATACCAATGTTTCTGTATTTTGATAAATCAGTCATTGTCTTACTCTGTTAATAAGGTATAAAGTGCGCGCAGAGTATATCACATTCTGTCAATACTGATACCCTTGCGTGCGGATGGAAGAAAAAAAATTTTAACGTGAAATTTCCGTCCCCAAAGCATAGTCAAACACAGCAATTTATGTACTTTATTCGCATTTTATTGAGGACGGATAGAACAGTTTGTGATTGCACAAATACCATTCTTATGAGCATTACAGCTCGTCAAAAGCCTCTATAGCTTCCGACAATTTCTTAACGCCGTGAATTTGCATGCCAGGGATGCCACCTTTCGGCATGTTGGCTGCTGGCACGATGGCTTTCTTGAAACCATGTTTGAACGCTTCATTCAAACGCTCTTGCCCACTTGGCACTGGACGGATTTCGCCCGCAAGCCCTACCTCACCAAAAATCACCACATCTTTAGGGAGTGGACGGTCACGAAAACTCGATAAAAGCGCCATAACTAAAGCAAGATCAGCGCTCGTCTCCGTCACCTTAACACCGCCAACCACATTAACAAAGACATCTTGGTCTGCCATTTGTAAGCCACCATGCTTATGCAACACAGCGAGCAAAAGTGATAGGCGGTTCTGCTCCAAGCCGACCGCAACACGACGAGGGTTGGCTAACTGCGAGTAATCCACCAGCGCTTGAATCTCTACTAGTAGAGGGCGCGTGCCTTCCCAAACCACCATGACTGAAGAGCCTGATGTTTCTTCTTCACCACGAGAAAGGAAGATCGCTGATGGGTTACTCACTTCCTTCAATCCTTGGCCTGTCATTGCAAATACACCAAGCTCATTCACAGCACCAAAACGGTTTTTATGACTACGCAAAGTGCGGAATCGGCTATCCGTTCCACCATCGAGTAGTACCGAACAGTCGATAATGTGTTCAAGAACTTTGGGGCCCGCAAGGGTACCATCTTTTGTTACGTGACCAACAATAAATACCGCAACATTATTCTGTTTTGCGTATCGTGTCAGAGCCGTCGCAGATTCACGTACCTGAGCAACACTGCCAGGCGACGATTGAACATCAGAAACGTGCATCACCTGAATCGAGTCTATTACCATTATACGAGGCTGCTCTTTTTCGGCGATTTGGCAAATTTTGTCGACGTTCGTTTCCGATAGCATTTTTAAATGATCTTTCGGCAAGCCCAATCGGGAAGCACGCATTGCCACCTGCTGTAACGACTCTTCACCGGTTACGTAAAGCGTTGGCATTTGCGCAGATAAACTACACATGGTTTGCAACAGAAGGGTTGATTTACCTGCACCAGGGTTACCACCAATCAAAATTGCGGCACCTGGCACAACACCACCACCCAAGACGCGGTCAAGCTCTTTAAACCCACTGGTGAAGCGAGGTACTTCTTGCAGATCAATTTCGGATAGCGTTTGAACCGTAGCTTCTGTTGCGGAACCAGCGTAGCCGCTTAAGCGTTCATTGCGAGCAACGGTTGGCGATGCAGCGATACGTACTTCTGTTATCGTATTCCATGCACCACATGCGTTACACTGCCCCTGCCAACGGGGAAAGTCCGCGCCACAATCATTACAAACATACGCTCGTTTTGCTTTCGCCATGATGCCTCAATTTTTTCTACAAATGTGACTAAGCACAGCCAAGTCAGACCTGAACTGAAATGAACTATTGATATACTTAAGTATTACTTCGCTTAGCCGATACAATTTAAAGTAACGACATACTCTAACAGAAATAATGCAGCAATCTGAAATTCTCTCGCTCGCAGAACGACTCATTCCCGTTTACGGTACGAATGACTTTGACTTTGTCCTTGGCCAACTGACCGAGGAAGAGCCGCCTTCGGCCAAAATTTTGGTTAAAATGGAACTTAACCGCTTAATGGCTCCATGCAAAAAAAGCATTGATTTGCGAGGTCGCGTTCAAGGCGAATGTCGCGAGTATATTTTGGATGGCATTCCACATTGGTTGGATGATGTTGCTTTCAACGCTTACCATAAAAACATCAAAAAGTTTGGCTGCTACACGGAAGGAATGTGGGAAGCATTGGTCAACACGCGAAATAACTTTCGCGTAATGAGCAAGCGCCTTACTCAGCAAAAAACGCAATCGTTAACGGATCCTAAAAGCCCGTTCTTAGCAGAACCCGTTCACCTAGGCTACGATTTAAAGCGCCAAGAAAAACGCTTGAAAGTCCAATCTCAAGTTGAAATTTGCCGTTCTAAAGGACAGCTTCTTCATGGATTAAGCATTGATTTATCTAGCTCTGGCGCAAAGTTCAAAGTCCCTAGCGCATTTAAATATAACCTTGGGGAAATTATTCAGGTCACGTTTACTGAATTTGCCAGCAAATCTAACGTTGCAGGTATAGAGAAACCGCTTGCATACCGCATACTCGCGGTTGATGACTGTTACGAAAATGACTCAGTTCGATACCTCAGAACCATACGCTTAACTGACACCAATGTCGTCACCAGAGTGATAGATGAAGCGCTCAACAGTGCAGCTAAAAGGGCTCGTCACGACAATCAAGACAAGATTATTCGAGCTCGAACTCGCGGTTATGAGCACATCGCACTAAAGCACACCAGCAGCTTGCCTCTATTCTTTGATGGTAGTGACCTAAAATTAGCAATGTTAACGCCAAACAATCAAAAGCTTTGGCAATACTGGCACGATGAGAGAAACCAGCAAATGTTTGGTTCCTTATTCAACGAGCAACGCATCGCGTCACTCATTAAGCCTGGTGTGAAAGGAACAACCAATGTCCTTTATTCATTTACTCACGAGCACGAGAATCGAACCTATTTCTATTCGATGTTTCGCCCTGAAGCAACTCGCGAACAGCGCCAGCTATTTTGGCATTTAGGTGGCAAACGAGAGAGTTGGCGCGCCTTTAGAATTTCAATCTTTGAACTATCTGAGCAAGAACAGGAAGACCTAGCAGCATTCTCTCCAGAGTTGGCAGAAACGTCTCAATCACTGACTCATATTGGTATTTTGCAAGAAATTGCTGACGAAAAATCAGGGCAGGATTACCTGCTAACTGAAAAGCCGCGCTTACCCGCTAATACATTAAACGCGTTTCGCCATCCGAGAAGAGTTATCGGCAATCCAAAGGGCATTTATTTTGATGCAAAGTCTCGTCGAAAAGAGCCTCGTTATCGTTTTAAAACACCTTTAGAGTTGTACTCAGGACAAACTAAAACAGGCGGCTGTACTGTTGACCTTTCCAAACGAGGACTCGGAATTAGGCTAAGTGAGCCCACGATGTTACGTTCTGGGCAAGAGGTAAGAATCAACTTTCGAGAATTACAACTCTACGATAAAAAATTGCCGTTAATGTCGGTGCCATACCGAGTAATTCGTGTAAGCCCAGATGGTTGTAGCGTGCAGCTAGTTATTGATGAAAGCAGCCAAACCATGAAGGTAATCGCTTTTTTCAATAGCATTATCGAGCACAATCAAGACAAGCTAATCCCGCAAAAAGAAACGCTACCAAGTAATGCTCTACTTGAAAGGCTGCACTGCATGTTGCTCTCGCGTACGCTGAGCACGCCCATTTTTATCAGTAAGAGTACGTCATCTTCAATCAAAACCCCCGTTATCGGGGTGAACTTGCCGCTACCTAAACACATTGAGCTTTTTGCCCGTCTTGGGCATGACCAACTGTTGTCACTTGAACCTATCTTTAAAGGCCGGACAAGCACATTAATCGCAGAGCCAATAAAACGTGTAGAAGGTGCTCAAGCCAGACATCAGGATATCTACATAAGCGCCGCAAAAGTAGGCAATAAAATTACAGGCATTGAGTCAAAGCTTCATCAAGAGTTCAACAGCGTAAAAGAGCGGATTCAATTTATAAAGAAAGCGCGAATGATGGGTGACTTTTACGTGCTTCGCCTTTCTACTGCACCAATTTTCGATCCGATGACATCATTACTGCAACAAGATTTAAGTGACTTAACCCAATTTGGTGTACATCAAGCGAGCAAGTTAGAAAAAGAGTTGACGGCGCTCGTTGGTTACAGTGAATTTGAAGACATTACTGAAGAGGTTGTAATTAGATTGGAGTTAACCGAGTAAATTCAAAGCCATACCAAATTGAAAAAAAAACACCGCCTTTCTGGCGGTGTTTTTGAATGGATGGTTAAGGTTTAGCTTTCCAGCTAACCTTTTGCTGCTTCACCAATGCGCCAGATAAAATACAGAGCACACCGCCCAACCCAGCAAAGCGAATCGCAGATTGCGCTTGAGCTTCCACTTTTGGTTTTGCGTGATACGCAATCCCTAATCCTGCCACCGACATCATCACAAGATCATTAGCGCCATCACCGACAGCAACCGTGTTGTGCTGCTCAATTTCATATTCATCCGCCAGTTCCACTAGAATGTCAGACTTCATCTGCGCCGTTACCACATCACCAAGTACGTTACCCGTGAGTTTGCCGTCAATAATTTCTAATTGATTGGAGCGAGCAAAATCTAAGTCGACTTTATCTTTGATGTAATCAGAGAAGTAAGTAAAACCACCGGAAGCAATCGCTGTTTTCCAGCCCAAGGCTTTCAACGTCGCAATTAGCGCTTCAAAGTCCGGCATGAATGGTAACTGGGAACGAACTTGTTCAAGAATTGATTCATCGGCACCTTTGAGCTTACCAACTCGCTGACGTAAACTTTGCTCAAAATCCAGCTCACCTTGCATGGCACGTTCAGTGACTTCAGCGACCTCATCCCCTACTCCTGCCAGTTTCGCGATTTCATCAATACACTCTATCTGGATCGCCGTTGAATCCATATCAAATACAATCAACCCTTGGGTTGATAGATCGGGCACTTCATTAAGCGAGGCGTAATCTAGGTTGAGACTTTGTAAGATCGTTTCATGTTGAGGAGTCAACTCTCCGGCCATCAGGGCTACTTCATATTGGCCAACTTTCCACGTTTCTAGTATCGGGTTGTAAAAGCCGGTGAAGAAATCAATGTCTTCGAAGTGACTTGGCGAAAGGTACTCAGCAAATACGATCCAGTTTGCTTTTGCTTTATCTAATTGGGAGGCAAATCGAGTCTCGGGTAATCGTTTTAAAAGTGTCGTATGTTTTCTGATAGGCAAGCTTTTTGACGCGTCCATGTATATAATCCCTTATGACTTTGCTAAAACGTTACCTCAACAAACTAAAAAGGCAAGTCTTTGTTTTATTTTAAATGGATGAGTAAAGAGCATGAGTGAATCTTTGTTCTCAGTAAGGAATGCCCTAAGAATTCTGGCACTAATCCTACTGTGTGTGATGTTGTTTATCACAATAAAAAACAGTGTTGTGATCAGTAAGGGTAATGAGAAAATTCAAGCACAACAGCTTGAAACGCTCACCAAAGTTTTGATTTCACAGGCGTCTCTTTCTGCCAGTGAGATGATTTTAACTAAAGATCAAGAACGATTACTTCAGCTAACAAACCAGCTAGCACAAGACCGTTTAGTGTTTGATGCAACAATCTACGATGCACAGGGTGTACGTTTAGCGTCTAGTGAAGAGGCATTATCGGTACGCGAAGTTCTTGGCCTGGATACGCCTTTGGCAACAGCTTCCATTGGTCGCCAGCAGTTGGTTGAACCAGTTTTTGCAGATGGTGCGCTTATCGGTTTTGTTCGCGTGACCTTTGAGACGGGCCGGGTGACGGCTATTTCTGACCACCACTATCGCAAGAGCGATCGTTATATGTACATGATGGTCTTAATGAGCTTTGTCTGTGGTATGTTGTTCATCTTGATTTTACGTCGACAACCGATACGTCGTAAAAAAGCGCCAAACCTGCTGCTAACCAAGTAACTAGGTAGCGCTAATAACTCATATAAAAACAGCCCGCAATGTGCGGGCTGTTTTTTTTAGCTCTTGAGAGCGAAAAATAGAATGACTCTTCGTCGCTTACTCTTCGTCACCAAGCAATACTGAATCTAGTGCGATTAGCATCATGTCGTTGAATGTCGTTTGACGCTCGTCAGATGTAGTCTGTTCGCCAGTCTTGATATGATCAGAAACCGTACAGATTGTCAGAGCTTTTGCACCGTATTCTGCCGCAACACCGTAAATACCAGCCGCTTCCATTTCAACACCAACAATGCCGTACTTGTCCATTACATCGAACATTTCTGGATCTGGCGTGTAGAAAAGCTCTGCTGAGAATAGGTTACCAACTTTAACGTCAATACCGCGAGCTTTTGCAGCGTCTTCTGCCGCACGAACCATGTTGTAGTCTGCGATTGCCGCGAAGTCATGACCTTTAAAGCGGATACGGTTCACTTTAGAGTCAGTACATGCACCCATGCCGATCACAACATCACGCACTTTGATGTCTTCATTCACTGCGCCACAGCTGCCAACACGGATGATTTTCTTCACGCCGAAGTCTTTGATTAGTTCAGTCGCGTAAATCGAGCATGATGGGATACCCATACCGTGGCCCATTACCGAGATCTTACGGCCTTTGTATGTGCCTGTGTAACCAAACATATTACGAACGTCACACACTTGAACGACATCTTCAAGGAAAGTCTCTGCGATGTATTTTGCACGTAGTGGATCGCCAGGCATCAGTACGACGTCTGCAAATGCACCCATTTCAGCATTGATATGTGGAGTTGCCATTTTCTTTTCCTTAACCTTTCTCTAGCGCTCCGCGCTTAAGGCGATATAAGCCAGAGTATTCTCATTTCCGACAAGCAGCATTTACATACTGCAAACATAAAACTAGGAGCAATCAAGCTCCTAGTTTTCAAAAACCTAACTAATTATAGGAAGTTCTTACCGTAATCCATTGGAGAAGTACCGAAGTAACTTGCCAATGTTTGACCGATATCTGCGAATGTTTCGCGGCGGCCAAGAGAACCAGCTGGTACTTTTTGACCATAAACCAATACTGGGATGTGCTCACGAGTATGGTCAGTACCTGGCCATGTTGGGTCACAGCCGTGGTCTGCCGTTAGGATAAGCACATCGTCTTCTTCCATAATCTCTAGCACTTCATTGATGCGACCATCGAAGTACTCAAGTGCCGCTGCGTAACCCGCTACGTCACGACGGTGACCGTAAGCTGAGTCGAAGTCTACAAAGTTAGTGAATACGATCGTGTTGTCGCCCGCTTCTTTGATTTGCTCTAGCGTTGCTTCGAACAATGCAGGGATACCTGTCGCTTTCACTTTCTTAGTGATGCCGCAGTTTGCGTAGATATCAGCAATCTTACCAATAGAAACCACGTTGCCTTGCTTCTCATCAACGAGCTTCTGAAGAACCGTTGCTGATGGTGGCTCTACAGAAAGATCACGACGGTTACCTGTACGCTCAAATTGACCTTTACCAGCACCAACGAATGGGCGCGCGATAACACGACCAATGTTGTAATCTTCTAGCTCTTCACGTGCGATTTGGCAAAGCTCTAGTAGACGGTCTAGACCGAAAGTCTCTTCGTGACATGCGATTTGGAATACAGAGTCAGCAGACGTGTAGAAGATTGGTTTGCCAGTCTTCATGTGCTCTTCACCAAGATCGTCAAGAACTTGAGTACCAGACGCGTGACAGTTACCTAGGAAACCGTCAAGACCTGCACGCTCAAGAATGCGGTCAGTCAATTCTTTCGGGAAGCTGTTTGCTTTGTCAGTGAAGTAACCCCAGTCAAACAGAACAGGAACACCTGCGATTTCCCAGTGACCAGACGGCGTGTCTTTACCTGAAGAAAGCTCTGCTGCATGACCGTATGCACCAATGATTTCAGCGTCTGCGTCTAGTCCAGGTGCGAAGCGACCTGTCGATTCTTTATGCGCCATTGCCAAACCAAGTTTCGATAGATTTGGAAGGCGAAGTGCACCTTGGCGATTGTCGTTATCTGCTAAGCCTTTTTCACATTGGTCAGCGATGTGACCTAGTGTGTCTGAACCTACATCACCAAATTCTTTAGCGTCGGCAGTTGCACCGATACCGAATGAGTCTAGTACTAAAATAAATGCTCTTTTCATTGCTCGTTCCTTAGGCCCACTCGGCTTTTTATTATGGTTGAGTAGGCCTTGTGTAATTACTTGTTCTATTAGATATCTTCTGCACGAATTTGGCGGTAAACCTCTGGAGTTGGTGTGTATTCACCACCTACTTTGATTGCACTGCGCAGTGCTTTTGCCGCTTCTTCCCATTGCTCTTCAGTGCGAGCGTGGATGACCGCAAGAGGTTTATCACTGTCTGCGACCTCACCTAGGCGGATGAACTGGTCGAAACCAACTGCGTAGTCGATTTCATCAGTAGCAACACGACGACCACCACCCATAGCAACCACAGCCATGCCGATAGCACGTGTATCCATTGCAGAGACAATGCCCGTTTCTGTTGCGTAAACTGGCTTGATGATTTCTGCTTTTTCTAGGTAGTTGTCGTAGTTTTCTACGAAGTCCGCGGGGCCGCCTAAGCCGGCAACCATCTTGCCGAAGCACTCAGCCGCTTTGCCGTTATCCAGCACTTCCATCAGTTTTGCGCGTGCGTCTTCTGTGTTCTCAGCAAGCTTGCCAAGTACTAACATTTCAGCACATGAAGCCATGGTCACTTCAAGTAGACGAGGGTTACGGTATTCACCTGTTAAGAAACGAACCGCTTCACGAACTTCTACTGCGTTACCCGCTGAAGACGCCAATACTTGATTCATGTCCGTAAGAATTGCCGTAGTCTTAGTGCCAGCACCGTTTGCTACCGCAACGATTGATTTTGCTAGCTCTTCAGACGCTTCGTAAGTTGGCATAAATGCACCTGAACCCACTTTTACGTCCATCACTAGCGATTCCAGACCCGCCGCCAGTTTCTTAGAAAGGATCGACGCCGTAATCAGGGAGATATTGTCTACCGTTGCGGTAATATCACGAGTCGCGTAAACACGCTTATCCGCAGGAGCAAGGTCACCAGTTTGACCGATGATCGCCACACCAGCGTCTTTGGTTACCTGACCAAAAACATCATTGCTCGGCGTAATGTTGTAACCAGGGATAGATTCAAGTTTATCCAGCGTACCGCCTGTATGACCAAGACCGCGGCCAGAGATCATAGGTACGAAACCGCCACACGCTGCCACCATTGGGCCAAGCATTAAAGAAGTTACGTCACCCACACCACCGGTTGAATGTTTGTCGACAATTGGACCACCGAAGTTCATGTGGCTCCAGTCGATAACCATGCCCGAATCACGCATTGCACACGTTAAGGCGATGCGCTCATCCATGGTCATTTCATTAAAGAAAATCGTCATAGCAAACGCCGCAATCTGACCTTCAGATACCGTGTTGTTCGCTACGCCTTGAATAAAGAAGTTGATTTCGTCGGCGGTTAGGACTTCGCCGTCACGTTTTTTACGAATGATTTCTTGTGGTAAATACATTAGTGCCTCCCAAGCTCTTTTGAGCCATGGTTGTAGTAGGATAGAAGAGGTTTGGTAGCACCCGTTTAGGTGCTACCGTTCAGACGTATTATTGGAATTAGTACGCTGTTGGATCAGCGACGTCGTCCGATACTTCTAATGTATTTAGTAGGTTGGTTAGCAGGCTAGACGCACCAAAACGGTAGTGACGAGCATCAACCCAGTTGTCACCTAGGATTTCGTCAGCCATTGCTAGGTATGCAGCTGCGTCTTCAGCAGTGCGCACACCACCTGCTGGCTTGAAACCAACAGTTTCTGCAACACCCATGTCGCGAATCACTTCAAGCATCATGCGTGCATATTCTGGTGTTGCGTTTACTGGCACTTTACCAGTTGAAGTTTTAATGAAGTCAGCACCTGCTTCAATACAGATTTGAGATGCTTTCTTGATTAGTGCTTCTTCTTTTAGTTCACCCGTTTCGATGATCACTTTAAGAAGAATATCACCACAAGCCTCTTTACATTGCTTAACTAGTTCGAAGCCTACTTTCTCATCACCCGCCATTAGCGCGCGGTAAGGGAAAACTACGTCAACTTCGTCTGCACCGTAAGCAACCGCCGCTTTTGTTTCAGCAACTGCGATTTCAATGTCGTCGTTACCATGTGGGAAGTTCGTTACTGTTGCAATACGAACCTCTGGCGTACCTTGCTCACGAAGTGTCTTCTTAGCAATAGGAATAAAGCGAGGGTAAATACAAATTGCAGCTGTGTTGCCTACTGCTGTTTTCGCGTCATGACATAGTGAGATCACTTTTGCATCAGTGTCATCGTCATTCAACGTAGTTAGGTCCATAAGTTTAAGTGCACGTAGCGCTGCTGCTTTTAAATCGCTCATTTCTATCTCCGATCAATATTCAAAAAATTCACTACTCAGCCTTACATCACGTCTTTAACTATAATCAACAAGTCGAGACAATGTGAGTAAATGGCTAAACAGTCTATTAATGAACGGACTTGGTTCCCTGAAGACTCGGCATATACAGCGAAAATTTATCATATGCCAATTGCTATCCTTGTCACCGCACAGTACCAGTTTGGCCTATGGCACAACAATCTATGATTGCGGTGTCTTTAATATCACATCACAAAGCAAAACGCCTATTAGATCTGATATTGCAGGGCAATTCATTTGCCCATCGATTATGTAATATTCATTACGTGATTAAGAATCAAGCTTAACCACTATCCTGTGATTAATACATTATAGAGTTTCACCGCAAAACTGTAGCACCAAATAGAGCGCAAACGGTTTGTATCTCAAAATTTCCTAGCCCCTATTCCATTGACTGCGTAATACCTCGACTAAGGCAAACACCCGATGAAATTTTGGAGCCCGAAAAACGAAAAATGCCCCGCAGCAATCTCTTGCTACAGGGCATGATGTAAAACGGCGTCTATATATTAAGAACCGATTCTAATTATAGTGCTGCAAGGCTTAAGCAGAAGCCTGCAATTGTCGCTGCCATAAGGTTAGACAACGTACCTGCAAGAACTGCTTTAACACCCATGCGAGCGATGTCACTACGACGGTTTGGTGCAAGGCTACCTAGACCACCAAGTAGAATCGCGATAGAAGAAAGGTTCGCGAAACCACATAGTGCGAATGAGATGATAGCTGTTGTCTTCTCAGACATTACTTCACCAGTTGCCGCGATTACTTGAGCGTTTTCACCTAGATATGGTGTGAAGTTCAAGTAAGCAACGAATTCGTTCACTACGATTTTCTGACCGATGAATGAACCAGCTGTTACAGCTTCTGCCCATGGAACACCGATTAGGAATGCTAGTGGAGAGAACGCGTAACCTAGGATTAGCTCTAGTGTTAGTTCTGGCATGCCGAACCAACCACCGATGCCACCTAGCATACCGTTGATTAGCGCGATTAGACCAACGAATGCGATTAGCATTGCACCTACGTTAAGCGCAAGTTGTAGACCAGAAGCCGCACCGCCCGCAGCTGCGTCGATTACGTTAACTGGTTTGTCGTCACCGCCGTCCATCGCTTCTTCGATACTTTCGTGAGGCTGGTCAGTCTCAGGGTGAAGGATTTTAGCGAACAGTAGACCACCAGGTGCTGCCATGAATGATGCCGCAACTAGGTACTCTAGTGGAACACCCATAGATGCGTAACCAGCTAGTACACCACCAGCAACAGAAGCTAGACCACCACACATTACCGCGAATAGCTCTGATTGAGTCATTTTTGGAACGAATGGGCGAACAACTAGAGGTGCCTCAGTTTGACCTACGAAAATGTTAGCAGCAGCTGACATTGATTCCGCACGAGAAGTGCCTAGCGCTTTTTGTAGTGCGCCACCAAGAATCTTGATAACCCATTGCATAACGCCAATGTAGTAAAGAACTGAAATCAGTGCAGAGAAGAAGATCAGTGTAGGAAGAACACGGAATGCGAAGATGAAACCGCCGCCGCCGAATACTTCGAACATCTTGTCAGAAACAAGACCACCGAACAGGAATGATGAACCATCGTTACCGTAGTTGATAACGTTAGAAACACCTGAAGAGAAACCGTTTAGTAGATCACGGCCCCAAGGTACATACAGAACAAATGCACCTAATGCGAATTGGATAGCGAATGCGCCACCCACAGTTCTAAAGTTGATAGCTTTTCGGTTGTTAGAAAATGCCACTGCAATCGCAAGAAGCACTACCATACCGATTAGGCTCATAAACAGGCTCATAGTTTATGACTTCCTTATAAGTTATTTATTGGCGTGTTACAAAATGGAGCTATAAAGCGGGGGCAATTATACTCATGCAGAATCAATTAAAGTAATGCCAGCCTCACACTTTCCTATAAGATTCATGATTGATTCAACCAGCTTTGTGAGTTAATTCACAATAAGCAGGAAAACGTTTTCGATTTCAAACCACATCTTTAGATTTTATTCACATATCGAGAAAGCAAAATTGCTATTTTTCCACAGTTGAGAGGCAATCGATTGCTTTCGGCCGTTATGCAACTCTACGAGCTCATTAAAGACGTGAATGAGTTTGGCTGGGTGATTTGACTCCCCTTGATATCCAAGTATAGGCATATCTGGTGCGTCTGTTTCGATTACTAGGTTTTCGAGTGGTAATTTTTGAATTGCGTCGCGTGTTTTCTTGGCTCTTGGGTAGGTAATCGTTCCTCCTACACCGATAAAAAAACCTAATTTGACCCACTCCATGGCTTGCTGATAACTCCCAGAAAAAGCGTGTAGCACACCACCTCTAGGGAGATTCGCCGATTTCACCATTTGAATGAGGCGATTGTGCGCTTTTCGGCTATGTAAAATAACTGGGAGTTCGAAGCGTCTAGCCAGCTCAAATTGAACTTCAAGTATCTTTTCTTGCAACTGTGGATAAACATCAATGGCAAAATCTAAACCACACTCTCCTATTGCTACGCACTGTGGTCCTTTTTGATTTAGATAGCCTTCTAGCTCTGTAAGGTGCTGCTCAACGTTATCTTCAAGAAAATACGGATGAAAGCCGAGCGCATAATACAAATTGGCATGTTGCTCTGCCAAAGTTTGAATACGAGCCCAGTTTTGCGGACCGACGGAAGGAATCAAAATTCTTGCGACGCCTTGCGTTTGAGCAAGCTCAAGTTGATGCGCAAAGTCATCTTGAAACACATCAAAATCAAAGTGGCAGTGCGTATCAAAGAGCTTCATCTTGACGCTTTTGATCTGTATCTGCGGGCAGAAAATCAGAGGATGGTTGGGCTTCACTCTTCTCTTCAGTTTGATGGGCAGGGTCTTTTCGATATGGGACACAACTGCGTTTCTGATCGGGAGTTAACCCCATCTCTTTACACCAGTTGTCGTAACGCTTTAGCCCACGTTTAAACCAATTCATATCTTATCCTTATATAAAAACGCCCTTGGCTAAGTTTATAGCCAAGGGCGTTTTAAAATCTAGTTTGCGTTACGGCTTACCCTAACCGCGCAAATTAGTGCTCACGTGTCGCACGGAAATCAACGTCAGGAAAACGCTCTTTCGCTAAGTTTAAGTTAACCATTGTTGGAGCGATATACGTTAGGTTATCACCACCATCCAATGCTAAGTTCGCTTGATTCTTGCGTTGGAACTCATCCAGTTTCTTCGCATCACCACACTCAACCCAACGCGCAGTTGCAACGTTAATGCCTTCATAAATCGCTTCAACGTTATACTCAGACTTCAAACGAGCCACAACAACATCAAACTGAAGTACACCAACGGCACCAACGATCAGATCGTTGTTCTGTAGAGGACGGAATACCTGTACCGCACCTTCTTCTGATAGCTGAACCAAACCTTTGAGAAGCTGCTTCTGCTTTAGTGGATCTTTCAGGCGAATACGACGGAATAGTTCCGGAGCGAAGTTCGGAATACCAGAGAACTTCAGTGATTCACCTTGCGTAAAGGTATCACCAATCTGAATAGTGCCGTGGTTGTGTAGACCAATGATGTCACCGGCGTAAGCGTGTTCTGCACGTGCACGGTCACCAGCCATAAAGGTTACTGCATCAGAGATACTCACTTGCTTGCCAAGACGAACGTGGTTCATCTTCATACCTTGCGTGTAAGTGCCCGATACAATACGCATGAATGCGATACGGTCGCGGTGTTTTGGGTCCATATTCGCTTGGATCTTAAATACGAAACCAGAGAACTTCTCTTCAGTCGCTTCAACTTCACGTTCAACCGCTTGACGAGTTTTCGGCGCTGGAGCCCATTCAGTTAGACCGTCTAGCATATGATCCACACCAAAGTTACCTAATGCAGTACCGAAGTAAACTGGCGTCAGGTCACCTGTTAGGAACATTTCCAAATCAAACTCAGGGCAAGCACCCATAACAAGCTCAAGCTCTTCTCGAACACTTTCCGCAAGGCCTGCACCAACTTTTTCATCAAGCTCTGGGTTATCGAGACCTTTGATGATTCGAACTTCTTGAATCTCATGACCGTGACCTGATTCGTATAAAATCGTTTCATCACGGTGAATGTGGTACACACCTTTAAATTCTTTACCACAGCCGATTGGCCATGTAATTGGCGCACACATCATGCCCAACTCGTTTTCTACCTCGTCCAATACTTCCATTGGATCACGAACGTCACGGTCAAGTTTGTTCATGAAGGTTACGATTGGCGTGTCACGCAGACGCGTTACTTCCATCAGCTTACGTGTACGATCCTCGACACCTTTCGCCGCATCGATAACCATCAAACACGAGTCTACTGCCGTTAACGTACGGTATGTATCTTCCGAGAAGTCTTCGTGTCCAGGCGTATCAAGTAGGTTTACCAGACAGTCATTGTAAGGGAACTGCATTACAGAAGTGGTTACCGAGATACCACGTTCTTTTTCCATTTCCATCCAGTCTGATTTTGCGTGCTGTGCGTTACCACGACCTTTAACCGTACCTGCTTTTTGGATCGCGTTTCCGAATAAAAGGACTTTTTCAGTAATGGTGGTTTTACCCGCATCCGGGTGAGAGATGATAGCAAAGGTCCTTCGCTTATTGATTTCATTGAGAAAATCTTGGTTTGCCATGTATAAATTCTTTTAGTTTGTACACGGATTTGTACACACTTTTGGAAGTACTCTCTTTTCAGTTCTTCGCTTGTCAAATCCGTCGTGTTAATCGTAATTGGCCGCTATTTTCGCTGATCTTGACTTTATAAACAATCAATGGTTATCTAATCGGTTACCATTTACTCTCAGCGTGCGCCAATGCTCAGTTGTAGCTGTTTGCAATCGTTGCTTCTTCAGCTCATGAACAACTGTGGCTAAACCACAAATTCCTTCGCTACCAGAAATCGATGATAGCTTGTCGTACTACACCGATGATGGTGCAGTTGCCGTTGATCGGTATTGCAGGGTATTGGGGGTTCAAAGGTTTTAGGAACTTCTGTTCACCGTCAATGACCAACTGCTTAAAGGTTGCTTCTTTCGAATCATCCAAACGCGCAACAACCAATGAACCTGAAGAGTAAGGTAACTCAGGATCAACAACGATCACTGCTCCCTCAGGTATGGATTTTTTTCCGCTTGGATTTTCCATACTGTCGCCTTTTACGCGAAGTGCGAAACAACCCTCATGTGCTTTCCCAGTGACTTCACGCCACTCCTCAGCATCTTCATGGGCAAATCCCTCCGCTATTTCAGTCCAATCACCGGCCTGAACCCAGTTAATAAGAGGAATTCTTCCCTTAATATCAGGCCCGACTTCTACATTACCGACCCCCAAGCCAATCTCGCCATCACCTGTGGCGAGCCAATGAGCATTCACGCGAAGCGCCTCCGCGATCTGCATGGTGTAACGAGACCTAGCCGATTTACCAGAGCAAATCTGGCTGATCGACTGCTGTTTGATACCAATGCGACGAGCCAACTCAGACTGAGTCACCCCAGTAAGCTGCAAGGCATGGTTTAGTCGTTCGGATAAAGTTTTCATAAGCCCGTATTCTACAAATAAAACTGTAGCCTTTCAACAATTTTAACTGTTGACTTAACTACAGTTTAAACTGTAACATTCAATCTTGTAACAGTTATTATTGTAACAGGAGACGGTATGGAAGTGTTCAACACGACACAAAAACATCTCCGCCGTGCCATTGACTTGGTCGGCGGGCAATCAGCATTAGCACGAGCCATCAACTCAAAGCAGCAAAACGTCTGGTTTTGGTTGAATAAATCAGGGCGTGTTCCCGCTGAATTCGTTTTACCCATCGAACAAGCTACGCAAGGACAGGTAACCCGATCTCAGTTAAGACCGGACATCTACCCCGAATGCCCAAGCGAGCTGAAAGCCAGTAACCAGTAGGATTAAGGGCAAGTAATGGTCAGCATATTACGTAAACACAGAAGCGAGTACCTCCATGCGTGATTATGGCAAGGTCTATACCCGCTTTTGGCTAAAGCAAAATGTTTTGTCCTGGAGTGACTCAGCGAAGTTGCTAGGACTGTATTTGCTTACATGCCCACATTGTAATTTGCTTGGCTGCTTTCGATTGCCGATTGGTTACGTTGCTTCTGACTTGAACTGTGATGAGCAACAGGTTGCCAAGGCTCTAAATGAGTTAGAACAAGATCAGTTCCTCATTCGTTGCGAGGAATCCGGTTGGACTTTGATTCGGAGCTTTCTGAAGCACAACCCAATCGAAAACCCAAACCAAGGTAAAGCAGCCTTTCGGTTGCTTAAAGATGTACCTGCCGACTTCATTGGTATGGCATCACTTTTGAAATCTCTTGCCGCTTTTCAAGCTCGGCTTCCAGAAGAATTTTCATCATTGTTTATGCCTGATGGCAACCCGGTAAGGGACTCTCAACGGTCGGATGACTCTGAGAGAAGCAATAAACCAACAGTTAAAACTGTTAACCACATACAGTTTGAAGACTTCTGGGATGTACAAATACGCAAAGAAAAAAAAGCGAAAGCCAAAGAAGAATGGCTACGCATGGGCCTCAATGAAGACCATGAACTCGCCTTGGAAGTGCTAACACGCTGGAAAGAGCAACGAGATAACCGATTGCAGTATCAAGATCGGACTAAGACCCCTATGCCACATAACTGGCTTTTAAACCGGCAATGGGAAGACGAGTACGTTCGCATTGATGAAGTACAGCAATCATCGACGAGCCTAAAGGGCAGCAATCACCAATTGAATATTGAAGAAAGCAATCGCCGCATTGCTGAAAGCTGGGCCGGACCAGGTATTCGGGAGGTTCGTTCAAGTGCAGGAGGTTGATAAACGCGAGTTTGCTGAAGTTTGGGGAGCCGCTTGGGCCATGTATGGCAAAAGCGTATCACCACAATTGCTATCCATCGCATTTGAAGCCCTTCGTGCTTATAGCATTGAAGATGTGCGAATCGGTCTAACTCGGCATATTCAATCACCGGATACAGGGCAATTTTTTCCAAAGCCCGCTGACGTCATCAAGCATATCGACGGCAACTCGGGTTCAAGAGCCATGGTTGCTTGGAACAAAGTTGACAAGGCTGTTCGTCAGGTTGGCGCTTGGACATCAGTGATGTTTGACGATGCGCTTATCCACCGCGTGATTTCAGATATGGGTGGATGGGTTGAACTCTGCAAGGTTGATGACAGGGAATACCCCTTTAAGCAAAAAGAGTTTTTAACACGCTACCAGGCTTACTTGCTGCGGGGCGAAGTGGGTGAATACCCAAGGCTATTACAGGGTATTGCCGACCATCAGAACCAGCAAAAAGGATTTGATATGCAAGCGCCTGTTGCCGTGGGTGACTGGTCAAAAGCGGCACAAGTTTACACGAGAGGCATCGCCAATTTTAGCGCAGTGCCTTTAAAAAGAATAAGCCCGAAAGCCATTCAGGCGTTTCTCGGAAATGAATTAGAGGACAAAAATGAAAACGATTAAAGCAAAAACCGTTGCCCTAGTGATAGCCATGTCCGCAAGCACTTCAGTCTATGCGTTTCCGGGCTATCAGTGGGAAAAAGCAGCACAAAGTGTTGGTATTGATCCAGTCATGCTCTACGCCGTTGCCTTGGCTGAGTCAGCCTCACATCGAGGTCTTAACATGACTAGTCCATGGCCATACGCAATTCGCAATGGTTCACACGCAACCTACGCCAAATCTAAGACAGAAGCGGAGCAACTGTTAAACCAGGCACTCCAAGAGAGTGAAAAATACCAGCTCGATATTGGCCTTATGCAAATCAATTTGCATTGGCATGGGCATCGAGTGAGCTCAGCAGATGAACTGCTAGACCCCATCACCAACCTTACTGTCGGCTCCAGTATTTTGGCCGAAGCAATCAAGTCTTCACCAAACGATTTAGAGCTTGGCATAGGCCGCTATCACAGTTGGAACGAAGAGCGTGCACGCTGGTATGGGCAAAGAGTGCTTTCTATCTATCGCAATATTTTACATGAACTGGAGGTCCGTCAATGACAACCAATCAACAAGACTTCTATCAATTAAATTTGGCATACCTACACGCAGCACGGGAATTGGCGCGCATTGATCCGCAAGAGGCAGTCTTGCGCTTTGGACTTACACGCGATGTGGTTGATGCGCTGATTAATGCTGGAGTTGACGACCTGCAACGAGTGGCGACCTCATCATTCATGCTGTTTCAACCAAGGGGTAACCAAAGCCAACTGATTGAGATGGTGAAGAGCAAAGGCACAGGCATCCCAAGAATCGCTTATTTATTATCAACCCTAAACAACAAGGGGGATGCATGATTGATAACCTGTCCAAAAGTGAGTTGTTTACCCGAGCCTCGCTGCTTATTAAATACGGATTTCGAACGACCATTATCGCGCTCGATACAGGTTTGCCAATCCACATTATCAGAAGGCTGCACAAAGAAGTGACTGGCAAGTCACCTTGTCCTGGTCAATTGCCAGAATCTGATGCCATCGTTAAAAGCAGAAGAGCCCTAGTTGAAGGCTCCCTGCTGATGGCGCTTTATGTCAATATTGGTGGTGATAATGTCTACAAGCAATTAAATATCGATGCTTTGATGAAGGCTTACGATGCGTACTTGGTTGCAAGAGAAGAGGCAGATCTTCCAGCTGAGATCCCCTGGAAAAAACTGACCATCAATGAAGGTTGGGTTCTAGCTCGTGATTTAAGATCACAGCTTGCATCCTTACACCGGTGTCGATGCGGCAGTCTGTATTTGACGGTATCTCAACAGCGCATTCAGCTTAAATGTCCTGTGTGCGAGATTATGGCCGAGCAAACCACTAGAGCACTTTTTGAGAACTAACATGCTGATACATGATTTGATTGTGCACCGCCCGTGCACTTTGAGAGTACTAAGAAGATGACAAACTTACTTAAATCTTTACCAGCACGCTGCTGGGTTATTTCACTGGGGCTTTTTCTGGCGACTTTGGCTGTGGCTCATTTTTTTCCGGCTTTGTTGCTTAATTCGATGAGAAGACATGGTAGCCCCATGTTGTTCAGTTCTTAAACAACATACTGAGTTTCAG